>NZ_SJPY01000005.1:0-300000 GCF_007860185.1 Novipirellula aureliae
TCGTTCAATCAGTGTCGTCGCTGGCGAAGACGGCTTGAACTAGCCAATGCAAGGAACTGGAAGGCCGCAGCGAACGATTCCGCCGACAGGCTGGGTGGGGCACTCGACATTCTGCGAATGCGGTCGACTCACGCCATCGACAATTTGACTCGCCAGACCAAGCCGCATCTCGAACCGACGGAAACGTCCGTCTATCGGGACATCGAAGGGCTCCGCGGCGAGTTTGAACACGTGACGATCGATCGTGCAAACCAGCGAATTACGGTTCGGACATCAAGTATCTCACTGGAGTACGTTGAACTGGGAAGTTTCGAGATTTTCTTGAACTGGAAATTTATCAAAGAGACGTCGCCCTACGACGTGCTCGCAGTGGAACCGAACTACCCATCATCCAACCACAGCGTTACCCATCCTCACGTGCAAGGCGAATCGCTTTGTGAAGGGGAAGGTTCCGACGCGATCCGGCGTGCCCTCGATGAGGGCCGCATCTATGACTTCTTCTGCATCGTCGATCACGTGCTTCGGAATTACAACCCCGATTCGGCCTACGTGCAAATCGAAGATTGGAACGGAGTCAGTTGCAAAGCATGCGGCGACAACGTCGACCAAGACGAAGTCGTTGGCTGCTGTAAATGTGAAACTGTACTTTGCCTGGATTGCAGCACATCGTGCGATTCGTGCGGCGACCGGTTTTGCAGTGAGTGCATCTCGTCCTGTGATTGCTGTGGCGATGATGTCTGTCAAATGTGCCTGAAGTCGTGCAACGACTGCGGCGATTCTTTCTGTAACACCTGTCTCTTTGAAGGAACCTGTGATGATTGCATCAGCAAACAAAACGAAGCGAGCGAAGAAGAAAGCCGCAACACCGTACAAACGGTCGCTGCGGTTCACGCCATATGCGATGGCAAAGCTACTGTACCTGCGTGACGTCGGCCCCAGCGAAGTCGGGGGGTTCGGCATCTCCAGCGCTGACGATCTGCTACTCGTCGAAGACATCCAACTTGTTGAACAAGTCTGTTCGGTCGTCTCGGTCGAATTTGACGACGACAGTGTCGCGGACTTCTTCGACCAACAGGTCGACATGGGACGACAACCGGAGCAATTCGCCAGAATCTGGATTCACACGCACCCGGGCGCTTCGCCGTCCCCAAGCGGCACGGATGAGGAAACGTTCGAGCGTTGTTTCGGAGGCGTAAATTGGGCGGTGATGCACATCATCGCTGTAGAAGGCAACACCTACACGCGAGCACGTTTCAACGTCGGCCCCGGCACCGAACGACGCCTGCGGTCTCGTGTCGAGTTCGACTTCGAGTTCCCCGCAGCCGATCACGAAGCGTGGTTTATCGAATACTGTGACAACGTGACCGTCGACGATCCGTTTACGTCGCGTCGTCCGTTTGCCGAGTCTTACGACTCGGACTGGTGGGAGCAAGCTCCTTCAGCAGCGGATCGGTGGAGCGACAGTCTTTTGGAGGCAGTCAGTTGAACGCGGCTCAGAATCGTTTTGAACGTCAAAGCCAACTGGTCCCCATGAACCGGTTGGCGGATGTCACCGCAACGGTGATCGGCGTCGGCGCGATCGGTCGACAAGTTGCGTTGCAACTCGCGTCAATCGGAACGCCGCGAATCCAATTGATCGACTTCGATCGCGTTGATTTGTCCAACACGACAACGCAGGGCTACCGAAAGCACGAGGTTGGATGGACGAAGCCGTTTGCCGCGTCACAAGCCATCAACGAAATCGACCCCACCATCGAAGCCACCCGGCTCGAAGATCGTTTTCGTCCGCGCCAAGAGATCGGCAACGCGGTGTTCTGTTGCGTCGACTCGATCGTGGCGCGAACAGCGATTTGGCGTTCGATTCGATCGCGTGTTGGTTTTTGGACCGATGGTCGGATGCTAGGCGAAGTGCTGCGAGTGCTATCCGTCACGGACAGCGATGCCGAAGCCCACTACGCTTCAACACTCTTCGCCACGTCCGAAGCCCAGCAAGGAACTTGCACATCGCGAAGCACGATCTATGCCGCAAGCATCGCAGCGGGGATCATGATCCATCAGTTCACACGCTGGCTCCGCGACATCCCAACCGACGCCGACACCAGCGTAAACCTGCTATCAGGCGAATGGACCGTCCACGACGCTTCCTAATGAAACGAGCAGGGCACAAGCTTTCACCAAGGCACTCAGCCCCAACTCGTTCTCGTACGGAGGTCGAATGGAGGGACTAGCAGGTTGGTTCATCATCGGCTTCGTCGGATGGTGGTTTTACAAAACCGGCAAACGCACCGGCAGCCGCAAGGGCTACGGCTACAACGTCGGACGCAGCCGAAGCAGACGCGATCACCACCGACGCCGCTGACCACCGGAACGTCGTGGCCGCCCTTCGGGGCGGTCGCGGCGTTCCTTTTTTTGCTACCAGAGAATCGCATGTCCAATCAGTCCTTAGCTCAAGCCTTTCAACTCGTTTCCAAATTCTCGGCAGCTAACGCGACAAGATCGACATTGCGAGCCAGAAAGGTAAACGGGCGATCGCGTACAGGATCGTACGCTTCAAAGACGGCTCGCATCGCCTGATCGAGCATGGCTTTTACAAAACGCAGCCCGAGGTGGTCGGAGATCACCAAGAGTTCCGTCTCACCAAGCCCGCCCGATGTGTTCGAGTTCTTTGCAAGGGAATAGAGGTGCCCTTCGTGATACATCGTAAACCAATCGTCCCCGAGCGAACGTCGCGTTTCCTTGACGTCCGTCGGTGCGATCTTCGACTTCAGTACCGTCAACGACCCGCCGGCAATCTCGATTGAAAATCCGTTCAGTTGCAGCATCAGTATCTCGTGTAATTTTGACCTCGGTTGCGGCGCTCAGTTATTTAGTCAACTTCGCGACCGCTTCGATCGCTTTTTCGAGTTCTGGGACCAGCGATTCTTTCGATTTAACAATCGCTTCGCGCAACGCTCCGATGTGCGGAACGGCGTCGATGCGTTCTTCGATGCTGCAGTCGACCAGTGGCTTCCAGTAAATCGACTCGCCGGGCCAGCTGTAGTGCTCGTGATCTTTCGCATAACAAAGCCGCCAACCACCCTTAAGCTTGACCATGCCGACGTACCAGTTGATCTCACCAATGCAATTGCGTTGATCATCTTCCATTCCTTCGGAACGGTAGGCGTGCATGGCGTCGCAAGCCAGCCGCATTGCTTTGAACTAATTTTCCTGATCCTCAATCACCGCTTTCAACTGCTCCAACCGGGCAGTCAGGGCTTCATTAAGTTCTTCGTTGCGCTCATCAATGGTCATTTCAGGTTTCTCCGGCATTTGGAAGGCTCCGACATAGAAGCCGTTGATGCGATTAAATGGCATGAGACATCTCCGACGCCTGCAATTGAACGCGGGCGCAGAAAGTGTCGGCCTTGGGGACACAAGAGAACCGTTCCCTCGTCGCCATCAGGCAAACTCGTAATCAAACGAACTGCATACGGGCTATCGACCCGGCGAGCAGAAAAACCGCCATCACAGCGGCGTGGGGATGGCGTCAACCAACGTCCACATTGAAAGATTCACGCATGCTGATAACTTCGTCAATCCCCTTTCTCTAAGTTTTTTTCCGTCGGAAAACAATGATTGGTTCATGGTCATGGCTACCGCGAAGCCTCATCAAACAATTCGGCGACTTCATCGGCCGTCGTCCAGTACAACTCTTTGCCCGGCGATCCTTCAACCCGACCGCCTCGTTTTTTTAGTACTTTGTGGATCTTGCCTTCGATTGCTCGGCCGTTGTCGCATCGGCCGATGAATTGAATGTGGGCGTCGTGTGCGATCGCCGATGGGAACTGCGATGCAACACGATGCACGGTTCCATCGAGACCGCTCGTGTAGTCAAATTTCATTAGGTACCAGCGAAGCCCGCCAACGACTGCCTCACCGACGGCACTGCGATACGTATACCGTCGCGTGAGTTGATCACTTCGTGCTGCCGGGTGTCTACCTGAGCGCACCTCGCGGTTTGCGTGATCATGCGGACACTCGGTAGGCCCGGAACCCGTCGGTGTTGGCTATTGCTTGCTGCCAATGAGCATTCATTGGCTCGCTGTCGCTTAGGTAGTCGCCACGTAGTTGCAGCACCGCTTCGCCACCCTCGCTGGACCAAAACTTCTCAGTCCCTTTGACTCGGCGACTGACTTGCTTGACCGTCGACTCCATGATCGAACTGGTCAACGGATAGCCATTGCGACGGTAGAGGGGATAGTTCATCCGACCGCGATGATTGCTGTAGTAGACGTGGGATCGTCGAACGATTTCCTTGGGATCACTCTCGCTTGCACCCGACGGTGGAACGCCCAGTTCTTGTTGATGCTCGGCAAGAGAAGCGATCACGCGGTCGACCTCACCTCGCCAAATCCATGTCGCGAACTGTTGGTAGCACTGCCAAGCCGATTCTCGATCGCTGTGAATCGCGCGAGCTGCTGCGAGCGAATACGAAAGGGCGTGCATGATGTCCAGCACGCTGGTGTAGTCGGAAAACCAGGAAGTCTGAAGCTCTTCAATCGCCGACGAACCGTCCGAGACAAATACCTTGTGCGTTGCTTTGCCGAAGCCGCGGTACCAGGCCTGGCTTGCCACTTGGGAACCGAACTCTTTCCAGTTACGACTGCTGGCGACAATCTCTTTGGAGAGCATTTCGCCACGCTCCCAAGGCAGCTCCTGCTCCCTATTGGCTTCTTTGGGAAGAATCGAATTATCGCCCGGAACTTGCCCGATTTCCGCGAGTTTCTTCGCAATGCTGACGTCTTTCAAAAAGTCCGGCAGAGCCGATTGAGGATCATTACCGTAGCTTGCAGCGGTCATCGAAAGCAAGCATGCGATACGGCTTTCACGCCAGAAGCTTCCCGAATCGGGCTTCGCCTCGCCGCGATCAAAACGCTGATACCGACCGCCATCGCACATCACCACTGCGATCGGTGGAACCTCTTGATCGGCTGGTCCACCGCGCAGTTGTTCGGGGATGGGTTTGTCTAAAAACGCTTGTTCAAGAAGACGCATCAGTGCGAGCCGATCTCTCCCGTTGCGCGTCGTCGCTCGGCGGACGCGTTCGGTTTTGATCTCCAAGTCGGCCAAATTCTGAAGGTCTTTGCGTGCCTGTTGGAAACTGGTCGAGTTGCCCCCGGCGTAGACCATTTTTCGTTCCACGCGTGGGCTGACAGTGGCTTCGACGCGGAGTCCCAGTTCAGCGGGCTGGGGGAAAAAAAGACCGGCGACATCGCCGGCAATAGTAGCCTTCAGTAACAAAATCGACCTCTCCTCGATCGGTCAGCAGGACGACCGGTTCGTCGTCATCATCGGGCTCGCGTTTCTTGGGTACCGCTCCACACTCGGGGCAGCGGCACTGAGCTGGCTTGTCGGGAGCATCCTCGGCGGCCTCATTGATCGCCAGGGAAGTGATCAAATCGCCAATCTCGATGGCCTCGTCTTCGATCTCGGCGAAGGTCTTGGATTTCCCATCAGCCTTGAACCGTCCGCCCGTGATTTTCCTAAATTCACGAGCCAGTTCCAAGGCCCGTTTGCGATCTTCATTCGAAAGTGCCATCCCAGCTCTCCTTGCTAGCCTGAATTAAACCTGCCAGCTGGGATTCTGACCACTTTCAAATTAAAACGCCATGCCATTTACAAACCACGAGGTGCGCTCTGTCTACCTGAAAATCATGTCTTCCTATTTACCTTGGCCACTAGCTTTGTTTACGTTTCGGGACTCTTTGAAGTCCTCGGCGGCATTGGCGTTGCGGTCCCGTCTTTGCGGCGAGTAGCGGGATGGGGGTTGACCGACGTGTTTCCAGCGAACATTCACATGTCGGTACACTCAGATTCACTTGCGGGTATTCCCTACTGAACGTTGGCAGCTCGACTGCTCATTGCCCTCAGCCGATGTTAGAATCACAACGGACTATTCATACATGTGCGAAGGGAAACAAAATTGACCGCCACTGAGAAAACAATTCGGGAGAAACTAGCTGCCAATCTTGAGATGATTGAGCCAGGGCTGTCTTTGATTGAACAAGAGTATCACCTTCCGAACGTTTGGGGCGGAAAAGGATTCGTCGACATTCTCGCAAGAGATGCTTCGGACATGCTCGTCATCATTGAGCTCAAAAGAAGCAACAATTCTGCGCGGCAGGCGATCCACGAAATTTTCAAATATGCTGCGCTTTGTCGAGCCCAAATGGGAGTGCCGGATCACAAGGTACGATGCCTTGTGATTTCTACGGAATGGCACGAGCTATTGGTTCCATTTGCTGAGTCTCGCGCAAGGGCGGACATGCAAATGAGCGGATATGAGTTGGTGGTCGATTCTTCAGGGAATCCGACCGTCGTTGCCGAGGTTGTCGTACCAGAACTTACTGGGGCACTGGACCTATTTCGGACCCATAGCAACTTCCTTTTTGCGGACAAAGATGACCGCGATGCGGCTTCCCAGCGGGTGATCGAAGCGGCCAAAGAAAACGGTGCTAGTGGATTCATCACAGTATTGCTTGAGTACGAAGGACACCATCCTGCCGTCATACATCGTTTCAGCGTTTACCTAGTACCGACGGCGATTGCACCCAATTTGAGAAAGCCGCTTGAGCATTTCGTAATGGAGGAAAACGAAGATGCCGAGGAGGGATTCGATCTTCAGTTTGCGATGCAGGAAGAGCTACTTGGTCGCGTGTCGGGCACACTTGGAGCAATTGCAGACGAGTTCTGTATCGGTAGCCCCGAACATTTCTCTGCAATGCTGCATCAGGGATGGAAACCCAAAAAAACACTGAGAGAGGGACAACTTGCATCGTCGGATTTTTACTCCGATGAACAAATCGTGCAAATGATTCACGGAATGGAAGGCGCAAACGCGTTGCAGTTCATGCGAGTTTTCAAGTCGTCGAATCAACTTGATTTCGACGATGCTGTTAAGTCCTCGCAACGCGCGTTGCTTGGAAACGAGAATTGGACGCTGGCGTGCGATGTTTTGTTTAGCAGGGGCAAGCTTGAGACTACTTCCGTTTTCGCGGACATCTACAACTGCCTTTGTCTTCCAGAGACACTCTATGCGATTGCGAAGAATGGCGACTTTGGCTATTCGCCCAAGTTGCAAATTGTCGTCAATCAAAGCGATGGAAAGTCCTCAGAGGCTTTTTCGGGATTCGTTGCTTGGGACGGAGACACCTGTCCTGAGTCACCAGACGTATTCTTCCAATCGCTTTCGGGTGGTCTGGAGAATTTCTACATGCAAAAGCAAGTCGGAGCAGCTTGGCAACTCGACGAGAAAGCGATGCACCTTCATGGGTTGACGTATGGTTTGGTTCGCCTTGCGATTCGGGACGGGGCGATCGCAAGTGGAAGTATTTCGTATGATGGAGGAGAGACATGGCGAGATACCGAGCCTGGTATCCATGCTTGCAACCTCAATGATTTCGTTGAGCGAAACGCGAAATACGTAGATGCGTTCACCAACTACATTGACGGCTACGTCGGCAGATTTTAAGAGTACAATCTGCTGAACAGCCCAGCCTGTTTTCACACCTTGGAACAGTTTAGCTTCACGGTGATGCGGTTCGACAAACCCCAATCAGCTGGAAATCGCCAAGATCGTAACCGGATCAATTCATTCCCGGCAAGAACATCGGACGATGTTCTGAGAGAACAATCCGATCGTCGAGCGTCTGGGGAACGTGAATTCTCTTCTCGCCGGCGGGACCGATGAAGCGGCATGCACTTTCAGCTTTCAGCTCGCCGAGTGACTCGATGATTCGCTGTCTATCCGCTGGTGTTTCATTTGCTACCGATTCAATAAGTTGGCCAACCGTTGGTGCTTCGCCCAGTCTACGAATCTGCGGGCCAAGTTCGTTGAACAAGGCTTCTCGCGTCGCTTGATTGGCTTCCGCATCGAAGCGGAAGATGCTCGATTGGTTCCAGTTTTCACGGTTAAACTCAAGCATCCGTAGGCCGGGAAATCCCTCATGCAGCGAATTGTTTTGATGTCGCCAATGAGTGACTTTCATTACGTCATTCGCCTCCTTGTGGTTACTGAGATGCAAGAGCCAATAGCCCCAGCCGGAATGCTGGACCATAAATGGACTGACAAATTTTGCGACGCAGTTTTGTTTGATCTCGTGCAAGTAATGCGAGACCAGCGACTTTCGCCAATCACTGAGTCGTACAGCATTGTCGCGGGCCGATATTGCGTCGCCGAGATCGACACCAAACTTGTCCGTTGCAACACGAAACGCATCCTTGTCGTTAGCGAACATCGCCAGAGATTCAACGCTGATATTCCAAATGATCTCCGCTTTAGGAAGATGATTTAGAATTCGGTTGCAGTCACGTAGTGTTGCTTGGTTCCAGCCACATTGGTCGAGAAAGAAGATCGCTTTCTGCCGCGGCCGTGATTTGATCCTTTCAAGCACCACCGAAAGAAACCGATCGAATTTCAAATTGTCGACCAGGATTTTTCCGGACTCCACATCTTCGCGGTAGCGAGAGTCGGCCAAATCGGTCTTCAGACGAAGGTGTGCGTCACGGTCGGCATCAGAGAAGTGAAACCTCGCGTTAATTCTGAATGGCTTTGTCTTTTTCGCTGCTATTGCCGCCTCCGAATCACGAACCGCTCCAATCATCACTTTTGGCGAACCATTGATAGGAGTTTTGGTTTCGGCGTCTATCAGCACACCACCCCCAGCAAATGCGTCAATCAGCTCGATGTTCACATAGTCCATCCGCTTCTCTTGCGAGATGGTCGGAAAGTATGCCATCAGATAGTCGCGGAGGATTTCCAGCTTGATGCGACTATGGACCGGACAAAGCGGTGTTCGGCCATCCTTCCATGAGAAAGCGTCTTGTGACTTGACCATATGATCCTCCAAATGATTGTGGTTTGCTAGGTAACCACTTCAGGATAAGCATCCCATGTTTGACCGTCTAGCGTTCGACCCGCGTTGCCTTTGCCCATCCGAACCACCGCTGCATCAGTCTTTCTAGGTTTCTTGTCGCTTCGATCACGGATATCGCCCTGGCGACCTATTTTGACAATTTTTTTCTCAGCCGTTCCCTCCGGTGCCGGCGCGTAATCACCGTACTGTTTGAAGAAGAATGCGGTATCCTGCTTTTCGCACAGTTTCCGCAACTTGCGAAACCAATCTGGATGCGAGGGTCGAGAGCCGGGGCCGCTCTCTCCACCAACAATCGCCCAGTCAATGCCGGTCAGGTCAACTCGATCGACCGGCCCGATCAGCGGCTCAAACGAAATAAACCGGACTGCTGCGGGCACCTGGCGCAAATGATCGACCCGGAAGGTGTAGTCTTGCGATTCGACACTGGTCCCTATCCAAACGTTGTCTGGCCAATCGAAGCGGTCAGCTTCCCGAGCGAGTCGCTGTGATCGCTTAGTGAGAATTTGAAATTGATGCCAGTGTGCCCGCCGACAAACGTCAAAAACCCGTTCGATGAACTCGACGGGGACATCGCGGTGGAATAAGTCGCTCATTGAGTTGACAAACACTTTACGTGGTTTTTTCCACGACAGAGGCTTTTCCAGCACGTGATCGTGAGTCGTTAGCTCGAAAGCGTTGCGATAATTATCGACACCCATCGCCTGCAAACGATGCGACATTCGCAAGGCATAGCAATTCTCACAACCAGGGCTGATCTGGGTACATCCGGTCACCGGATTCCAGGTCTCGTCGGTCCATTCAATGTCTGACATCGTTCTCTCCTCCCTGGAGATAAGGTTACGAGCCAGCCGTGACACGTCTGGTCACGGCAGTGTGTATTTTTTCCGTCGATTTTAGCAGAACAGCGAAACCGAATCTTCGCCAGTTTGACGGGGAAAGGCAACGAAGGGCCAGATTGCTACAATCTCGGGCCGACGAAAGCGGCGAAACACGCGAAATCAGAGGGGTTTGTAACGCCGGGAGATATACGCCCACCCGCGTCGACATATCCCAAGTCACCGAACTCCTCGAAACCCACCCTGCCGTCGGCAACGTCCGCCAGCTCAACGACGGCCGGTTCACGGTCTTTCAATAGCAGCAACAATGCAAGAGTGTACTTCCGCGAAAAACTATGGTGGTTACCGCGATGAGCCAAGCTGCCAAAGTCCCGAAGTAGATCGTAAGCAGTGACACCGTTGAAAAGTGAAGCTACTGTCGAGCTCGCACTGAACACTAATTAAAACGCCGGAGGCACGATGCCTTTGGCTTTGAGGGCCGCGAGGTACTTGTCTGGTTCGGCGACCAGCTTTTTGGCGCAGCCGGGGCAGCAGATGTAGACGGCTTTTCCGTTGACATTGACCTTGCCTGGGACGCCCATGCCGCCCAGCGGTTCGTCCATCACCGGACAGGTTTTCTGTGCGGCGATGGCCGCGGCGTCGGCAAGCGTGGATTTGAAAACGCCCTCGCGGACTTGTTCACCTTTGGCGGTGTAGTACTTGGTGAGGTACTGGTCGGGTGAGGCTTCGACTTTCTTGGTGCAGCCCGCACAGCAGACGAACAGTGACTTGTTACCGATCGTGACCTTGGGCGGCTTGCCCATGGTGCCGAGCGGTTGGCCGCTGACGGGGCACGTGGCTTGGAGGATGATGAGGAGTTCGTCAGAGAGCTTACCGCTGGCGAGTTTTCCTATCGTATGGAAGACCAGAGGCTGGCTTCCGATGTCGGTAATCTCGACATTCATGTGTAACGGTTGGTCAACGACTTTGGAAAGGTCGATGCCGACGCCGATCGCGAGGTTCTTGAGCTTTTTGAGTTGGTAGGTGTATTCCTTTTCACCTTCGCCAACTCGCAGTTTCAGTGTGCCTGTGGCATTCGGTGGCGCGATGGGCTGATCGTTCTGGCCGAGGATCATGAACATGATTCCCTTTTCGGCGATCACCGTTTCGACTCGGCTGTCGCCAACAGTTTGCACAGTGCCGCCGTGTGGGCCAGTTGCCGCGGCGGCGTGGCTGTGGCCAGCGTGGTCGTCGGCCGCGTGGTCGTGCGCGGCGTGGGTGTCCTGTGCAGTCGAGAGTTGGGGCGACGTGAGCAGCGTGGCTGCGACGATTGCGGTGAGGATACGAAGTTTCATAGAGATTGGCCTTGGAAATTTGTGAGGGGGTTGAGCGGCGAACGCAAGATTACTTTTTGAGCTTGGCGAGGTACTTGTCAGGGTCGGCGAGGAGTTTGTCTTTACAGCCGTCGCAGCAAATCCAGACGGACTTGCCATTCACGTCGACCTTCTCGGGGGCTCCCATGGTGCCGAGCATTTCGCCGCTGACGGGGCACATGTGTTGGGCCATGGCGGACTCGTAATCTTGGGGCGATAACTCTTTCAAACCCGACATCATCTTGGCCATAGGCGAATCGGCATCGGCGGTGGCTTGGTCGCCGTGATCGTGATCGGCATGGTCAACGTGGTCGTCAGCCGTGTCGCTGGCGGGAGTCGCGGGTGGCGTCACAGGATCGGATTCGGGCGAGTTGCAGCCGTAAATGCCGACGATGAGCATCCCGCCGAGTAGGAAAGGGATAAATTTCGAGAGTCGCATGGGGTTTTGCCTTCGTGGATGAGGAGGGCGGATTTTTCGATTGACGTGCATTTGGATGCTTGGGGGGGCGATTTCTTCACGCGGAACGAAAAAATTCTGCTAATTCACCTAAATGCGTGAAGAAACGCCCGCTTCGGGCATCCAAAACCACATCAGCAGAAACATCTCGCAGAGAATGAGTGGGTTATGTCAACCAATGATTGCAAAACGGTGCAGCCATACCTGTCGGCTTATCACGACGGCGAGCTGTCGGCTGGACAAGTGGCAACTGTCACTCAGCACGTTGAGTCATGCGAATCGTGTGCGGCTGAGTTGAGTGCGTTCAAGTCACTCGGGTCGGCTTTCGCACAGGCACCTATGCCCGCAAAACCGTCTGATCTATGGCAGCGGATTGAGCGTGAACTTCCAACGGCCGCCGAACCGGTGACGTTGTCGAAACGATTCAGCGTTTGGGTTCGCGAGTCGTCATACGGTGCTGGGCTGGTGTCGATGGCGGCGTCCGTTTTGGTGCTGCTGGGTGCAGGGCTGTGGTACGGCGAAGAAAGAGGGGGAGTGAAGGAGATGGGGAGTGGAGGAGCAATGGCGATGCATTCGCACGATGGCGAAGAAGCGATGTCGGCTGAACACATGGTCGAGTTCGCGGGCGTGATGGACGACTATTTGCAGAAATTGCCCAGCGATCCAGACGGAGCGGAACAGATGCTGCTTACCAAGTACGACGGTGAAAAAGTCGACGCGGACGGAGCAGTAAAGTTGGTCGGCTATCGTCCCATCGTTTCGAGTGGATTGCCCCAGGGCTATTCGTTGGCGTCGACCAGCGTGTTGAAGATGCCTTGCTGCACTTGTGTGAAGGCAGTTTGCAAACGAAGTGACGGGTCGACGCTGGTTCTGTTTGAACACGACGACGAAGAGACGGCTTGGTTTGGCGATCGCCGCCAGAGCATGGCGATGTGCGGCGACAAAGATTGCTGTCTCGTCGATCTCGATTCCAGCATCGCGGCAACTTGGAAGCAAGGCACTCGAAGCGTCACAGCCGTTGGCGTTCGCGACCAAGAGGAAGTGGCGAAGCTGGTGACCTGGTTGGACAAATCCTAAAGCGAACTCATGAACGAATTTTTCAAACAACACCGCGGGAAACTCTGGATTGCACAAGCGGTGGCGTTTGTGCTGCTCGGTGTCTTCGTTGCATCTTGGTTTAGCGGCAGTTCGGATGAGCCGAAAGTTTCCACGACTTCTGCTACGGCGAACTCGGAAGCAATGCAAAGTAAGCCGTCGATCTGGACTTGCAGCATGCATCCTCAAATACGTCGCGATGGTCCGGGCAAGTGTCCGATCTGCGGAATGGACTTGGTCCCGGTCAGGGAGTCGGCCGACGGAGTTCGCACCGTTTCGATCAGTTCAGAAATCAAAAGTCTGATGAACGTGCAAGTGAGTCCCGTGCGTCGGCAATACGTGACGGCCGAAATTCGCATGGTCGGCAAAGTTGACTACGACGAAACTCGCCTCGCCCACATCACCGCGTGGGTTCCCGGTCGCTTGGAACGCATGTTCGTTGACTTCACCGGCGTCGAAGTCAAAAAAGGCGATCACATGGTGCAAATCTACAGCGAGTCACTCTACACCGCACAAGAAGAACTGTTGGCGGTTACCAAGCGTGATCGACCGCAGAATTCTTCACGATTCATCGAACCACTCGATCTCGCCGAGTCCGCGCGTGAGAAGCTGCGTTTGCTCGGTTTGACAACGGAGCAGATTCAAACCATCGAACAACGCGGCAAGTCTTCCGAAACGGTCACGATCTATTCGCCCGTCGGCGGTGTCGTGGTTGCGAAGAACAGGCAAGAAGGCGACCGCGTTCAAACGGGCGACCGCATCTACACTGTCGCTGACTTAAAGGTCTTATGGGTTCAGATGGATGCTTACGAATCCGACTTGGCTTGGTTGCGGTACGGGCAGGACGTAGAGTTCACAACAGAAGCTTATCCCGGCGAATTGTTCCGCGGCCGAATCGCGTTCATTGACCCGGTGCTAAACGAAGACACTCGGACGGTGAAGGTGCGAGTCAACGTACCGAACGATGATGGTCGCTTAAAACCGGAAATGTTCGTGCGAGCAATCGTGCAGAGTGACATCGCGGCGGGCGGTCGAGTGCTCAACGCTTCGCTGGCGGGAAAGTGGATCAGCCCGATGCACCCGGAAATCATAAAAGACCAACCGGGCGATTGTGACATTTGCGGCATGCCGTTGGTGCGAGCCGAGTCGCTTGGCTATGTCACGGCGGAGCCGACGAGTGCCGCGAAGCCGCTGATCGTGCCGGTGAAGGCTGTGTTGCTGACGGGAACGCGAGCGATTGTGTACGTCCAGATTCCCGACGCGGACAAGCCGACTTACGAAGGTCGCGAGATTGTGATCGGTCCGCGTGCCGGCGACTTCTACCTAGTGAAGTCGGGGCTCGAAGAAGGCGACTTGGTCGTGACCAATGGCAACTTCAAACTCGATAGTGCGCTGCAGATTTCTGCGAAGCCTTCGATGATGACGCCTCAAGGTGGCGGCGGCGGTGGGCACAATCACGGAGGCATGGAAATGCCAAAGGCAGACGACGGCGTCACGATGGACGCGAGTCCGATGAACTTGGTGCCAGCGGTACGGGATGCGATGCAAGGAGTTGTTGAGCAATACAAAACGATTCAAGAAAAAGTTGAAGCTGCGAACCTCGCAGAGATTCGCGAAGGCTATGACCAACTCGGTAAAGCTGTCGAGGCAGTGCCGGCGGACTTGATCGGCCCACAAATGCGACCGCAGTGGTCCGAGGTCGCGATGCTATTGCGGAACGATGTCACTGAAGGCCGCGAGGTCAATTCCATGCGTGAAGCCGATCGGGTCTTCGCGTTAACTCGGCAGCACATTGATCAGATGAAGGCTCAGTTCCCGTTGCCGATGTCACACGACGAAATGCAGATGCCGGCGATGGCGAACATGGATGCTCCGCCTGAAGTCGCTGAGCAACTCAGTGGTTTTGTCGCTCCCTACTTGAAACTTAGTCAAGCACTCGCGACAGACGATCTGGAAGTCGCGAAGCGAGCGGTTGAGCCGTTGCATCAGCGATTGGCGGGCTTGCTGCCGATCGTCTCCGAAGCCAAAGCGGCCGAGGTGTGGAGCAAAGAGAAACGCGACTTGTCCGAGATCATTGCAAGATTGCAGAAGGCAAACGACCTCGCCGCCTTGCGTAGCGGGTTCGCGTTGCTGTCCGAACAGATGTTGAGCCTCGAGCGGATGTTCGGTCTGCCGACTGACGAAACGCTTTATGAGCTTCATTGCCCGATGGCGTTTGAGGGACGTGGTGCATCGTGGATTCAGACCGACGATGCGGTTCGTAATCCGTACTATGGCGCGTCGATGCTGAAGTGCGCCGACAAAGTCGAAAAGTTGTAGGCCATGCAATACAACATGACTGACAGCAATGTATCCATTGAGAACGCGAAACGCACGATGCTCGGTCGGCTGATTTGGTTCTGCCTGACCAACAAGCTGGTCGTCCTGTTGCTAGTGATTGCGACGCTGGGTTGGGGCGTCATGGTCGCGCCGTTCGACTGGGACACCGGCGCGTTCCCTCGCGATCCCGTTCCCGTCGACGCGATTCCCGACATCGGCGAGAACCAACAGATTGTGTTCACGAAGTGGATGGGACGCAGCCCGCAGGATGTCGAGGACCAGATCGGCTATCCACTGACTGTTGCGCTGCTGGGCATCCCCGAGGTCAAGACGATCCGCAGCTATTCCATGTTCGGGTTCTCGTCGATCTACATCATCTTTGGCGAAGACGCGGACTTCTATTGGTCGCGAACTCGTGTGCTGGAGAAGCTAAACAGTCTGCCGGCTGGAACGCTGCCGGATGGAATCCAGCCAACACTTGGTCCTGACGCCACGGCACTTGGGCAGATCTTTCTCTACACGCTCGAAGGCCGCGATCCGGATGGCAACCCGACCGGCGGTTGGGATTTGCGTGAGTTGCGAACGATCCAGGATTACTACGTTCGCTATTCGTTGACGTCGGCTGAAGGCATCAGCGAAGTGGCCTCGATTGGCGGCTTCGTTCAGGAGTACCAAATTGACGTCGATCCCGATACGATGCGGGCCGCCGGCGTGACGTTGGCAGGCGTGTTCGAGTCGATTCGCATGACGAATGTGGACGTGGGTGCTCGAACGATCGAGCTAAACAAAGCCGAATACGTGATCCGCGGTCTTGGCTTCATCGAGAATATCGAAGACATCGAGAAGACGGTCGTGAAGGTTACCGACAACGTGCCGATCACGGTCGCCGACGTTGCCCACGTGTCGCTTGGGCCAGCGCTGCGGCGTGGTGCGTTGGACAAGGCCGGCGCGGAAGCGGTTGGCGGTGTCGCGGTGGTGCGCTACGGATACAACCCGTTGGCAGCAATCAAAAACATCAAACAACGAATCCAAGAGGTATCGCCCGGCCTGCCGACGAAGGTGTTGGTCGACTACCAGAAAACGACCGCTGACGAGGTTGACCTGTACGCGGATCGCAACGGGCTTAAATCCATCACCGGAGCGACGACCAGCAGCGACGCTTGGGTGAAACACCTTCGCGGCATGTCGCAGGACAAATGGCCCACTTGGATCACGACCAGCCAAGTCGCCGTCGTGCCGTTCTACGATCGAACCGGTTTGATCTACGAAACGCTTGGCACGCTCAACACGGCACTCGTCGAAGAAATCTTGGTCACCATCATCGTGATCTTGGTGATGGTCGTTCACCTGCGCAGTTCGTTTTTGATCAGTGCGCTGTTGCCGCTTGCCGTGCTGATGTGCTTCATCGCGATGAAAACATTCGGGATCGATGCCAACATCGTTGCGCTGTCGGGCATCGCGATCGCGATCGGGACGATGGTCGACATGGGGATCATACTTACCGAGAATATTCTCAAATACCTGGATGAAGCTGCGCCGGAAGATGACAAGCTGACGGTGATCTTCAAAGCGGCGCACGAGGTTGCCGGTGCGGTGTTGACTGCCGTGACGACCACCGTGGTTAGCTTCCTGCCCGTGTTCACGATGATCGGTGCGGAAGGGAAACTGTTTCGGCCGTTGGCGTTCACCAAGACATTCGCGTTGGCAGCGTCAGTGATTGTCGCATTGACCATCATTCCGCCGGCGGCGCATATCTTGATGGGCGGCCGAATCGAATCGAAAAGCCTGCGCCGGGGAGCTTGGTTTGCCTTGCTGATCCTGGGCATCGCCGCGTCAATGATGTTGACTTGGTGGGTGGGAGCAATCTTGATCGGATTGTCCGCCTACAAGTTGTGGGAAGAACGCATCCCCGAACGGTTCCAGCGATACGGACCTTACGGGGCCAGCGCCGTTGCCGCGTTGGTCGTGGGTGTGCTGCTGACGCAAGAGTGGTTGCCGCTGGGGCCGCAGAAAGGCTTGCTGCTGAACCTGCTTTTCGTGGGCGGCTTGATTGGCGGCATTCTCGGATTCTTCACGCTGTTCCAACGGTTTCTGTACGAACCGATCCTACGCTGGTGTTTGAATCACAAGCTCGCGTTCTTGACGCTGCCAACAGCGATCTTGCTTTTCGGTGGATCCGCGTGGCTCGGATTCGACATAGTGTTCGGCGTCGTGCCCAAGACGCTATCGCTGGTCGGCGTATCCGAAGCGTCCGTTCGCGGCTCACGACCGTGGCGAGCAGCAACGAACGTCCTACCGGGACTCGGCAAAGAGTTCATGCCGCCGCTTGATGAAGGCTCGTTCCTCTACATGCCAACGACGATGCCGCACGCTTCGATCGGCGAAGCGATGGATGTGTTGCAGTTGCAGAATCAATTGCTTGTTTCGATCCCCGAGGTCGAATCGGTGGTGGGCAAGATCGGCCGCGCCGACACGCCACTCGATCCCGCTCCGGTGTCGATGATCGAGACCTACATCACTTACAAGTCCGAATATAGATCGGACGAAGACGGCCATCGGCTGAACTTCCGCTATGACGAGGAAACCGGCGATTTTGTCCGTGATGAATCGGGAAAGCTGATTCCCGACTCCAATGGTCGTCCATTCCGACAATGGCGTGACGAAGTTCGCACGCCGGATGACATCTGGCAAGCAATCACGACAGCGGCCCAGATTCCCGGCACGACTTCGGCACCCAAGCTGCAACCAATCGCAGCTCGGATCGTGATGCTGCAAAGCGGCATGCGTGCGCCGATGGGAATGAAGGTCAAAGGCCCTGACCTAGAAACGATCGAGCGGGTTGCCTTGGAGCTGGAATCGTTGCTGAAGCAAATTCCGACCGTTCAATCATCCGCCGTCATCGCCGACCGCATCGTCGGCAAGCCGTACTTGGAAATCGACATCGACCGTGATGCAATCAAACGCTACGGACTGCACATCCGCAGCGTGCAGGACGTGATCGAAGTCGCGATCGGCGGCCGGCAAATCACAACGACTGTTGAAGGTCGCGAACGATTCCCCGTCCGTGTGCGTTACGCCCGTGAGTTGCGCGACGACCTCGAATCGCTCGAGCGAATATTGGTCCCAACCCCGATGGGGCCGCAGATTCCACTCGGGCAACTCGCCGACATTCGCTACACACGCGGCCCACAGGTCATCAAGAGCGAAGACACCTTCTTGCTCGGTTACGTTCTGTTCGACAAGAAGCCTGGCGAAGCGGAGGTCGATGTGGTCGAAGATGCTCAGGCGTTCTTGCAATCGAAGATCGACTCGGGCGAGTTCACGCTGCCAGCCGGTGTGACGTACACGTTCGCGGGCAACTATGAGAACCAAATTCGATCGCAGAAAACGCTAGCGATCGTTCTGCCGCTAGCACTGGGGATTATCTTCTTGATCCTGTATATGCAGTTCAAATCAGCCATCACGACATCGCTGGTTTTCAGTGGCATCCTGATCGCGTGGGCGGGCGGCTTCATCATGCTGTGGTTGTACGACACCGAATGGTTCCTCGATTTCAGTTTGCTCGGCGCGAATATGCGTGAGCTGTTCCAAGTCAAAACAATCAACCTAAGCGTTGCCGTCTGGGTCGGCTTCCTTGCCTTGTTCGGAATCGCCAGTGATGACGGTGTCGTGATCGCTTCGTACCTCGACGAGAGCTTCCGCAAGGATCACATCGAAAACGCCAAGCACGCTCGCGAAGCCACCGTCACCGCCGGGATGCGCCGCGTACGACCGTGTTTGATGACCACGGCAACCACACTGCTAGCACTCATCCCAGTCCTCACCTCCACCGGTCGCGGCAGCGACATCATGGTGCCGATGGCCATCCCCAGCTTCGGTGGCATGACGATCGAGATCATGACGATGCTGGTCGTACCGGTGCTTTATTGCAGTGCGATGGAGTGGAAGTTGCGGTTAGGGATTAAAGATGAGCGGTTCGCGGAAAACTCGTAGCGGAAGTCGTCAAGACTTTCGACCCTTCAAGCACCATCCACCGAAACTCTTAACGAGTTCCGCTACCCACTCTGTTTATTTTGGCATCGGCCTTGCTGATAAGCTGTTTTCAACCTATGCTAGATTCCAACCGCTACTCTAGAAAAAGCAATAACCGGACGCGTTTCCGAATGTTTCGCCTGCTTCTCGTATCGTTTATCGCACTTCGTGTGATCGCCTGCCCAGTATGCTGTGCGGGTGGCGATGCGCATGCAGTGAGTGCTGAAGCTGCGATCACGGATCCTTGCGATTGTTGTTGCTCAAAGAGCCAAAGCAAACCGTGTGGCGAGGGTGAACAGTCTCCGATCGAGTCGCCTTGTCCGTGTGAATCCGGCTGTGAATGCCAAGTCGCACCAGGGATAAACCATCGGGTAATCGTAGACGTTCAGTGGATGCTGGACTTCGAGCCTCTCTGTTTGGACCCGGTTGGTCTACCCGAAGCTTTTGTGGATCGGTTCGAGGAACAGCCTCACCGTCTCGATTTGCTCACTGGTCGATCGGTGCGTCTTGCGCACGCTTCTCTTTTGCTCTAGGCCGCTGCTGGCCTCCGCTCGCTAACCAGCGAACTGCGTTGACGTTACTAGTTTTGGTTCGTCGCTGCGCTTTTTGATTTGATTTGACTCGTCTGGTTGGCTTGCATCCACGGTTCGTGCTCGGAAAACGCAACGGTTGCGTTTCCGGCTTGTCCAATCCATTGCCAGCAGGAGTTTTCCATGAGTCATTCCATTGTTGATGCGCCGAAACAGCACCCGAAGCGGCATCCAGCTGAACCGTACGTCACTGTTCGCCACGTCGAGACAGCAGAAACTGAAACGGGTAAGAAATCAAAACAACGCGGACCGCTCCGGCGTGGGGTATCCCTTGTGCTGGGCAGCATTGGGCCGACCTTGGTCCTGATTGGTTTCGCTGCGGTGTTCTATTACGGACATCATAACGACTGGCGAATCCCAAAATTTGCTGCGTTGACGGGAATGGTCGAGCCGGTCGTCACCGATTGGTGCGAAGAACACAGTGTGCCCGAATCGATTTGCGTGCAGTGTGATCCGACGTTGATGCCGAAAGGTGCTGATTATGGTTGGTGCGAGGTTCACGGCGTGCATAACTGCACTTTGGAACATCCCGACGTCGCCCAGTTGAAAGAGACGCCTTCGATTTTGCCGAGCGATCTGGAACGAGCGATGCGAGCCTTGGAAATTGCGACTCGGAAAGAAAACAATAGTGCTTGCAAAATCTACCAAGCGAGAATTCAGTTCGCTTCGATCGAGTCGGTGCGTCAGGCTGGTGTTGACGTGGAATTGGTGCAGCGGGCTCCTATCACCGAAGTGATCACCGGCAGTGGGGAAATTGTCTATGACCCCACCCGTCAAGCCAGTTTGGCGTCACGCTTGCCGGGAACCGTTTGGTTGGTGACCAAGAATGTGGGCGATCCCGTTGTCCAGAGTGAAGTACTGGCCGTGATCGACGCTGCGGCAGTCGGCGATCTGAAGACAACGCTACTGAGAGCCCTTGCCGAACGCAAGTTGCAACAGCAGAACGTTTCGCGATTGAGTGATGCTCGCGGGGCAATTGCTGGATCGCGGATCTTGGATGCCGAGGCGGCACTGGCGAAAGCGCAAGCCGATGTGCTGGCCGCTGACCAGTCGCTACGAAATCTTGGCTTGCCGGTCGATGTCAACTCGTTACAGGGGCTCAGCGAGCAACAGGTGCTGGATCAACTGCGTTTGATTGGTATTCCAGACGCGATTCGCAGGCAACTTGATTCGCAATCGATAACGTCAAATCTGTTGCCGGTTCGCTCGCCGATCGAAGGTGTCGTTGTTGAGCGTAGCGTGGCACCCGGTGAGGTCGTTGATCCGGCACGGATTCTGTTTCAGGTAGCCGATGTTCGCCAAATGTGGATGACATTGAACGTGCCGCTGGAAAACATGAGCCAACTCGCTATTGGTCAGCCCGTTCATTTTCACGCCGACGGAAGTCGGATGCCGGTGGTCGGAAAACTTGATTGGATCAGCACGTCGGCGGATGGGATGACGCGAATGGTTCAGGTCCGGGCCGTATTGGATAACGCTGATGGACGCCTCCGCAACGAAACCTTCGGTACGGGCGAGATCCTATTGCGAAGCGAAGCCAACGCAATCGTGATTCCGACTGGGGCATCGCATTGGGAAGGCTGCTGCCAAGTCGTCTTCGTTCGTGACAAAAACTATTTCGACAGCCCGGAAAGCTACAAGGTGTTCCATGTTCGTAGCGTTTGCCTGGGGGCGACTAACGGAGGCGTTACGGAGGTCATCTCCGGAGTTCTTCCCGGCGAAGTGATCGCGACTGACGGCAGCGACGTGCTGCGGGCGCAACTCCTCAAGAACAACCTAGGCGCAGGCTGTGACTGCGTCGCTGAATAAAGGAATGCACGGATGCTTAATTGGCTCATTGATTTTTCACTCAAGCACCGCGCGCTGGTGATCCTGGCCGCGTTGCTGTTCGCGATCATCGGTGGTTTCTCGTTACTGCAACTTGATATCGACGCGTTTCCGGACACCACGCCGGTTCAAATCCAGATCAACACCGTCGCGCCCTCACTCGCTTCGGAAGAAATCGAACGACAGATCACGTTTCCGGTCGAGCAAGCGATCAGCGGATTGCCGGGGCTAAACGAACTACGCTCGATTTCCAAGTTCGGATTGTCGCAGGTCGTCGTGATCTTTGACGACGGAATTGACATCTACTTTGCCCGACAACTGATCAACGAACGGTTGTCGACTGTCGAATTACCCGACGGAATTCAGCGGCCACAAATGGGACCGGTCTCCACAGGCTTGGGCGAGGTGTTTCATTATGTTCTCGTCTACGACGGCGTCGACTTTTCGACGGCCTCCAAACAAGAACGCACCAAGCGGATGACCGAATTGCGAACGATCCATGATTGGGTGGTCAAACCACAATTGCGATCGGTTCGCGGCGTCGCGGAGGTCAACAGTTGGGGTGGCTATGAAAAGCAATATCAAGTGAGGCTCGATCCGGATAATCTTTTCAAATATGGCCTAACGTTCGAGGAAGTATCCAATGCCATTACCTCGAACAACGAAAATGTTGGTGGAGGGACGGTGACCGATGGAAGCGAGATGTTGCTCGTTCATGGTGTGGGTCGAACCGTCAATCTCCAAGAGATCAGCAATATCGCGATCACGGCAGTCAACGGCGTTCCCGTTCGAGTGAGCGACGTGGCCACTGTGGAGATCGGTCACGAAATTCGGCGGGGTGCGGTGACGGCGAACGGACGTGGCGAGGCGGTGCTCGGTTTAGGCTTCATGTTGATGGGCGAAAACAGCCACGATGTGACTTGGTCGATCAAGGAAAAGATCGCCAGCATCCAAGATACGTTGCCTGCGGGCGTCAAGATTCAAACCGTCTACGACCGCACGGAATTGATCGACCACGTCATCCACACCGTCCAAAAAAACCTCTTCGAGGGTGGTCTACTGGTGATCGCGGTGCTGTTCATCTTCCTGGGCAATCTGCGAGCGGGCTTGATCGTTGCGATGGCGATCCCGCTCTCGATGCTGTTCGCATTCTCGGGCATGTTGAAGTTCGGCATTGCGGCCAGCCTACTAAGTCTTGGGGCGATCGACTTTGGATTGGTCGTCGACAGCTCGGTGGTGATGATCGAGAACTGCGTCCGGCACTTGGCCCACAACAACCACGGCAAGAGTCGGCTCGAAATCATTCGCGATGCGGCGGTTGAAGTTCGCAAGCCGACCATGTTTGGTGAACTGATCATCATGATCGTGTACTTGCCGATCTTGTCACTCGAAGGGGTGGAGGGAAAGCTTTTTCGTCCAATGGCGTTAACGGTCATCATAGCACTGGCCGGTTCAATGGTACTTTCACTCACATTGATGCCGGTATTGGCCAGTCTGTTTCTGCCAAAAAACGTTCAAGAGAAAGAGCCGCTGCTGATCCGAGTCCTCAAACGACTCTACTCGCCAGTGCTGCGATTCACGATGCATCACAAGGCGTTTGTCATCGGCTCGGCACTGCTATTGTTGGTCAGTGTCTTTGGACTTGTGGCCCCGAATCTTGGTAGTGAATTCGTGCCGCGTCTGTCCGAAGGTGCAATCACGATTAACGTGGTAAGACTGGCTGGGACGACGTTGGAAGAGTCCATTCGGTACAACACAAAGATGGAGCAAGTGCTACTGGAAAAGTTCCCCGATGAGATTTTTCAAGTGTGGAGCCGAATGGGCACGGCAGAGGTTGCAACCGATCCCATGGGAACGGAACTCACGGATCTATTCGTCACCTTGCATCCCCGAGAAGAATGGACGCGCGCCGAGACTCAGGAAGAACTGACCATTGCCATTCAGGAGGAATTACGAGATTTGCCGGGACCGCGATTGGCGATGTCGCAGCCGATCGAGATGCGGATGAACGAGATGATCTCGGGCGTTCGTTCCGATGTCGCGGCGATTCTCTACGGCGACGATTTGGACATAATGGTAGAAAAGGCCAGCGAGATCGAACGGGTACTCAATTCCATTCCTGGTTCTGAGGATGTCAAGGTCGAACAAGTCTCCGGCCAACCGCTGTTGGAAATTCGCATCAAGCAAGATGAAATCGCACGCTACGGGATTCCCGCCAGCACGATCATGAATCTGATTCGTTCATTGGGCACCCACAATGTCGGGGAGGTTTACGAAGGCCAATTGCGTTTTCCGTTGATCATTCGTTTGCCAGAGAAGGCGAGAGCGAATCCCGAAGCGATCAAGCAAATCTTGGTCGCCACGCCGTCGGGGCAACGCATTCCACTGTCGCGATTGGCAACGATTGAAAAAGTCGAAGGCCCCAACACAATCAAACGCGATTGGTATCAGCGACGAATCACGATTGAGTCGAACGTTCGGGGACGTGACCTGGGCAGCTTCGTCGCTGAAGCCCAACGCGTCATTGCCGAGAAGGTTCAGTTGCCACCGGGACGTTATCGTGTCGAATGGGGTGGCCAATTTGAGAATTTGGAACGCGCTCAATTGCGATTGATGATTGTTGTGCCAATCGCCTTGCTGATGATCCTGTCGCTATTGTACATGACCTACCGCAACTGGGTCGACTCGCTACGAGTCTTCACCGGGGTACCGTTCGCATGGATTGGCGGCGTGTTAGCTTTGTGGATTCGTGACATGCCGTTTTCGATCTCGGCAGCGGTAGGCTTCATTGCCCTATCTGGCGTTGCGGTTCTGGATGACATGTTGCTGGTTTCGACAATTCGGCAACTTCGCCGACTTGGTCGTTCGCTCGATGAAGCGGTTGAAGAAGCGGCGATGACTCGTTTGCGTCCAATTTTGATGACAACGCTTGTCGCCAGTCTCGGTTTTGTGCCGATGGCTTTCAGCACTGGCATGGGGGCTGAAGTGCAACGACCGCTAGCGACGGTCGTCATCGGTGGCGTTTGCAGCGCGATGGTGATGAGTTTGCTCGTGCTGCGAGTACTCTATGTCGTTTTCAATTTACCTGTTGAGAAGTTTGATGGAGATGGTGGAGATGATGATGGTCATCAACTCGAACCGAAATACCCGACCGACCCAGAGGCCGAGCAGGCGTCGGATTCAGACGATCCGTTTGAATCAGAAACGCTGCCCGAACGTCTGACGGTCTAACCCTGAATTCGGCTATTCCGAAGGAGATTTACAATGAAGAAGAATTGGATGATGAGTTTGAGTGGTTTGTCTTTGGCCTTTTTGGTTAGCGGCACACTGGCAATCAGCGGATGTGGAAACAGCGAAACAGCATCCGATGGTGCTGCCGGATCCGGCTCACCCGCCGTGACCAATGTTGACAACAGCCACGGCGGTTGGTGGTGCGTAGAGCATGGTGTGCCCGAAGAAGAATGTGCGTTGTGCGACAAAACATTGGTGTCAAAGTATAAGGACGCGGATGATTGGTGTGACGAACATGCCCGTCCCGAGTCACAGTGCTTCCTATGCAGCCCGGCGAGGTTCGATAAGTTCGCCGCCCGCTACGAAGCAAAGACCGGTCACAAACCGCCCCAACCCGAGGAGTGAGTAGCGTAGTACTAGTAGTGGTGGTGGCTTCCAGCCGCCGTAGACAATAGAAAAGAGGAAGGGAAATGACCGACTGCGGATGTGAATTTGAGGCAACCGATGACGACCAGCGGCGAACGCTACGGATCGTCTTAGCGATCAATGCGCTGATGTTTCTTGCAGAGTTCACGGCGGGGGTGATTGCTCGGTCGACCGGTTTGACCGCGGACTCGCTCGACATGTTGGCTGACGCCAGCGTCTATGCCGTCAGTCTGTATGCGGTCGGAAGAGCGGCAAACATTCGCAGACGTGCGGCGACTTCGAGTGGAGTTCTGCAAATGGTTCTCGGCGTCGGGGTGCTGATCGAAGCACTCCGGCGTTTCCGTTCCGGCAGCGATCCCGTCGGCTGGGCGATGATAGGCACGGGCGTAGTCGCACTAATCGCTAACGCCTACTGCTTAAAACTATTGTGGAAGCATCGAGGCGGCGATGTCAACTTTCGTGCTTCGTTCATTTTCTCGGCCAACGATGTGATCGCAAACGCTGGCGTAATCGTCTCCGGTCTCCTTGTCATGCTGCTGAGTTCCCAAATCCCCGACCTTGTCATCGGCATGGTCATCGCGATTGTGGTCATTCGTGGGGGAGTGAAAATTCTCAGGGAGGCAAATTGTGAGGCCGACTAAGGATGTTGTGGAGTGGATTGGTCGTGCACGCTACTGCAATTGCGATAACTACTGCAATACAGTATGCGAAAGGTGTGGTAACAGTACCCCCACAGGCGAAATCGATGGATCTCATTTTTGCGGCTATTGCGACTACGTCATGTCCAAAGATGACTGACTCGCAGAATCGAACAGCGGTTCATTCAGGCCGTTCATTTCGACTGATCGTTAGTCGCTTCATTCGCATTCCAAGCAGACTAGGCAAGCGCGTTTCCTTAGATCCGAAAAACATGCAATTCGTTCGCCACAGCAACAGCGAAATGATCGCTGTCGCGTGGCCGCCGACATACAAGGACGGAATCAGAGCGAATACCGGTGCCGGCACGCATAGAACGCGGACCCACTCGGGGAGCGCACGTTCTTGCATGTTC
Source organism: Novipirellula aureliae (assembly GCF_007860185.1). Taxonomy (NCBI): domain Bacteria; kingdom Pseudomonadati; phylum Planctomycetota; class Planctomycetia; order Pirellulales; family Pirellulaceae; genus Novipirellula; species Novipirellula aureliae. Next base: position 26,132 of record NZ_SJPY01000005.1, read on the forward strand.
ATTTCTCACTCGCCTCCAACGCTCTTTTTAAGAACTGTTCAACCTGCTTGGTTGCCATCTCGAAGAACTTAGGAACACTCCGTAGGAATTGTACTTTCTGCTCCATGCTCCATTCTTCAAAGGGAGTCACCGCCTCCGAATAGCGATCATCATGATCTGGCCCGATCGCCGTGTATTCCGTCAAGCACAAGCGTTTCTTTCCATTGTGTTTTCGCCACTCCAAGGCGTTATAGTCACAATGGTCGCTCACGTGATCCATTTCATCGTACCAGTAGGTGTATCCAACTTTGCATGGTATGGAAAGACCTTCAAGTGTCTTAACAACGGACGCCCATTCGGCATCGACGTGTTTGTAAGCAGCAGTAACTTCAGGTTCAAGTTCCCGCATTCGCGCAGAGAGAGCGCCAAGATCAATCTTGTTCATTGTTTCTCCAGTTAGGAAGTTCGCCACTGCCCTAGCAGTATTGGCGGAAGTTTTAATATCGACCCCTCGACCGACAGCCTATTTATATGCACGAGCTTAACCAGTGTCAATAAAGAAAACTTGCACCCCGTATGAACACTGTGAAATTCTAGACCGGCTATTTTGCTATTGGATTGCGAAAACCTAGACCAATCAGTTCAGCCGCCCGATCGTGGGAAGGACAGTAAATGGCGAGTTGGTCGCGAGCTCTGCTGATAGCTACGTACGTGATTTGGTGCTCTTGATCCATTGGCACAGGGTTGATTAAGTGGTCAATCGCATCATCACTAAGCAGGACAAAACAGCTATGAGACTCGCAACCCTTCGCTTGGTGAATCGTCCGAGTCATCCTGGATTCCTCGCTAGTGCGTACCGTTGTCAAAAGATCGCGAAAACGGATTTTCTGTGCTGCTTGGTAGAACTTGCCGATCGCCTTTGGCTTTGCAATAGTGACGCCGGAAAACTCGCCCATGACGAAATCTCGCAAGCCATTGTAGAAATCCAGACAGGTTTCGTTGGGCGAAAACTCGCACCGATTGATCGAGAATTCAAGAAGCGAAACTGCGAATCCATATCGAAACAACTGAGTAACAGCAATTTCACCTGCAAATGGCGCTCTCAATTTCTTGCTGCTGGAACAAGTGCGAGCCAAACGACGAACGGCTAGGTCAAACATCTGTTGATCGGATAGCGATACGGATTCAGCTAGTTGGGACAGAAACCGAGGGCGATCTACCTCGGATGCATCGAGGAGCTTCCAAGGATTGGATGTCGCGTGACCCAGTGCCAGTCGAATCTTTGAGACGCTAGCGTGGTCTCTTGCTAAACAAAGCAAATCCGCGTCTTCTCCAAAGAACTTCCTAGTTGTTTCAATAGCGGTGGCCAGCTCACCGGACACCACGATTGGTGTCTTGCCCACCGCGTCTCGTAGGGATTCTTGTTGCAATCTATCGGTTCTGACCTTATTCAATACCGATACGATCGAAGCGGTGCTTCGACGATTTCCAAGAATCGAATAGTCACGCTGGCCCGGCAAGCAATGTCTTTGAAAGTGGTCCTGAGAAGCACCTGCAAAACCAAAGATTGATTGAGCCGGGTCGCCGATGACTCCGACTATGGTTCCTTCCGCTGACAACCAGTTTGCAATATCAGCCGGAATCGGCGTGGTGTCCTGGTACTCATCAATGAACAAATACGGAAATCGAGCCGAGAGAAAACGGCAGATATTAGGGAACGATTTCAGTAGTCGATGTGAAAAAAAGAGAACGTCTTCGTGACTGAGTTGCCCGGCTTCCCAATATAGCTTTTTGTACCCAAGAAGACTGGTGTGAGTTAGTAGATTCCCGACTTCTTGCGAGTATGTGTCGCCAAAGTAAACGAATTCTGCATCGCCGTGGTCGTTGACCTGCGTACCGATCGCTCGAAGGCATTTCACGATCTGCTTGTATTTCGTCTTTTCGCTGCCCAACAGCAGACGAGCTTTTCCATTGGACCTAAGCCAATCGTGCAATCTTCTTGTGTAAGGATGATGCTCATCATGCCCGTTTACATCTTGGTGAGCAATTGGTGTGCCGCCAAGAATCGCCGGAGCCAAGTGGAGGTAGGGTCGAACGATGTTCCGATACAAAAAAGAGTGAATAGTGGAAATCTCGGTTGACCCAGCGGTGTTGCCTAGTCGGCTAACAAGCTCTCTGACCGCCACGTTCGTGTGCGAAATGACCGCAATCTTTGAAACTGATGTTAATCGACTTGATCGCCGAGCCACATTGTGAATGTGGTGAGTCAACCAATGTGTTTTTCCCGAGCCAGGCCCTGCCGTCACTCGAAAATGATGTTCGATATCATCCAATCGCTCGTCTGACTTAATTTCCGTTGCATTCACGCTGACGATACTCCAGTCTGAGTTGCCCAGGCAATCGCATCCTCGATGTAGGTAGGGGATGCGAATTCGAGTTCAGCGTTGCGAATCACCTGTTCCACCGCAAAAGCGTGCTCGCCTTTGCAGCCTTCGGCACACTTCAAGTAAGCGGCAGCGTAGGTCTGTCGCTCTCGATCCTCCTTGTCAGCGATCGTTTTGAGGGCGATCAGCTCATCATCCTCGAAAAGCCCTTTGATCACTCTCGGCAGCGTTCCCTGGTTCTTACTCAACTCAGCCAGATGCGTCCGATGTGGCATCGACTCAGAGATAAGATGAACGTGTTGACTATTCGAAATCGCCAAATCGAATTCCAGAGTCTTGGTGGCATGAAACACACGGACCTGTTCGTGATTCTTCGTCGCTGTAACAAGTGCCAATGCCGTCGAGGAAATGTCTTGATATTCATAGGCCATAGGTTCGGCGTTCAGTTGGAATGGAAAACAAGCATGCCACCTCGCATTTTTCTCGCCCTTCGACTTTCGGGATGGATCACCGTCGACAATGCAGGCAACTCTTCGCTGCAGACTCAAGTGGATCTGCGATGGTTCCGACGCGATACCGAAAAGCGGTAGAAAGTGCTTGAATGTGAGCCCGTCGACCCTAACGATCGCCACGTGAGACTGATCTAGTGGCAGCGACAAACGGTTCGCAATTGCGGGAATAATCAGCTGTTCTGCAATTCCCTCAACGAAGACAACCCCCTTTGCGAACAACATCGTTGACTTTGTCGCATCCAGGTATCTCGCCACATAGTTCTTTGATATTCTCCCTTCTTTGGTATCCGGAAATAATTTTGCAGGATAAGCAACGTTAATCTCGCCGGATCGGTTCACGGAAAGGCAAATAATCGGTTCTAATCCGACTGCTGAGGTCACATGCGTCGAGTGAGTCGTTACAAAAATCTGGCGACTTGAGTTTGATTCATCGCCAATTCGGCTAACGATGTGTGACAGCAACTTGTGCTGCAAAGCCGGATGTAAGTGTGCTTCGGGCTCTTCCACCAACAGCATTGGAAAGATTGCTGCGTTTTCTCCACGACGTTTTGATGCGCTGAACGACATACTCGCCATCATCAGCGAAATGTAGATCAGATTGTTGTACCCCAATCCTTGGTGGGTTGCGGGGAAACTGAACTTCTCTGTGGCGATGTAGAGTCGAAGTGCCGCGATGATATCCGATTCCTGAAGACCACCATCCAACATCGGCTCACCGCCATCACTCGCACCAGTTTGCGATACGAGGTCAAATAGTTTCTCAGTGTCGAGTCGGCCAACCAAACCATCGCGAAGGGCCTTCGAGTTTTTACGGAAGCTCTTCTGCAATCTGCGAACTTCTTCCCCGTCAGTATTAGCATCAAGCACTTCGCGAAGCATTGTATTGAAAAGAGGACTGCCACCCGAAAACATTTCTGATTCGACATCTCGCAAGGCATCCAGAAATTGACAATCAAATTTGGCAAGCAATTCGCGATCGACCGTCATCTGCGTGGATCGGTTGCCTCCGTAGATTCGCGAAACGTATTTTGGCAACAATTCGTCAATCGCATCAAAAAACGAATCGGCTGTGGGTTTCTTTCCAACAATCTTTTCAAACTCAGGATGATCTTGCTGGGGAAGTGCAAACGAGAACGTAAGCGTGGCCTCCCATGGAGGATTTAGTTTCGTCAACCAACTTGCGACTAGGCCGCGATCGAAATCCGAATCCGCATCGCCCGATGATCGAAGCGTGACAGCGACCTCAATCTCAGGAGGCACTTTCGAGGGTGAAATCAGGCGATTGAAATCATGGACTGTTGGTCGCCGAGCACCTCTACGATTGAAAATCAGCGTGAGAGCTTTTAGCAGTGTTGTTTTTCCACCGTTGTTCTCGCCAATGATGACGTTTAGGCCAGGCTGAAAATCAATCGTATTATTTTTGAAACATCTGTAATTAGTGATTTGTATGCGAGCGATATACAAGAATTGGATTCCTTTTTGAGCAAACTATTTGTAGACCGTGAAGCGGCCGTCTTCTAGTTGGCGGACGTTGCCGACGATGGCGAGCGTTTCCAGCAGTTCGGCAACGTCGGCTTTGTTGGCTCGGGTGTAATAGGCGGCGATTTCTGCAGACGCGGCGGGGCCGGTGTGACGCTGAAGCGCGGACTGAATCGCAACCATTCGCTCGGGCAGCGTTTTGGGCCATGGTTGTTTCTTGATCTTGGTCGTGGCCTTCTTCGTGGTGGTCGGCTTCTTGTCGTCGTCACCTTCCGATGATCCAGTGAAGACGGTTTGAGTTGGGCCGCCCTTCTTTCCGTAACTTGGGTCTTGGAACTCGGGACGGAGCCAACGGATGATCCCTCGGCTTTCTTCTTCGGCACGTTCGTGGTTTAGATCGACGAGTCGCTGCAAGATTTCTTCGTCTTCCAGATCGTGCGGCCAACCGTAAGCGTCAAAAACAGCAGCGTCCAAGTCATCATGAATTTGCTTGAGAACCGAGACGAGTCCATGCTGATGAATCGTCTGTTCTTTGGATGTGAGCTTCTCGCCCGATCGTAATGTTTCCAGCACGTTGTACATGCCGGTCATCGTTAGCGTTGGATGTTGTTCCTGCTGCCGCTTGCGATGAGCATCGAGTTGCTCGGCAAGGTCGCCAATGCGTTGCTTGGTGGCGTCGTCAGTGACGGGGAAAGGGAAAGTAGAAAAACAAACCGACTGGTTGTATCGAGGATCGTTTCCAACACCCAAGCGACCACCGGTAGCTAATGCCCATACAATGTGAATCCGCGAAGAGAGCACGCCTAACTGTGATGCGTCCTTCAATACCACCGCAACTAGGCCCTGATCCGGTAAAGTATCCTGATCGAGGAACACAAAGTAACGATGTTTTGCGGTCATCGGTGTCGCCATGTATCGCGTCATTCCATCGAGTCCAGCGCGTAGATCGGTATGTTTCCGTCCAAACACCCACCAGTTTTCACGTCGATATGTTTCGCGGTTTTGATCGCGTTCCGGTTTCACGCGGTCAAATACCCATTGAAAGATATCAGGAAACTGCGATCGCAGTTCCGCTTCGGATAATCCCTGAAGATCGATAACAAACAAACCTCGATTTCGTTGGGCAATATCTCGACCATTGCAGAACTTTGTTACATGTCGTTTTAGCCTGGACGTTCCGTATCCAAGCTCTGCTGCCTTTTTTTGATCGATAACAAATCCACTTCCAATAAGACAGACACCTCGAATTGCAATCCCTTCGTTTGCACAAAGCGGGGATACGCTCGCAACATCGGCACCAACTCGCAAATCTGGCTGAATAATTCCTAACTCGTCATCAAACTCGATCCCCGCCGCCTCTTCTCCCTGTTCGATTTCGCTGACAACTTTGCTAAGCAAACCAAGGTGTTCTCCCGCAATGCCAACCGTCATCGCGATGCGAACCGCCGCGCACATGGCCGTGTCGACCCACGGGTGATCGGGAATTGCAAACAAGAGCGATAGCGGTTCCTTCGCTTGTAAGTGAGGCGTGATAACTCGGCGGTTGAAGGTTTGACGCAGGCTGTTAGTCGTGATCAGACCAAAACGATCCGCTGATCCATGACGCACTTTCTCCGCGGCGTTGTGCCACCAGTACATGACGTAGTCGCACGATTCCGGCAATTCTTTGAATGTCCCGCGTATCGACTTGGTGTAACCGTCGCCAAGTGCATCTCGCATTCTGGACGTGCCAATAAACGGTGGATTGCCGACGATGTAATCTGTTTCGGGCCACTCGGCCTTTTGCGGGTTGATGTATCGCAACTCCTGGACACGGGCGTCTTCGTCGGGAACTTCTTCGCCTGTGACCGGGTGCGGCTTGGTCGTGCGTCCGTCCCAACGGGTTACCGGTTTGCTTTCGTCATCGACGACCGGCTCGATACTGTCCCACGTCAATACGGCGTCGCGGCAGTCGATATTGTGATAATCTTTCAAGATTGGTTCGGGCGGGGCGATCTCGTTTCGCGTCCTTCGGTGCCACTGGATGAAACCGATCCATAATACCAACTCCGCCAATGCCGCCGCTCGCGGGTTGATTTCGATGCCCAAAAATTGGTGCGGGTCGATCGTGATCCCCGGCAATACGTGGTCACCAAAACTGGCCATCGCCGAAACGACTTCGCCTTCGAGCCGTTTCATCAACTCCATCGACACGTACAAGAAGTTGCCGCTGCCGCAGGCCGGATCGAGCACTCGCGTCTCACACAACTTGCCATGGAACTCTCGCAGCAACTTCACTGCGTCTTTTCGCTTGCCCTCTTCGTCCAACTGGATTGCGGCCGCATAGGTCGCGTCCCACTGTTCCCGTAGCGGCTCGATAATCGTCGGCATGACCAGCCGTTCAACGTAGGCACGTGGCGTGTAGTGTGCACCCAGCTTATGACGTTCCACCGGATCAAGTGCTCGCTCTAATAACGTGCCGAAGATCGCTGGTTCGACCAAATCCCATTTGTGCTTGGCCGCTTCGACCAACAATTCGACTTGGTCCTTGGTTAGCGGTAATGCCGTCTTGTCCTTGAAAAACTTGCCGTTGAAGTGACGGATTTTCTCGCGAAGAATGGTACTGAACTTACCTTCGTCCATCGCTTCCCAGAGCGACTCGACCATCGGTTTGAAATTCTCTGGCTCGAATCGCAGGCTCAGCAGCAACTCGGTGAACGAGTCTTTGCGGATCAGTTCGACATCTTCGGCGAACATCGTGAACAGGCACCGCATCAAGAAACCAGCGACGACTTCGGCGTCATGTTCAGCTTCAAGACTCTTGGCCAGTTTCGCCAATCGCGTGGCAATGTCCCGCGTCACATCGGCAGCGTGTTTGCTGGGGTCCAGAGCGTGCGGATCGGTCCAAAGAAGTTTCAGTTGCTCACGAGTTCGCTGGTCTCGTAGCCGAGAGAGCGGAATGCGATAGCTATTTGGATCGGGAAACGGAACGTAGTTCTTACCGCTTCCGGTGAAGTCGGCATACAAATCGAAACAGTAACCGACATCGACAACAACCAGGAACGGTGGCCATTCGTCGGGGATCGCTTCGGCGTACCCCTTTGCCTGTTTGCGAGCGGCCTGCATCGCCCGATCCCAACCGGTAGTACCACGCGCGGCGGTGCCGGCGAGCTTCTTGGCCGTTTTGGTTACGGTGGCGAGCGCCGCATCGCGTTCGGCTTGTTTGCGTTCGCTGCCTTGTTTCGATTCCAGCACAAAGCATCCGGCACGGAACAGATCGACGCGTCCGTGCGAAATACTGCCGTCCCCATTGTTGAATTCGACTGCCTTTTCAAAAACGTAGCGGTTGAATTCCGAATCCTGCTGAGTCGGTTCAGGATGTTCAACACCCAACAGATCGCACAATTCCTTCAGAAAAGACTGCGAATTGGCCATCTCCGCACCGCCAGACTTCTCCCACCTCTTAACAAACGCATCTGCAAATTCATCGGGAGTCATCGTGTCTGCCGCAATCTCGCTAGTGGGATTGGAAATTGAAATGGCGAGACTCGAATAATTCAACCTCACCGATAAAGCCAAAGTTTAGCAAATCGATGCGAATTCCGTAGCCGGCCTACTTTTCAACTTTTTCGCGGTGACCCGCTTATTTGTCTTCGACGAAAGAGCCCAAGAAGCCAGATGCCAAGGGATGACCTTAGCAGATGGTGCTGGGCTTTAATCTTCCAAATCATCACGAGATCCCCCTAGTTCTCGCAGCCTGCCCATTCTGGCTTGCCTGGAGCTGTTTTATTTCGGATACAGGGGACGATTGTTCGCGGTCTGTTCGCTCGGTAAAATAAAGTCACCAATAGTTCTCCCGTTTTCACACATGGCAAAGATGTTCATTAGCGAGCAGCAACTCGTTGACAATTTCATAGAAATGGCGGATCCCGGATTGTGGACTCGTGCGGGTGGCGATACGCACATCAAGACACTTTTTGAAAGTAAGTGTTCGGATGGGCAAGCTGATTGGGTTTGGTCATCGTCACCGAAGCCTTGGTCGACGGAGCTTTGCGAACATTCTACGGCGTTGATGCAGAATCCAACGTGTGCTCGTATCTTGGCGATGCTGAAACCTTCAGCTCCGCGTCGCGCGTCGTTTCTTCGGGACCGCGTGGGCGTGTCTGCATCGACATTTCGTCGCTCGCTGGGGCGTTTGACGGAAGCGAAGTTGGTCGCATTGGTTGAGCAGCGAGGATATGTGCTCGGTGAGCGAGCCAAAATGCCGGAAGCCGAAGTCGTTGCATTTGAATTCAAACTCGAAGATTGGAAGCGTGCATTCTATCAAGCGACTCGATACCGATCATTTGCCCACCGCGTCTATGTCGTGATGCCTGCCAACATCGTCCATCGCTGTGAGTCGCAATTAGGCGCATTTCGAGTCCAGAACATCGGACTGCTGGCTCATGACCTAGTGAAGGGTGCTTCGCGTGTCGTACCCTCGGTAAAAAAATCGCCGCGATCTAAAGCTAATTACCTGAAAGCCCTAGCCATGCTACACGCCAGCAAAGTCGTGTCGTAAGCAGTTTTAGGGCGAAGCGATGCGCTGAAATTCTTCCAATGCTTCGTCCCATTGATCAAGATGCTCGTCGTTGGTCAATCTTTGGAATTGGATTCCGTTGGCTTTGAGATCAACGTAGAGTGACTTTGCATAGCGGACACGAGTTAATAGTGCGAGCAAGTTTTTACGGACGTTGCTTACAAGAGTGGAATCGATGTCATTTAGCGTTTGCCAATGGTGTCGTTCTGACAATCGGTCATTCCATGCAGACGAATCTGGTGAACTAGCGGATGTAATCTCTGAATCCAACGGTACGCCCGAGAGCACGTCATTAAGCCGTCCAATGTTTGCGATTTGCTCAAGTTCCGAAATCATGATTGTGTTCAATAGCGGACCAGATGAGTAACGCAACCGAGGGCGTCGTGCAATCGTGTCTTTCTTGACAAACGTGTTCATGTGGCACTGTCGCTGAGATTGAGACCAACCTGTCGCGATGGTGGTTGCCCCGGCAGCACGCATCGTCAGGCCGACGAAGTCGCTATAACCGCAGTTGACCTCAAATTGGTTCCGATCTCCCAGCACGTAAGTCGCATAGAGAATGTTTGCCAAGCGATCCTGGTCGAACGACTGCGAATAGGACGCTTCGTCTCGAACAATGCAAAGATAGAATCCGTGGACGTCCCAAGAGGTAAGGGTATCAAGAAACATTTCCAGTTCGGAACGAGAGTCAAATGCTGACTCCGATATAACAAACGACAATAACAGTGGCTTTGGTGAAGTAAGCCCGGCATGAACATCAACGGAACTGTCTGCTAGCTGCAATGCAATTTGAGACCAACGATCGGAAAAACTTGAAAGAATGACTGTGGGCGATAACAGCCGATCTAGGTCTCGCGTGTGCTGGAACTGAATCGTTGAAGCAGCATACTCCCTAAGCTTTTTTGCTCCAATGAAATCACTCGCATTCCGCCCCGCCTCGTAATAGGGATAGTGATCCGGAAGATACCGGTCCTTCGGGGGCGCAACCGTGCAGATGTGGAACTGGGGATCAAGCATCAGCGTATAGGAGCCAAGCGTGCGAAGCTCCGCTATGCAAGCATCTAGCTTATCTGGCTGTTCATTTCGAGCAGCAAAGATCACGCCCTGCGAAGACTTGTCATTGAAAGAGTCCCTGATTCGGTCAGATTTCCCGTGCCCGTGTTGTAAGTATAACGTCACGATGTGGCTCCTACTGCATTCAATCGTTCAATCAGTTGTTCACATTTTCGGTATCGAAGGTGTGGTGATTTGCCCAGCATTCGCATGATGATCGCGCTGAGATCTTCAGGGAAGTTGTCGACAAGTTCGTGTGGCGGCGTTGGATGAAACTTCATGACCTTAGTGAAGAAGTTCTCTGAACCATCGCCTCGGGTATAGAAAGGATGATCGCCCGTAGCCATCTCATACATGGTGACGCCGAGCGCGAACATGTCGGATCGGAAGTCCATGATCGTCCGACGATTCCCATAGTCGAACTGCTCGGGAGAGAAATAGATGCGGGTTCCTACTAGAAAACCGCCACTGAGTGAATCGCCAGCTTTATCAAATGCTAGGCCCGCGTCTAACAGGACAAAGTTGCCGTCGTTACGGAGCATAATATTGCCAGGTTTGATGTCTCGATGAACTTTCTTGAGTTCCCAGATCGCCGCAATGGCGTGGGTGATTTGGACGCCGAGTCGAACCACTTCAATTGCGGAAAGGCAGCGGCCTCTTTTGATTTGCCGCAAATCAGAACCGGTTATCAATTCCTCCGTGAAAAAGATTAGCCGCTCGCCGCTAATCTCAATGAACTCCAATCCGATAGGACCAAGCTTGACCATGTGCGGCGATTTGCACTGCCGCATTGTCTCGACTTCGCGTTTGGCTCTAACCACCACATCCGGGTCGTACTCGGACTCCATTTCATCGCTTTCGACGGTTTCAATCGGTGCTCGCGAGAATTTAAGAGCGTACCGTTCTCCATCGATCTCGCCTGAAAAAACGATTTTTTGTCCGCCACGTCCTAGCGGTTGGACGTCCGAGACGGATGTGATCGCAGACTCAATTTGATTCGGTGTTAAATTTGGCAATTCTACCACAGAAAACTCTCCAATAATTTGCCAGCACTGCTATATCGCCCTGCGGTCACCCTTCAAGAAAACGAATTCCGAAATTGGCGTGATACCAACTTAGATGCCTTAACAAACCACAGTTTATCGCACTAAGGCTGTGTCGTCGCCTCCAGTAAGCTACATATTCTACGATGGCATCTGGCCCGCTACGGAGAAGAACTTATCCCCGTAATTTGCAGCCATTAGCGGGCCAATTCGACAGACTGCCGAACTACATATTCAGCTTCGATCCGATGACTTGGCGTTCTACGGACTGACCCGTGCTTTTGTTGCTAACATCCTGCAAACTGCACTCCAAGGCGAAGTCGTCTCGCAGGTTCTCGAAGGACAACGTCGTTTCGATCTTTTAATTCGTTTGGAAGAAGAGTATCGAACGGACTATAAGAATCTGGGGCGATTGCGAATCGATCTGCCGAGTGACAATGACCATAAAAGTCGCGGGCAAATTGAACTTCGCGAAGTTGCTGAGATTAGCGAAGGCACAGGCCCGAACGCGGTTAACCGCGAAAATGCTCGACGGCGGATTGTGATCCGCTGTAATACGGACGGTCACGACTTGGCAAGTGCTGTGGAAGAGATCAAACAGAAACTTGATCAGCAAGTTATGTACAGCCTCATCATGTCGATTGCTACCAGCGATCCGCTTGAAGTGCAGATGTACAAACAAGCGATCCCACCAGACGCGGGGATCGTTCATATAACTGTCGAAGTCCACCAGGATCGTTTAGCGAGATGAAGAAAGAGAAATTTAGCTAGGTTTAGTGTTGCCTACGGTCGTGACTGTGAACGATGCGTGCGTTGATCGACTGTCTGCGATGTTGTACTGGAATCCGCCGACGTTAAGTGATCTTCTACGGCCCGCTTCGGCATGGAACTTGCACCGCACATTGGTGGACGAGATAGTGACCGGGCATCCAATTCTTGCCAGCGAGCAACAGATAAGAACTTACCGTGTCAGTTGCTTCCAGCCGCCGTCATGGCGGCAAGATGCTACCATCTTTCTGTTCGGCATCGCAGTGATGAATGGCGTCGTCTTGATTGAACACATTCGCGCGTTACGCGAATCGGGAGGCAACATGCAAGAGGCGGTGTTCAGTGGGGCGGTGGACCGAGTGCGACCGGTGTTGATGAGGGCTACGACCGACGCATTGGGATTTCTACCGATGGCATTTTCAACCAGCAGCGGTGCCGAAGTTCAACGCCCACTGGCGACCGTCGTCATTGGTGGAGTGATTACATCGAGCCTATTGACATTGATCGTGCTGCCGTCAATCTACAAGTGGTTCGAGCCAAAGAATGAAATCAACGAAGATGTCAACGAAGAAGAGAACGAATGAGTAAAGTCAAAATAGAACTCAGTTTCCTACTGCCCGGCGTGCCGGATGCTCGCGACAAATGTGTCGAGCGAATTGGAGAGCGGTTGCGTATGCACACCGGGATTGATGACGCACATCTCTCGGCTGCGGACGAAAGCCAGCCCGATCGATTGTGTATCCATTTCGATCCCGATGCGATCTCGATGGTTGACGTTCAGCAGATCGCCCGTCGGGAAGGGGCCAAGTTGGACGATCGCTACGGTCATTTCGTCAGGCGTATCGAATCCGTTCATGCGCGGCGCGCCTCTGCCATTGAATCACGTCTATCGCGAGTGGGCGGTGTGCTGGAAGCCGCCGTAGCACCCGACGGTGCGGTTCGAGTCGAATACGATCGTAACGTCACCGACGACCAGGCGATTGAAACGGCTTTGCGGAAATGGTCCAAAACCAGCGAACTCGTCGAGGCGGATCACGCTGGCCATAAACATGAGGACGAGGGTCATGAGGACGACGACGATCACGGTGGCCACGACCACGCACACGGCGGTATCTTTGGGCCGCGAAGCGAATTGATTTTTGCCGTTCTGTGTGGCGTCTTCCTGTTGGTCGGATGGCTGCTGGAAACATTCACGCCAGTCATCGACTGGATACCGCTGGGTTGCTTCATCGCCGCATACATTTTTGGCGGTTACTACACGGTCACCGAAGCGATTGAAAAAATCCGGGCTGGCAAGTTTGAGATCGACTTTCTGATGATCGTCGCTGCAGCGGGTGCAGCGTGGTTGGGAGCATGGGCAGAGGGCGCGCTACTGCTGTTTTTGTTCAGCATCGGCCATGCTTTGGAAGGTTATGCGATGGGCCGAGCCAAACGAGCCATTGAAGCCCTATCGGAACTGGCACCGAAAACCGCACGAGTTCGACGCGATGGAAGCGAATCAGAAATTCCCGTCGAAGAGTTAGTTGTTGGCGACGTTGTTATCATCAAACCTGACGAACGAGTGCCCGCAGACGGTTTTGTGATCGCCGGTGAGTCCAGCGTCAACCAAGCACCGATCACGGGCGAAAGCGTGCCCGTTGATAAGCGACCCGTCGATGATGCGGGTTCAGCAGCGTCCGATCCCGAGTCGCTTCCGCCGGAGCATCGTGCATTCGCCGGAACGATCAACCAGTCGGGGTCGCTTGAAATCCAAGTCACCAAATTGGCATCCGAAAACACGCTAGCCCGCGTCGTTACGATGGTCAGTGAAGCCGAGACGCGGGTTTCGCCAACGCAGAAGTTCACCAAAAAGTTCGAGCGTTACTTTGTGCCTTCGGTCATCGTCGGTGTCGTGCTGTTACTTTTCGCACCACTCGTCATCGACGAAACCTTCAGCGAATCATTTTACCGAGCGATGGCCGTTCTGGTGGCGGCCAGCCCCTGTGCGTTGGCAATTGCCACACCCAGTGCGGTACTCAGCGGCGTTGCCCGAGCCGCACGCGGTGGCATCCTCGTCAAGGGTGGCGGGCCACTGGAAAGTCTCGGCAGTCTCGACGCGATTGCCTTTGATAAAACGGGAACGCTCACCGAAGGCGAACCGAAAGTCACGGACGTTCGCACCGCCGATGGTGTCGATGAAACTGACTTGTTGCGAACCGCAATCGCAGTGGAAGACCTCAGCAAGCATCCGCTTGCTAAAGCAGTCGTTCGCGACGGGAAGAAGAGATTGGGAGAAGGGGAGTTTGGGAGTGGGGGAGAGATTCCAGATGCGACTGATTTGCAGAGTATTACTGGGCGCGGGATTCAGGCAACGGTTGAAGGTGACGTGGTACATATTGGCAAAGACGACCTATTCGCCGAAGTCGACGGGCCGCCGCTACCGGACAGCGTTCGCCAGATTGTCGAATCGCTCGAACGCAACGGGCGCACGACGATGATCGTGCGACGGGGTGACCGTTATCTTGGCGTCATTGGATTGATGGATACACCCCGCGAAGCTTCCAAGCGAACCATTGCACGGCTACGAGAACTTGGCATCGAGCGAATGATCATTATTTCCGGCGACAACCAGCAAGTTGCCGATGCGGTTGCCAAAGAAGTCGGCCTTGATGAAGCCCGCGGCGACTTGATGCCCGACGACAAGGTCAACGAGATCAAAAAGCTGCAAAGCGAAGGCGGCGTTGCAATGGTTGGCGACGGAGTCAACGACGCACCCGCGATGGCATCGGCATCGGTCGGCATCGCGATGGGAGCGGCGGGCAGCGACGTGGCACTGGAAACCGCCGACGTCGCCTTGATGGCCGACAATCTCGACCATTTGCCGCTGGCGATCGGACTGAGTCGGGCAACCCGGCGTATCATTCGGCAAAACCTCTGGATGAGTCTCGGCATGGTCGCGTTTCTGGTTCCCGCCACCATTCTCGGGCTCAACATCGGTCCCGCCGTTGCTCTGCATGAAGGCAGCACACTGGTGGTCGTCTTCAACGCGCTGCGGCTGCTCGCTTACAAACCCTCACCGTGATCGGAGGCTCAAATGGAAATCAAACACATCATTCTCGGCTTGCTTGAAGCGGTCGTTTGGTACTTCTTCATCTACTACTGGCTCGACACCTTACGAAACCCAACCCGCAATTTGTGGATTGCATCGGCGGTGCTGTTGGCATTGTTCTATCTCGGCTTCGTGCTTTTTCCTTGGGTTCGGCACACGCCAGCTTGGGGTGAGTTGTAATCACGCATCAAAACGTCGGTGGTGGGCCGTCCATTTGAATTGGGGCGTCTTTTTTAGGTGAACGATCCGCTTGTGGGTTTGGCGGGGCCTCGTCGTCGCAGGGGTTGTATATTCTCACCACACGAGGGGTTCCGTCAAACTCTTGGGATTGTATCGATCGGACTTGATTTTGATCGCAAATTATCTGTTACAACCGTTCTTATAGGCGTTGCAGGCACATTCGATTGCCGAAAAAGGAAGGGACCGAGGGAATTCCTCAAGTCGTTTCTGTCTTTCGCATTGGTGTTCTTATGATCTCTTACCGCCGTCAACACTTTGCCCGTTTGCTTTTGCTTGCAACGACCGTTGGAGTAACCGGCTGCACGGCGACACAGCCGTTTGCGGCGCGGACGCACACCAGCCCAACCGACCCTCTGGATTTAGTTGCCCAGACTGCAAAGGGGCCAAGTTCGCCGGCAGTTCAGCAAGTTGCTTTCGATGAGATGTCGTTGGTCGATTCCAAGCTGGAGGACATGACGCCAGAGAAAGACAAGCAAGAAGAGAAGGGAGAGAATGACGCTAATGTTCGGTTGGCGGCTCCCTTGGAGAGTGAGTTGGATGGGATGCCGCTGTCAGAATATCAATCCGGGGTTGCTGCGATGACGCTGGCCGACTTTGAAGCACTTGCTTTGGGAAACAATCCGACGATCCAGGAGTTGGTCGCGACAACACAAAAAGCCGCTGGATTCCGCACCCAAGTTGGTTTGCGAGCGAACCCAAGTATCGGCTACCAAGCGAACCAATTGGCCGACCAAGGGACTGACCAGCACACGGTCTTCATTTCTCAAACGATCGTTACCGCCGACAAGCTTGCTCTGAATCGATGCGTATTAAACGAAGCGTTGCGTGCTCAACTGTTGCAACTTGAGGCTCAGAAGTACCGGGTGACAACCGATATTAACGTCAAGTTCTACGATGCACTGGCGGCACAACAACGCATTGATCAAATTAGTGATTTCTTGTCGGTCGTCGACAAGGGATTGGACTTAGCCGAACTTCGCAAGAAAGCGCTTGAAGGGTCACAACTTGATGTGTTGCAAGCGAAGGTCCAGAAGAACGAGATTGAGTTGGCACTCCAGCAAGCCGAGGTGAGTTACGCCGCCGCTTGGCGAGAGCTGACGGCACTGGCAGGTAGTCCGCAAATGCCGCCCGTAAGACTATTAGGCGAGCTACCAGAATCAGCAACGACATTAGATTGGTCCACGCTAGCATCCACGATTATCGCATCGAGTCCAGAATATCAGGCGGCACAAACGCGAGTCAGCCAAGCGCGGGCGAATCTGGAGCGTCAATGCGTCCAACCGATTCCGAACGTAGATGTCCAGTTCGCTGCCGGCGTGGACAATTCGACAAATTCAGGATTGATTAACTTGCAAATCGGGGCACCTATACCCGTATTCAATAAGAATCAAGGCAACATTGCCGCCGCCAGAGCAGAACTATTGCGTTCAGCACAAGAGGTTCACCGAATCGAGAACTCGATCAAAGCCAGACTTGGTGCGGTCTCACGCGATTACGATTCTTCGCTGGCAGCGGTCGAGAAATATGCGAAGGATATTCTGCCAAATGCAGCCGAGAGCCTGCAATTAGCGGAGACAGCATACAAAGCAGGTGAGACAAGCTTTGTTCAAGTTCTGGTCGCTCGTCGCACCTATTTCGATAGCAATTTGCAGTACATCGCTTCGCAAGCTCAATTGGGTCAGGCACGTGCCCGTGTGGATGGATACGTGTTAACTGGGGCACTTGACGCAGTGATCGATAACAGCGGTGACGACAGCCTTCGTGGGCTGACGTTCAGTCAACAATAAAGCGTTTGCTTCGTAAACTAAATTGTGGGCTCAAGAAATGGTTGCCCTTGACCCGATTAGATAAGCTGAGTAAATATTAAGGAGCGGCGTGATCGTCTAAACGTCCAATTTACCCGCAGTCGCCATTTTAGACCGCCCCTTTTCCACACTTGTCCAACAGTTTCTTGTATGTTCGCAAATATCACTCACATTTTAACGCTCATTGCGTTTGCCGCTCACGCGGTGCTGGGTTGTTGCGCTCATCATTCGCACGCGGGTGGGATCGACTGTTGTTCGAGCAAGACGACTCAGGTTGCTAGGGATGATGATCATTCGCCAGAGCCGCATGCTCATGTTTGTTGCGGTCATGTTCATCTGATAACGAATGCTCATGACGTTGACGGTGTTGATGTGCTGGCGGATATTCACAGCGATGTCGAAGCCGTTTGTGCTTCAGAGTCGCCTTGTCATCACGACGATCACTGCAACGGTTCGCGGTGCAGTTTCGTCGCTGAAGGCTCTCGTGTCCTGAACGTCGATGCACCAATCCTAGTAGGCGAGTTTTCGTTTTATGGTGCGAACTGTGTGGCAAACGACTACGCATTGTTGCTATCGCGAGTGATTCAGCAGCGTGTTGAGTCGCCGTTGGGAATGTCATGTCTCACCTCATCTCAGCACTGCGTTCATCTGCAATCTTGGCAGATTTGAGCGATTTTCTTTTTGCTACCGCTGTAGCCTCATAGAACGGAATTTACTCCGTTACTGCACGCATTGACCATCACGAAAAACCGCAATTCATCCGTAGCCGTGGTTTCTAGCCGCCGTTTTGGTTGCGCTGTTTTTCAGCGGTTTCGAGCTACCGTTACGAATCCCTAACCGGTTGGGCTGCGCCCGGATTTCGGCGAATCCCAAAACCATTTTGGCTACGGCTCAATGAGCTGTGGCAACCGTTTCGCTACACCCCTGTTCATAGAGTACTCGTGATGCGTTGGAAACTTCCAAAACTACCTTGGCCCGCTATTCGGCTGGTTGTCGGTGTCATTGTTGTCATAGTCGCTGGTTTGACTTACAGCACATGGTGGCCACCGATATCGAATTGGGTTGATTCGACGCTGATGTCGCACCGTGGGACTGCAACCGAAGATGGGCACGATGACCATGCCGAGCCTGCACCAGTGGCGAATGAGTCGCTGAACCTGACTGTCCAGGCGATCAAAAATCTAGGCTTAACACCGGAGTACTTGCGACCCATCGAACTGTCGACCTACCGTCGATCCATTACGGTACCGTCAGTCATCGTTGCAAAGCCGGGGCGGTCCCAGGTTGTTGTCGCATCGCCGCTCAATGGAGTGGTTACTCACGTTCATGCGGTCACGGGGCAAGCGGTCATGCCAGGCGAATTGTTGATGGAAGTCCGGTTGACCTACGAAGAATTGGTTGACAAGCAAACAGAGTACCTCAAGACGTTAAGCGAATTGGAAGTTGAAAACCGAGAGATCGCTCGCTTAGAAGAGGCGACTCGTAGCGGTGCGGTTTCGGGCAAGTCACTATTGGAGCGTCGTTATGCCAAAGAGAAATTGGATGCACTTCTGCGAGCACAACGTGAAGCACTTCGGATGCACGGTTTATCGGATCGCCAGATCGAGCAAATTGGAACAAACGGTCGATTGTTGCAAGAATTGAAAGTCATGGTTCCTGACATTGATCGCCATGAGCACGACGAAGAAGAGGACCGGGAACTGCGACTGAGCCAGGCTCCAGTGCGACCGGTCGCGTTTGCAATGCCAGCGAGTCAGATCGCAGCACCGCCGGCAATTCTCAAATCTGAGGGTCACGAACATCGGCCTTTGGTGGTCGAGGACTTGCAAGTTCATAAAGGCCAAGCAGTCGTTGCCGGTGACAAACTCTGTTCGCTTTCTGACTACAGCGAGTTGTTTATCGAAGGCAAGGCGTTCGAGAACGATATGGCGGCGATCAACGAAGCAGTCAAACGAGGATGGTCCATTGACGCGGTGTTCAAAAATGCCACTGCAACAGAAATCGTTCGCGGGTTGAAACTTGCGTTTGTCGCCAACGCAATTGACCCGAGTTCTCGCACGCTATCGGTATTTGTTGAGCTCCCAAATGAAATTATCCGTGATGAGACAACGACTCAGGGGCAACGCTATCTTGACTGGAAATATCGATTGGGCCAACGGCTTGAATTGCAAATACCGGTTGAGCAGTGGGAGAACGAAATCGTGGTTCCGGTCGATGCGGTGGTGAAGGACGGAGCAGACTGGTTTGTGTTCCAGCGAAACGGCAACCGGTTCGACCGCATCCCTGTCCATGTCAAGCATCGCGATCAAACCTCAGCCGTGATCGCCAATGATGGCTCAATCTATCCAGGCGACGTCATTGCCCTGAAGGCCGCACATCAGATGCAAATGGCGGTGAAGAACAAGTCCGGCGGCGGTGCCGATCCACACGCAGGACATAACCATTGACGATTGAAGATTGAAGATTTTTTCCTTCAATCTGCATTCTTCAGTCTGCGTTGTTCAATCTACAATCTTCAATCGTAAATCTTCAATGTTAAACTCCGTCATTCGCTTCGCTCTTCGCCAACGCCTGCTTGTCATCGCAGTCGCTCTATTCCTTATTGCGTATGGAACTTGGCAAACGATAGTCATGCCGATCGATGTCTTTCCTGACCTCAACCGCCCGCGAGTGGTGATTATGACCGAAGCGCCAGGACTGGCACCTGAGGAGGTAGAGTCGCTGATTACATTCCCGATCGAAACAACCATGAACGGGGCGAACGGCGTCGAAGCAGTTCGCAGTTCATCCGGCGTCGGAATCTCGGTCATCTATGTCGAGTTTGCTTATGGGACGGATGTCTATACGGATCGACAAATTGTGGCGGAACGAATGCAGATGATCCAAGATCGTTTGCCCGCTGGTATCGCTCCACAACTGGCCCCGGTCTCGTCGATTATGGGCCAGATCCTGATGCTGGGGATGTGGAGTGATGACCCGAATGTCGACACGATGCAACTGCGGACCACCGCCGACTGGGTCGTTCGGCAGCGATTGCTCACGATTCCCGGTGTTTCTCAAGTCTTCACGATGGGCGGGCAGCGGAAACAGTTTCAAGTACTTGTCGATCCCGATGCAATGTTGCGACTCGGCGTGACGTTGCAGGAAATTGAAACAGCCGTTGCTGGAAGTAACGAAAACGCAACAGGCGGCTATCTTGACCAGCAAGGTCCCAGTGAACTGTTGGTTCGGGCACTTGGTCGTATCAGAACTCTGGAGGATTTGAAGAAAGTTCCAGTCAAAATTCGTGACCGCCGCCCAGTGTTGCTGTCCCAAGTCGCAGATGTCGTCGAAGGAGCACAGGTCAAACGCGGCGATAGCTCTGCTTTCGTTAGGATTGAGGATTTAGCTGAATCTTCAATCGGCAATCAACAATCTTCATTCGATAATTGGCGTGGTGGGCCTGCGGTCGTGCTTACGATCAATAAGCAGCCTGGTGCAGATACGCGAGAGGTCACCAATGAAGTCTTCAAGGCGATCGAGGAACTCAAACCGACGCTGCCCCACGGAACACAATTGTCGACGGTCTATTCGCAAAAAGCATTCATTGATCGTGCTATCGAGAACGTCATCGAAGCGCTCCGAGACGGTGGTCTTTTGGTCGTCGTTATTCTGTTTCTGTTCTTGCTCAACTTGCGCACCACGTTCATCACGTTAACGGCCATCCCGCTATCACTGATGATGACATCGATCGTTTTCGCCATTTTTGGATTATCGATCAACACGATGACACTGGGCGGCATTGCCGTCGCAATGGGCGAATTGGTGGATGATGCGATCGTCGATGTGGAGAACATTTTCCGGCGACTGAAAGAAAACCGCGCCGCCGGGTCTCCGCTCAATCCGCTGTTGGTCGTGTTCCGTGCCAGTACCGAGGTCCGTCGGTCGATCGTGTTCGGCACCATGATCGTGATCCTTGTCTTTATCCCGCTATTTGCCCTTGGTGGCATGGAAGGAAAACTGTTCGCACCCCTCGGAGTTGCGTACATCGTCTCGATCCTGTCGTCATTGATCGTCTCGTTAACCGTCACTCCTGTTTTGTCTTATTGGCTGCTGGGGCTGAGCAAGGGAAGTGAAGAAGAGAAAGATGGCTTTGTTCTGAGAGGTCTCAAATGGGTGGCCGATAAAGTGATTCGATTCAGTTTGACCTTTCCGCGTTTCAATTTGCTGGTCACTCTCTTGATGGTTGCGATTGCAGCGATCTTCGCATCACGATTAGAAAAAGATTTTTTGCCACCATTCAATGAGGGAACGATTCAGTTGAATGTGGTTCTGCCTCCAGGAACTTCGCTCGCTGCATCCAACGCGATCGGGAAGTCGGTCGAGGATACACTGATGCAGATCGAAGACGTGCAACGGTTTGCCAGGCGGACAGGACGAGCCGAATTGGACGAACATGCCGAAGGCGTCAACATGTCCGAGATGCTGATCGAGATGGACCCAGATTCGCCAAGGACTCGCGAAGAACAGTTGACGGAAATACGCGAGTCGATGGAGGATATTCCTGGTATTGTGACGGCGGTCGAACAGCCGATCGCCCATTTGATCTCGCACATGCTTTCGGGCGTCAAAGCACAAGTCGGAATCAAGATCTATGGCGATGACTTGGATCTGCTACGACAGAAAGCGGAAATAATCAAAGCGGAAATGGAACTGGTGCCCGGCGTCACCGATGCACTGGTGGAACCGCAAGTCATCATTCCACAATTGCGTATCGAACTCGACCGCGATCGGCTACTGGAGTATGGTCTGACGACGGCGCAAGTGAACGAGTACATCCAAACAGCGATGAATGGAAAAGTCGTCTCGGAAGTGCTCGATGGCATGCGGACGTTCGATTTGCTCGTTCGCATGAAAGAGGATTACCGGGAAGACCTCGATGAATTGAAGAGGTTGTCAGTCCAGGTTCCCGAAGGGGGCATGGTGCCGCTGACGAGTTTGGCGAAGATCTATGAATCGGGTGGACCCAACGTCGTCAATCGTGAAAACGTACGGCGGCGCGTCGTGATTCAGTGCAATGTGTCGGAGCGAGGTGTTGTCGATGTGGTCACTGACATCCAGAAGATGATTCAGCCAATCGTCGCGACTTTACCAACGGGCTACTTTGTCGAGTATGGTGGCCAATTTCAAAGCCAGAAGACGGCCAGTCGGATCATCTCTGTCTTGTTCTTCATGTCGATGATTGGCGTGTTCATGGTTCTCTACACCCTATTTCGTTCTATCAACTTGGCGTTCCAAGTGATGGCGGCGTTACCGATGGCATTTATTGGTTCGGTGGCCGCGCTGGTATTAACGGGCCAGACGTTGACGATTGCCGCGATGGTTGGATTCATTTCGTTGGCTGGCATTGCATCTCGAAACGGCATTTTGTTGTTACAGCACTACTTACATTTAGTTCAGCACGAGGGCGAGCAGTTCACGCCATCGATGATCATTCGTGCTGGGCTAGAGCGACTCGCACCTGTGTTAATGACGGCATTGACGTCCGGCATCGGGCTGGTCCCGTTAGTGATGTCCGCTGGCGAAGCGGGCAAGGAAATCTTGTACCCAGTTGCGACAGTGATTTTGGGTGGCCTGATTAGTTCAACGATGTTGGACTTCTTTGTTCATCCTGCACTGTTCTGGCTATTTGGAATGAAGTCGGCGGCGAGCGTTGTGAGCGAGTCGTCAAATGAAATCGAACTTGAAGAAGAGTGAGATTGAAGATTGAAGAAAATTCCCAAATCCCAAATCCCAAATCCCTTTCCCTTTCCCTTTCCCTTTCCCTTTGGAGAAGAAGTATGAAGAAGATAGTAAAACGTTTTGCGGCTGTTTTGGTGTGTGGTGCCATGGCGACCGTTGGTGGTCAAGCCTTTGGCCAAGCACATGACCACGATCATGCGGATGGTGATCATGCGGGCCACGATCATGATGAACATGGTGACCACGACCACGGTGGCGAGTCGCTCGCCTATTACTTACCGGAGTGGAAGGCGATGCACTTTGACGACGCCAATAAGGCGGCACAACATGCAGCGACGGTTAAGAAAATGGGCTGCGAGGTCAAGCAAGGCTCTCACGCGGGACACAGTGATGTGAGTTATCGCTGTGCCCAGTGGAAGACACTTGCGGTGAAAGATCACAAGATGGCGGAGCAGTGGTCAGGTTGGTTAAAGGCATCCGGCTTTGACGTTTCTCATGCGCACGCGGACCCCACTTTCGCGGAAGGCCCCGAAGCGGTCGAGTTCCGTATGGTGAAGTGGAAGCAGTTACACGGTAACGGATCGGCTGAAGAGGCTCAGATGTTGGACCAGCTTAAGAAGATTGGTGTTGAGGTTGTCGTCGAGAATCACGGTAACCACAGCGACATTCGCTTTCGCGCACCAACATGGCGAGACATCCACGTCGCCGATCACAATACCGCCGATCAGTGGATGGGTTGGCTGAAGCAGAATGGCTTTGAAACCCAACACGAGCTCTAAGGAATTGATGACTGCAGATTGAAAATTGGAGATTACCAAACTCCCAGACTCCCCACTTTTTTACAAAGAGAAAAACAAATGCGCTCCTATCACTACACTCTCTTCGCTGCTGTAATCACGGTCTTCGTGTCAGGTTGCGGTGACAAGAAATCCGAAACGACGTCTTCCGGCACGGATGATTCATCAATTACGATGGACGCTCCTCCGCCAACAACTGTCGATGTTCACGTTCACCCAACCGAAGGCCCACATCATGGCTCTTTGATCGAACTTGGTAACGAGGAATACCACGCAGAACTCGTTCACGATGAAGATTCCGTAACGATCTATATTTTGAACGGTCCCGCAACCGAAGCAGTGCCAATCGATGCAAAGGAAGTGACAATTAACCTGTTGCACGATGGAACCCCCGAGCAATTCAAGCTCGCTGCGTCTGCTGACGCCGCGGACCCCAGTGGCAAATCGTCCCGCTTCTCGCTCTCAGATGCTGAACTGGTCGGACATATCGACGATGAATCGGCAGCACCGAAGCTGATGGTGACCATCAACGGCACCCCCTATCGTGGTGAATTAGCACACGATCATGATCACGCTGGTCACGATCACTAGCATAGGCCGGAATTGAATCTGGCAATCCCAGCAACAGCTTACGGTGGATCGAATTCCGATCTGCGATAGTCTCCAGTAGTTTGCTGCACATCGTAGCGAGCGGCGAGGTCTCCGGTTGCGTCGCCCACCGCGCAATGCCGGAGGCCGCCATTATCTTGATTGAAAGTTATAGGAAATTCCGTCATGCCTTTGATTGAAGAATTTGAACGCTCCGGTATTTCGTTGTTTCGATGGCGAAGTTATCTGCCATTCGTGTTCCTACCGCTAATCGTGGTCGCAGCAATCCGTTATCCAGCGATTGAAACGAATCCGAGTTTACATTTCGCCTGGGGAATGTTCAGCCTTTGGTTTTCCCTACTAGGCTTGTTCGTCCGATGCCATACCGTGGGACATGCGGCGCAAGGGACGTCGGGACGGAATACCGAAGAGCAAATTGCTGAGACACTCAATACATCAGGCTTCTACTCGGTGCTGCGTCATCCTTTGTACCTAGGCAACTTTTTGATCGCCTTCGGGATCGTCTTGCATTCGTGTTCCCCTTGGCTCGTTGCATTGTTCATCGCATTATTTGCGTTGTACTACGAGCGAATCATGTTTGCGGAAGAAGCGTTCCTGAGGCGTAAGTTCGGGCCGGATTTTGTTCGCTGGGCAGCGAAGACGCCCGCCGTCCTGCCTCGCCTGAGACGATGGCGGAGAGCCGAGTTACCGATGAATTGGCCCAAGGTCATTCGTGCTGAATCAACCGCATTCGCTGTCATCGCAATTGCGTTTCCTAGTTTGGAATTCTTGATGCACCGAATGCAAGAGGGCACGATTGCAGTTGAAATGGCGTGGTATTACATCTTGGCAACGGGTGTCGCTCTCTACTTCGTTGCGAGGATCATGAAACGAAACTTCCGACGTTGGGCAAGGTATGAAGCAATCTTGTTAAAGGCAGCGAAATGATGCTTTCACGGCTGGAACAATTGTGAACGAAAACACGATCGAACAGCGACTGATAAACACCCTCGTACGATTTGGCTTTCCACACCTACAGGTTACCGTCGATTCACAGGGTGTCGCCGAACTAATTGGTTCGGTCGCAACGTCCGACGATCGTGCGTTTGTCGCGTCGATAGCCTCGACGACGCCAGGCGTCACCAGCGTCAAGAACCAACTTAGGGTTGCCAAACCCTAAAGAATAAAAGCCCCGCAAGATAACTCGCGGAGCGATTGTGAACTGATTCACGCGATCGTTTTTCCAAGAACTAGTGGTGGCCGCCAATACCAAGGTGCAAGCGTCCGACATCAAGGTGCAATCCACCACCGTGTCCGTAATTTGCGCCGTGACTATACGAACCACGGTTCTGAATGTAGCCACCGCGATAACTCGGTTGGTAACCGTATCCCGATCCATAAATGGTCCCGCCATAATGCGAGCCATGTCCGCGGCTCGGCGCATAAGCATGAGCACCTCCGTGCCCGTAGCCGCCCTGCCCGTATTGGTTGTAAATGCGGCCATGATGCCCACCAAAATGGTCATAGGCAGAAACCTGAGTGTCAAAGCTGAAGAAGGTTATTCCAGCAGCAATCGCGGCGATAGCGAAAAGTCGTTTCATGTTCAGTATCCATAGGGAGGAGAAAGGAGCGGCAGTAACGTCTGCCCATGCCACCTTCAGTTGCATCCACGATGCCAAAACATAAATCCCCTAAAAACACGGTGTTTCCAACGAAACGGTGTCGTCAATCTGATTTATTTGTTTCACGATTGAGACGCCCCAGTGGCCCCGGAAGACTATGAGTCAAGATATATCAACACGAGTTCAGCAAGCACTCAAGAGAATGAGGCTGCGATACGTACAAGTTTCGGCTGGTTCGACAGGCGGTGTTATCTTAAGCGGGACCGTCGGGAATCATGACGAGCGAACACTTGCCTCAGCAATTGCTCGAACAACGCCGGGAGGCACTTCAATAACCAACCAGATCGTTGTGAGATCTTAAGTTGGTTTTCAAAAGGCGAGAGAACACAACGCAAAAAAGCATGTGGCGATTAGTTTCGCCACATGCTATTATTGCTGAACTTGAATCGCCTATGAACTAATGTCCGTGATGAACATTCCAAGTCGTATGCGGCACAGCGTCAACATGCGTCTGCGTATGCGGTACTGCATCAATGTGATTGCCATGCCGGTAGTAGTCCGTATGGGTCGTTGTATGTGGCACATAGTCGGTGTGCGTTGATGGGTGCAGATGTGACGTCGCAGGTCGGAAAGATTGATAGCGTTGGTTGTAGTTTTGTTGATAAACCCCATTCTGAGGATATGTCACATGACCTTGACTCGGGTAGGTTTGTCCTTGAATGTAGGTTCGCCCTTGCCGTTGGATATAGGTTTGCCCTTGTCCTTGGATATAGCCCTGTGTAATCACAGGCCGCTGCGATCGATATATTTGTCCACCGGAATTCGGATACTGATCAAAGTGCGTTGTAGTGTGGGGCACTTGATCGATATGCGTGGTGGTGTGCGGCACCGCATCAATGTGGTTGCCGTGTTGATAGTAATCAGTGTGTGTTGTTGTGTGTGGAACGCTGTGATTATGAGTGGTCGTGTGAGGGACAACCCATTGTGCGTCAGCGTTGGGTGCAACACAGAGCATTGCGACGATCGAGAGAGAACCAATAGCGATGCGTTTCATTTTTCTGGCCCGTACAGGAGGAGACGTGAAAAGGAGCCTCGCGAACGACGAGAAAACCCCCTTGCTTGAATTCATGATACCCCCCCATGTCGGATGTGGTGCAAGTGCCGCACCTCCCCCAGTGAAAATGTTTTTCTGGACTCATCAGTTTTTGGGACGAAAGTCATGTTCAAGGAGAGACAAAAGTCCATGTTCAAAGAGAGTAGTCGTGATTCCCTTGACTTTGTTTGAACCCAGTTGATCGAGGTCCCACTGAACACCACGAAAGACGGCGATTTGGTCAATCCCGTCACCATTCCAATCACCAGCCACCGGCGTATCAACTTGTTCGCCGAACTGAAAAACATGGTACACTGCGTCGGCACGCAACGATCCCTGGTTTCCACGACGTAGAAAGCCGGCACTCTCCATTCGAGGCGGATGCGTTTCTGGAAGCACTCGTTTCGATCATTGCCCTGCGATACTTTGTGCGTCGTGGCGAATCATCCAAGGGATGACTGTTAAGGCGTTGTCTGTGAATTACACGCACCTCGATCAATTCAGCTTAGCGGTCACTCTTGAGTCTCCTTGCGGCGAATCGGAGGTGTACCGTAGCGACGATATTGAGGATCTCTGTAACTTGACGACGCCGCAATCGGAATAAAATCCGATCTACCTTTCGGTTGATTCCACATGCGGCATCGCAGGATCATTGTCCCAACCCGTCGTCTCGGCCAGTTGCGGGATACGGGGGGTCGGCCCGTCGAGGATCAGTCGCGCCGATCGATCGTGGGTCAAGAACGTCCATCCCCACTGAACCAACACCAACATGCGGTTGCGAAACATCGTGATGTACATTAGATGGACCGCTAGCCAAAGGAACCAGGCGACGAAGCCATAAAACTTCCAACCACCAATCACTCCGACTGCGCTGTAGCGGCCGATCACCGCCATGCTGCCTCGGTCGCGATAGTGAAACGCCGTTCGAGGTCTCTCGTTTAAGTCGGCAATGATGCATTTTGCTGCATGGGCTCCCATCTGAGTCGCAACAGGAGCGAGACCGGGCAAGTCGCCTTTCTCGTCGTGATTGAACGAAGCCAAATCACCGAGAACGAAGACGTTTGGGTGCGACTGCAGTGACGTATCGTTCTGGACCGGAATACGTCCCCCGCGAGCGGATGTCAGTTCTGTTTGCCTCAATAAACTCGCTGCAATCGGCGATGCCTTCACGCCAGCGGCCCACAACACGGTTCGCGTGTTGATTCGCCACGCTTGCTCTTTCCCTTCGGTCAATAACTCGACGTGCGTTTGATGGATGCCGGTCACCCGCGTACGACTAATCACCTCGACTCCCAGTCGCTGTAATTGCTGAGCGGCTTTTCCCGGCAGCGGTTGTGCGTAAACGTCCAGCGGGTACTCACTCGGTTCGATCAGCACGATGCGAGCGTCAGCGGGGTTGATGGTGCGGAAATCGTTTTTCAAAGTATGACGAGCAATCTCGGCAATCGCTCCTGCCAATTCACAACCAGTCGGTCCGCCACCGACGATGACGAACGTCAATAGGTCGCGAATCTCGTCAGGATTAGGACTTCGTTCCGCAGCCTCGAACGCTCCCAGTAATTGGCGTCGAATCTCGGTCGCGTTTTCGATCGTCTTCAGTCCTGGTGCGATCTTCTCCCAATCATCATGCCCAAAGTAATGGTGGACTGATCCCAACGCCACGATTAAATAGTCATACGCAATCTCTCGATCCGTCAAACAAACGACTTTGTTATTCAAATCAACAACTTGCACCTCGCCCAGCAACACGCGAGCATTTTTTTGTTTCCGAAGTAATGCACGAAGCGGCGCAGAAATGTTCGCTGGCGAAAGCTCGCCGGTTGCCACTTGATAAAGCAACGGTTGGAACAAATGGAAGTTGCGTCGATCGATAATAGTTAGATCGACGTTTGCACGGCGAAGCGATCTGGCAGCTTGCAAGCCAGCGAAACCGCCACCAAGGATGACAATTTGTAGATTGGAATTCATTCCACTGATTATTCTCGATCGGGGTGGGTGCGGCGAAATACGGTTAGTAAAGCGTAGCGTAATAGACTCCGATCTACGAGTTGTCCTTAGGAATTTGTCTGAGATTTCAATTCGCACAGACTGCACGTTTTATGCCACGCCAAGTCGACACAAAGAGAACCGCCGTTGTCATCTTAGCATTCTGCCATTGTTTGCTCTGTCGGGAGTTGAAGAGCGATTGTCCTCGCCACTTCGTTTAGCTTACATTGTTTCGATTCTGGCGTCGTTATCGAACCACCAAGTGTATTTATTTCATCATGAAACCATCAACCGCGAATGCCTATCGAGAAGCAACCGCCGCATCCGTTCTGGGATTGGTCGTCAATTTCAGTTTGGCAGTCGTCAAACTGGTCGGTGGCTTGCTAGGGCATTCATTCGCGTTGATATCCGATGCAGCCAATTCGATGGGAGATGTGTTGACATCGCTCGTCGTGCTGTTTGCGCTTCGTGTGGCTCAGAAGCCCGCCGACTCAGAGCATCCTTACGGACACACACGAATTGAGGCGGTTGCCGGATCGAATGTTGCGGTGCTCATTCTTGTCTCTGCGGTTTGGATTGGCTGGGAAGCGATTGGGCGATTCTCAACGACGCATCCGCTCCCGCCGATTTGGACGCTTTGGATCGCCGGTGGAAATGCTGCGATTAAGGAGAGCTTGTACCGATATAAGATGCGAATCGGCCGTCGAACCGGCTCAAGTGCTGTGATTGCGAATGCGTGGGATCATCGCAGCGATGCGTTGTGTTCGCTGGCTGTTTTAGTCGGTTTAGGAATCGTTCGCGTTGGTGGGCCGCAATATATTTGGGCCGATGAAATCGCTGCATTATTTGTTGTTGCAGCGATCAGTTGGACCGCTATCAAGTTGTTGCAACAAAGCACTAATGAATTAATGGATGTTCAAGCAAACAATGAATTGGTAGATCAAATGCGAATGACAGCAATAAAAGTCGAAGGAGTGAAAGACATTGAAAAATTTCGGGTCCGCAAATCAGGCTTAGAATATTTTGCTGACATTCACGTTCAAGTGGATCCACAAGCAACGGTTGAGAAAGGCCACGCGATCGGACATGCCGCCAAGGAGGCGTTGCTCAGTGAGCATGGCCTTCTCCGAGACGTCCTTGTTCACCTAGAACCCTATCGACCCGCAAACATTCCCAACAAATTGCAATAGAACGCATTCGTACGATTTACGCTAATGAGGTCAATATGAACAAATGGGAACACGACCATTCCTTTGGTCAAGATAAGAAGAAACCCGGCGAGTTCCGAACTCTAATTGTCATTGCAATGACGTTCACGACGATGATCCTTGAGATTGTCGCGGGCATCATTTATGGTTCGATGGCGTTGTTAGCTGATGGCCTGCACATGGCTTCGCATGCAAGCGCCCTGATGATTTCGATGATTGCCTACGTTTACGCTCGGCGGTACGCTCACGACAAGCGATTCAGTTTTGGTACTGGAAAAGTCAATTCGTTGGCAGGTTTTACCGGAGCGATCCTATTAGCCGCGTTCGCACTTGTGATGGCGTGGGAAAGCGTCGGACGACTGTTCGCACCTTTACCGATTGCTTTCAACCAAGCTCTGATGGTGGCCGTCTTCGGACTTGTCGTAAACGGCTTGTCTGTTTTGGTACTCGGCCATGACCACGGGCATCACCATGACCATGAGCACCATGATGAACACGCACACGATCACTCGCATCATCATGAACATGATCACAATCTTCGCTCCGCTTATCTACATGTTTTAGCAGACGCATTGACATCGGTGCTGGCGATATTCGCGCTGCTCGCTGGTAAGTATTACGCACTGAATTGGCTTGATCCCGTGATGGGCATTGTTGGTGCGGTACTGGTGGCTCGTTGGTCTTATGGCTTATTGAAAATGACAATCGCCGTACTGCTAGATCATCAGGGGCCACAAGAACTACAAGAACTAATCCGGCGCAACATCGCCGACATTCAGGGAGCGGACGTTGTGGATCTGCATCTGTGGCAAATCGGCCCCGGCATGTACAGCCTCATCATGTCGATTGCTACCAGCGATCCACTTGAAGTGCAGCTGTACAAACAAGCGATCCCGCAAGACTCGGGGATCGTTCACATAACTGTTGAAGTCCACCAGGATCATAACGTGAGCAGTCAAACTGGATGAGACAAATTCTGCGAGACCACCAAGTTGATGGCTTTGTCTTAACTGGATCGCTCGACGTCGTGATTGATAACAGTGGTGACGACAGTTTGCGAGGACTAACTCTTAGTCAAAATCAGGCCGAATTTTGAAGACGGAATAAATTCCATTTTTAGATGCTTACTCCTGTTCTTCCTGGGTGGGCTCCATGTGAGCCAAAAACACGCGTTCGCCTGCAAAGATCACGACAAATCCAATCAGCGATACCCAAATCACCAATGTGTCGCTGGTCGCCTTCATCCAGACAAATGCTCCCAGGATGACAACGTCGAGGATGATTGCAGTGATCAGCACCGCCGCGTTAGCGTTGACCTCGTTCTTCAAGTGGCGCAGCACGCCCCAGTGGATCGCGATGTCCATGACGATGTAAAAGATCGCCCCAAGAGATGCGATGCGGCCAAGGTCAAAGAAGATTGTTAGCGTGATGGCAATCACAATCGTGTAAACAAGTGTGTGCTTTTGAATGTCGCCCGGCATCCCAAAATGTTTGTGCGGTACGAGTTTCATTTCGCTAAGCATCGCCAACATCCGAGACACTGCGAAGGTACTTGCCAACAGCCCCGAGATGGTCGCAATGACCGCTAATCCCACGGTAAAGTAGCGTCCCCATTGCCCAAACGCTGGTTCGGCGGCCTTGGACAACGCATAGTCGCGGTGCTCAATGATCTGCGAAACGCTTAGGTTGCCAGACACGGCCAAAGCGACGAGCAGATAGACAACTAAACATATCGATAGTGACCAGATGATCGAACGCCCGATGTTCTTCTTCGGTTCTTTGATTTCCGATCCGCTGTTAGTGATTGTGGTAAATCCCTTGTAGGCGAGCAGTGCTAGCGCCGTCGCGGATAGAAAACTCGTACTTGTCGTTCGTTCCGTTACCCCGACGGCGTCGAAAGACAACCCGGAAACGTACAAACCAGCTCCCGCAAAAATCAGAATGCCGCCGATCTTGATGACCGCCGTCACCATCGAAAACTTCCCAATAAAACTTGTAGACAGAATGTTGATCAGGAACACAAAGATCAATAATCCGACGCCGAGAGCGGGAACCCAAAACGTCGTGTCCTCCACGCTCATCAGTTGCAACGTGTAGGTCCCGAAGGTCCTTGCGACGAGACTTTCATTGATCACCATCGAGAAGTACATCAGTAACGCCATGCCAGCCGTGATGGTTCCTTTGCCGTAGGCTTTCATCAAAAACATGCCGATGCCGCCAGCCGATGGATACTTTTGCGCCATCTTTACATACGAGTACGAGCTGAATCCGGCGACAACGGCGGCAGCAAGAAACGCTAATGGAAAGAGACCGCCCGCTTGTTGGGCCACTTGCCCAGTTAGAGCAAAGATTCCTGCACCAATCATCACGCCCGTACCCATCGCAACCGAGCCGGTTAAGGAGAGACTGTTTTCTTTGTACTGATTCTTGCCCGATTTTTCGTCGCTCATACTTTGCCGCTTTGTCGTAGGACGGAATTCATCGTAATGGTGGCTTCTGGCCGCCAACTTCTTTGAAGACGTGGCGGCTAGAAGGCAACACTACAATCGGCTTCGCAAATACCATGCCAGCATGCTGTAGGCTGTAGGCTGTTACCCTGGTAGGGTATTGTTATAATGGTGTGATGGAGCCGCCGCGTGCAAAATCCGCATCCCATTACCTTTCGCAGCAAGACGTCCAGTCGGCAGCGGCTGGGGATCGTACTGCGCAGCGACTGATTTACGAAGCGACATCGGATCGCGTTTTCCGCTTGATGGTTCGGATGGTCGGCCAGCAGGACGCTGACGACCTGACCCAACAAACGTTTGTCCGAGCGTTCACCAAGCTCGATCAATTCAACGGTGAGTCGAAGTTTGAGACTTGGCTATACCGACTGGCCACCAACGAAGCGTTGCAGCATCTGCGTCGTGAAAAGCACCGGCGAACAAAAGAACTCGTCGTCGAACCGACCGCTCGACACATCGATCAGGTCGAACAATACGAGCGTGCGGCGACGGTACGAACCGCCCTCGACCGACTCGATCCCGAACTGCGAGCGATCTTCACGCTCAAGGAAGAAAGCGGATTGTCATACCAGGAGATCGCCGTTACGCTTGGAATTCCCGAAGGGACGGTCGGTTCGCGGTTGAACCGGGCACGCCGGGAGTTGCGAACGTTGATAGACGGGAGTTGGGAGTGAAGAAGGAGGGATCTGTGCTCTCCAGTCTGCTTCACTCCAAACTCCCTTGCTTCTTATTGAGGGCAACCCACTGTTCGGTCCAACTGGGCAATCGTACCCGCTAATGTGGCGTCGATGCGGGCGAGCTGGGTCTCGAACATTAGCAGCTCGCGGTAGGTTTCGATCAGCGTGAAGAAGTCCGTGCGTTTGCCTCGGTAGTCGGCGATTGACAGTCTGAGTGTGTCTTCGGTTCGCGGGATGATGCGATCTTCGTAGATGTTGCGTTGCTCGACCAGGGCGTCGGCTTGGACGATCAGGCGGCGAATTTTTCCGTAAAGCTCGTCGCGTTCCGCTTCCAGTCGGCGGGTCGTGCTGCTGGTTCGGTGCGATGCCTCACGAATGCCTGCGTTGATTTTATCTCGCCAAATTGGAAGTGTTGTTCCAAAACTAAGGCTAACATTGTCGTGACCGTCGGCGACAGGACTGAGGACTTTATGGTCGTCGCTAATCAAACTCCAATTGATTCCAACATTGAAGTCAGGATATTTTTGTAGACATGCCAGCGTTTGCTTGTCACGATCGCGTTGGATTTCCCATGCGAGGCCGCGTAGCTTCGGGTTGCACTGCTCGGCCAAGGCGATCAATGCTTCGATTTGCTGCGGAGTCTCGATTGTTGATAGCTCGGCACTGGCTTCTGGCATCATCGCCACTGGCTGCTGAAGCAATGTCGCTAAATCCGCTTGTCCGAGTTCTTTTTGTTTGTGAAGTGCGACAAGCTGATCATCAAGTCGGTCGGTTTCGAGTTGGGCACGCAAAACATCCTGTTGCGAGCCGCCGCTGCGGTAGCGTGCTTCGGCAACGTCGGTCAAGTCGGCCACAAGCTCTTTTGTCTCGTCAATGATCTTGATCGCTCGCGTTGCAAACCACACTTCGTAGTAGGCTAAACGTACCGATTCGGCAATCTCTCGCTCGATTGCGTCGACTTCGGTTTGGGCGATTAGCACTTCACGACTCGCGATTACGGCTTTCGTTTTCAATTTGTCTGGATAGGGCACTGCTTGATTGATCGACATCTGGTGACCGACACGGCCGCCAGCGGTTTGCAGAGCTTGGTCTTGAAATGGCCAGAAAGTATTGTTGAATGACGGGTCAGGCAATGCCTTAGCTTGCGGGATGACGTTGGTTGCTGCAGCGACGCGCTGCCTAGCTGCGAGTATCTTTGGATGCCGCGACAGTGCTTCGGCAACGAAGTACTCGACGGGAGCAGAACGCGAGTTGGGAGAAGGCGAGTTGGGGGAGGGGGAGTCAGGGAGAGTGGGAGTCTGGGAGTCTGGGCGATCGGAAGCCTCGGAGTCGGTGACTATTCCTTCATCTTCATCGCTCTCCGTGTCTCCTTGTCTCCCTCTGTCCTCTTCTTCCTTCTCCCCATCTCCCTGGCTCGCCTTCTCCCCATCTTCCTTGGGCGGATCGAGTTGCAGAAAGTCTCCAAAACTTCGTTTACCCTCTTCCTTGAGTGGTTGATCGAAGATAGCGGGCGATGCGATTACTATCCCGTCGTTGTAGGCGGCGGGCTGAACGCCCCTTGTTTCCGGCCCGCTAAGGACTTGTTGCCAGTCGACGTCGCTGATCGCGACCGAATCCGGGTTCGATACGGCGGCCGGAATAGTGGATTTTCCAACCTGAACACCACGCTGGGAGGCACAACCGGTCGCCGACCCGGCAACCAATGCTGCTAGCAGCAAGCGTTTTGCTCGGGTTGTCCCGAGTGAAAAAGATTGCCGATTCATGACGCTGGTGTCCTGATGAGTTATAATTGAGCTGTCAAAGTTTACCTAACCGGTTAATTCCTATTGAACTTTTCGGCCAGATAACCGATATTAGTCACATACCGGGTATGGGTATAATTTTCGGAAGGTCACAGTGAGCAACTCCCCCCTAATTCGCATCGCCGTTAATCTTTGTCTGATCGCTGCAATCGCGATTCAGCCAATGGTGTTGGTTGCTGCGCAGGGAAGTTGTGCTCAAGGTCAGTGCTGCGAGGCCAAAACGGTCTGCCACGCATGCAAATGCTGTGAAGTGAAAGCGGACGGCGATCTGTGCGGTTGCTGTAGTGGCAACAAAAAGGACGCCGACAGTTGCTGCACGAAGAAAACTGAACGCCCCACGCACGATGAATTGTTCGGCGAAATCTCCGATGTCGTTCCTGAGCCACCGAAATCCGACGAC
Source organism: Novipirellula aureliae (assembly GCF_007860185.1). Taxonomy (NCBI): domain Bacteria; kingdom Pseudomonadati; phylum Planctomycetota; class Planctomycetia; order Pirellulales; family Pirellulaceae; genus Novipirellula; species Novipirellula aureliae. Next base: position 61,439 of record NZ_SJPY01000005.1, read on the forward strand.
GAGAAATTGGCTGAGGACCAAGTTGCGTTGTCATCGTGCATGTGTGGCATTCGATCAGAACCACTAGCACCGGCACCACATCACGTACCTGTCCCCCAGGTTCGTGAATTAGTCGTGATTGCGTACTTGGATCACGTTGCATCCGAGGCTGGACTTTCAATTCGTCCAGATCAATTGATGTCACGATTGCCGATCGGCGATCACTCACCGCATTTCTCTCAGCGGTTTCTTTGCATCTGGCGCATTTAGCGTTGTCTCGATAGGAGAGCTGCGCGCGTCGCTCTTCGTGTTCAAGTTGGCTTTCACGCGAATGATGCTGCGCGCACGTTCCGTGTGAAGTCTTTCCAGATGCAATCCCTACGCGATTTGATCGCGTCACCCTTTGATTTGCCGACCGCGTTTGCGTGGCGGCAATGATCGCGAGTTCAGTCATGAGTGGAAACGGAAAACGAGATAGTGAAGTAGTGGAGGATTTGGGAGTGAAGGAGAATGAGTTGAGTCTGGGAGATGGAGAGAAAGGGAGTCTGGGAGATGGGGAGAAAGGGAGTCATGGAGAGGTTAGCACTGCCGACGATTCCTCCACTCCGCTCCCAGACTCCCCCTCTCCCACCTCCCCCTCTTCGACGAGCGGAGCTCGCTGGCTCATGCGCACTGGTGTGCAAGCAGCAACGGTCGTCATCGTCGCCGGTCTTGTGTTTTTCTTACTCGGTGTCGCACAGCGAACGAAGTGGTTGACTGCCGATGGTTTTTCGGACGGCCAAGGCGAATCAATCGCAGAAGCCGGTGGCGGCGAAGACAAACGGTACATCTGCCCGATGATGTGTACGCCACCGTCCACAGAACCAGGTCGCTGCCCCGTCTGTGCGATGGAACTGGTCGAAGCGACAGGTGGCGGTGGCGGCGATGGTATCTCGGTCACCATCGAAGCATCCGCACGGCGATTGGTCGGTATTCAAACCGCGATGTCGAAGATGGGCGAAGTCAATCGAACGATCCGCACCATCGGCTCGATCGACTTCGATGAAAGCCAACTGTCGACCATCAGTGCGTACATCGACGGCCGCTTGGAAAAGATGTACGCGAACTACGCCGGTGTGAAAGTCAATGAAGGCGACGACCTTGCGTTGATCTACAGCCCCCAACTCTACACCGCACAAACCGAGTTCATCACAAGCATGAACAGCGATGGCAAGATTGGTCGCTTTCAAATCTCTGGCGGCGATCTGAACAAGATGGCTCGGGAGAATTTGACTGAACTGGGTATGACGGAAAGTCAGATCGACCAATTGGGGAGGTCGGGTAAGCCAATGTCGCGTATCCGTATCAAGTCACCGCAGAGTGGAACAGTGATCGAGAAGTCGGCTGTTGAAGGCGACTACGTCAAAACGGGACACAAGCTCTACCGAGTAGCCGACCTGAGCAGTGTTTGGTTGATGCTTGATCTGTTTCCCGACGACGCATCGGCTGTTCGTTTCGGCCAACAAGTTGAAGCGGAAATTCAGTCGATGCCCGGCGAAGTATTCACGGGCCGCGTCGCTTTCATTGACCCCACCGTGAACTCGAAGACTCGAACGGTACGCGTCCGTGTCGAGATCATGAACTTCGACGGCAAACTGCGACCAGGCGACTACGCGACTGCTAGGGTCACCGTGCCAGCAATCCCAATGGACCAAGTTTACGATCCGGCACTGGCGAACAAATACATCAGCCCAATGCACCCGCAAGTCATCCGCGACGAACCGGGGACGTGTCCGCTTTGCGATATGGATTTGGTGCCGACGTCGCAGCTCGGGTTCGCATCAGAGCCTTTGCCGATGCAGCAAGTCGTGACTGTGCCGCGCGACGCCGTGCTTCTGGCTGGTGAAAACAGCGTGATCTATGTCGAAACCGAACCCGGTCGTTTTGAGATTCGCCGAGTGACGGTCGGTCCCATGAATCGAAAAGAAGCAGTGATTGTGGAAGGACTTTCGGCTGGCGAGACGGTTGCAATAGGTGGCAATTTCTTGATCGACTCACAAATGCAGCTCGCCGGAAACCCATCGTTGATGGACCCGACGAAGGCACCGAGCTATTCGCCAGGACCGCTTGAGCTTCCCAATTCCATCCCGGTCATGCTGGCGACCGACGCTGGTAAAACGCTTGATCGCACCTACGACGCCTACTTCGAGATTCAATGTGCGATGGCGGCCGACCAAACGCCTCCGCCCGTCGCCTTGAACACTCTGATTGCAGGACTCCGCGAACTGGAAATGTCGGCTGGCGTCCCCGACGATGCCCAACGCAAGTTCGCAATTGCCCGCCGTGCGGCGTCTCGCATGGATGGATCTTTGGAAACCGCTCGCGAAGCTTACCGCGGCGTCAGTCACGCGATGTTGAAAGCGGCGACGGTTGCTCGTGGCCCGAAGACGGCCGTGAAGCTAACGCACTACTACTGTCCGATGGTTCCCGGTGGAGGTGGCGACTGGATGCAGCCCGGCGGCGATTTGCAGAACCCGTATTGGGGCAGTGAGATGCTGACGTGCGGGGAGCTAGTGAGGGAGTTGGGAGTGAGGGAGTTGGGAGTGAAGGAGTTGGGAGTGAAGGAGTTGGGAGTTGGAAGTGGCGAGCGTCAGCTTGCTGCTGGTATGCATCCAGGAGACGTGAAATGAAAGAGAGAGTGAGAAACCATCGTGAATTGATCGTCTATCAGAAATCGTTTGCGGCGGGAAAACGGGTTTTTGAACTGTCGAAAGCGTTTCCTCGTGAGGAAATGTACTCGTTGACGGATCAAGTGAGGCGGGCGTCGCGGAGTGTGAGTGCGAACATTGCGGAGGCTTGGCGAAAGCGACGTTATGAGAAGCATTTCTGTAGCACACTGAATATCGCCGAGGCGGAAGCAGCAGAAACGCAAGTCTGGCTGGACTACGCAGCCGCGCATGGCTACTTGGACGAAGCAACTGCGGCAAAAGCCAACGAATACTACGAAGAAATTCTTCGGATGATCGTGAAGATGATTCACGGTTCGTCGAACTGGTGCGATTTGAAGAGCAAGGGAGAGTCGGGGAGTCGGGGAGCAGGGGAGCAGGGGAGTGACTATCGGACGGATGACGAATACGTCGTGGTTGACCAACACAAGCTTCTCTCCCCATCTCCCGATCTCCCAGACTCCCCTTCGAAATCAGAAGGGGACGGCAGTGCTTAACGTCCTAATCCGCTTTTGCGTTAAAGAACCTTGGCTGGTCGTACTGCTGACGATCGGATTGAGCGTTGCCGGCTGGATCAGTTTCAAGTCGATTCCGATCGACGCGATTCCTAACATTGGCGAGAACCAAGTCATCGTGTTGACGCCCTGGCCGGGTCGCTCGCCAAAGGACATTGAAGACCAGGTCACCTATCCGCTGAGCGTTTCGCTGCTCGCTGTTCCCGGTGCGGAGTCGGTGCGTGGCAAGAGCATGTTCGGATACAGCTTTGTTCAGGTCACGTTCAAGGACGAAATTGACTTCTATTGGGCACGCAGTCGAGTTTCTGAGCAACTCGGCAGTGCGGCGTCACAGTTGCCCGATGGCGTCGTGCCACAACTTGGCCCGGACGCGACCGGATTGGGACAGGTTTACTACTACACGTTACAACCGCCCGATGAAGGCATGGGGCTCGCAGAACTTCGCAGCATGCAAGACTTTGTCGTGAAGTACGAGTTGCAGGCGGTCGAAGGGGTCAGCGAGGTCGCGTCGATCGGCGGTTACGTTCGGCAGTATCAGATCGAAGTCGATCCCGACAAGCTTCGATTTCACAACGTATCGCTCGATAAGTTGGCGATGGCGATCAATGGATCGAACTTGGACGTCGGTGCTAAGACGGTCGAAACGACCGGCATGGAGTTCATTGTCCGTAGCAAGGGGTTCCTTGGCTCTGGCGGTGACAAAGACAAAGCGGTCGAGGACATCGAAGACACCGTCATCATGCAGCGTGACGGAGTTCCCGTTCGCGTCCGTGACATTGCCAATGTGCAGATTGGCCCTGACTTTCGTCGCGGTGCTCTGGACTACAACGGAGCCGAAGCGGTCGGCGGCGTGGTCGTGATGCGATATGGCGAAAATCCGCGAGTCGTAATCGACCGAGTGAAAGAGAAGATCGCCGCGATCACACCATCGCTGCAAGGAGTGACCATTCACGGCGTTTACGATCGCAGCGGACTGATCGACGAAACGATGGCGACGCTGACGCACGCGTTGCGAGACGAGATCATCATCACGGCGATCATCATCCTCTTGTTTCTATTGCACATTCGCAGCAGTTTCGTCGTTGCGATCTGTTTGCCGGCAGCTGTGCTGATGTCGTTCATTGCGATGCGAGTGGTCGGCGTCGGTGCGAACATCATGTCGCTGGCGGGGATTGCGATCGCGATCGGCACGATGGTCGACATGGCGATCATTGTTTCGGAGAACATCTACCAGCATCTGGCAGAGTGGGAGAGTGGGAGTCTGGGAGATGGGGAGAAGCCAAGTCTGGGAGATGGGGAGAGGGGGAGTCAGGGAGAAGCTATGTCTGATGACTCCCACTCTCCCACTCTCCCAGACTCCCGAGCTCGCGCAGCGGTCGTCTACGAAGCAACGGTCGAAGTCGCACCGGCCGTCGTGACCGCCGTGGCGACAACGATCGTCAGTTTCCTGCCGGTCTTCTTTTTGACCGGTCGCGACTACAAGCTGTTTTCGCCGTTGGCTTACACGAAGACATTCGCGATTGCTGCAGCAATGATCGCTGCCATCACGATTGTGCCCGCCTTGTGTCGATTGATGTTGCGGAGCAGCGTGCGTCGAAAATCGACCGCGCTGGTTGCCGCGTTGTCTCTCTCCGGATTGCTCGGTGCCGCGTCCCATTTCCTGTGGGGATCACGACTCGCAGAACGCTTCGGCTTAGAAACATGGATTGTGACCGCGATCGCGGCCACGATCGGGTTCATTGGCGGATGGCAGTTGATGCGAGAACGAATTCGGCCGATCGAAGAGATTCCTTCCAGCCGCTTCGTTCGCTGGATATACGCAGCGCGACTACGACATGCGCTCAATCACAAAGCATTCGCACTTTCGTTTCCGTTGGTGCTGTTGATCATCGGCGTGGGAGCCTACGTCGGAATGCCTACCGTACTTCGTCCAGTTGAAAAGGTCGCGAACTTCTTTGGTGCCGAACTGAATGATTTCCCCGGCTACGTCGATGCCAAACACGTCTTCATCGGTTTGCAAAGTGACGACTGGATCGCGTTGGACGAGGGAAGCTGGTTCTACATGCCGACGCTCTACCCAGCGGCAAGCTTCTCGCAAGCGATGCAGGTGCTGCAGACGCAAGACGTTCTCATCGGTCAGATTCCCGAAGTCAAAGATGTGCTTGGCAAGATCGGTCGCGTCGAATCGGCACTCGATCCCGCGCCAGCCGCGATGGTCGAAACCTACGTGATGCTCAAGCCCGAAAGCGAGTGGCGAGAAGGCGTCACCGCTCGCGACGTGTGGGACGAAATCAACCGCGTCGCCACATTGCCCGGTGTCACGCCGGCTTCGGCGTTACAACCGATCGAGGGCCGAGTCGTGATGTTGCAGTCCGGCATCAAGGCACCGATGGCGATCCGAGTTTACGGAAACCAGCTTGACGAATTGGCTGACGCGGCGATGAATGTTTCGGCTGAATTGAAGAAGTCACCGCTGATCAACGCCGGTACGGTTAATCCCGACATCGTGCTTGGCAAACCCTACGTCGAGTTCACGGTCGATCGTGAGGCGGCATCGCGGTACGGGATGAGTTCGTCGATGGTGAACCAAGTCATCGAAACCGCACTCGGCGGGATGAATCTGATCAAGACGGTCGAAGGACGAGAGCGTTATCCCGTGCGACTGCGGTACAACCGCGACCTTCGTGAACAGATCGACGGTTTGAAACGCTTGCCCGTTGTCACGCAGTCGGGGGCCGTCGTGCCATTGGAAGAACTAGCAAGGCTGGAAACGACTTGGGGTCCGGGTGCAATCAACAGCGAAAACGGTCGACTCGTCGCTCACGTTTCTTTCATGACCAATGGTAGCAAGGGTGACTTGGAATCGGTTTCCGCGATCGAGGAACAACTCCGCGAGGCTCAGTCGCTGCCTCCGTCTGACCCGAATCGGTTGTCATTGCCAGCCGGCTATTCCCTCGAAGCCGTCGGCAGCTTCCGTAATCAAATCGAAGCCAATCGACGCTTGATGTGGATCATTCCGATGGTGATCTGCATCAATCTGATGTTGCTTTACATGGAGTTCCGAAACCTCTCGATTTCGTTAGCCGTGTTCTCCGGTATCCCAGTCGCCTTCGCTGGCGGCATGATCGCAGTTGCAACGATGGGCGTGGAACTCAACACGGCAGTTTGGGTTGGTTTTATCGCGTTGTTCGGTCTCGCGGTCGACGATGGCGTGGTGATGGCGACCTATATCCATCAACTCTTGAAGAAACGCAAAATCGAATCAGTCGAAGACATTCGCAACGTGGTTTACGAAGCGGGACTCAAACGCATTCGACCTTGCATGATGACCACGGTGACGACGCTTGCCGCGTTGATTCCAGTGTTGATCGCGACAGGCCGTGGAGCTGACGTTGCCCGAGCGATGGCGATTCCCGTGTTCGGTGGCATGTTAGCCGAACCGTTTACTTCGTTCATCGTGCCGACGCTTTATTGCGGCTACCTGGAATTGAAAATGCGTTTCGGATTTCATGACGAGCTTTGGGAAGGTACCGAAGCGATGCCGGAGGAGGAACTCATGAAAGCAGCATAAAGTTTTCGTTTGCCCATGAAGAAATCAACAACTCGGGCATCTAACATTCACAACCTCACCGACGGACCCAACGGATGGAGTCCTGACTTTCACAATGGAGCTCTCCCATGAAACGAACACTTATTATCACTGCTTTCTCACTCGCGATGACCGCATCGAGCGTGTTTGGGCAAACGATTCAATCGCAGCACGATCACGCTCAGCACAACCACGCGATGCCGGGCATGACGCAGGCTCGCGAAGTAACTCAAGCGGGACCGCATGGTGGCAGCTTGAAACAAACCGGCAACCTGCAAATCGAAACGATCGTTTCCCAAGGCGGGCTGCAAATGTTCGTCTTCGACCGCGCTGGCCAACCAGTCTCGGTCGATCAGGGACGCGGTGCTGTCTCGGTGCGAGTGGAAGGCAACGCGAAACGTTATCGCTACGACTTGCTTCCCGATGGCAAAGGAGCACTGACGGCTCCGGTGAACCTTTCGCAGCTTGCTGGCCGACAAATCGACGTCGATATTCAGTTGGTCGGCATAAAGGCCTCCGGCGGGAACACTGTTAGCTTCAATGAAGTTGCAACGGTGCCCGCGAGCGAACAGCAACTCGCTGCAGCAGCGATCGCACTTCAGAAAATCTGCCCCGTCAGCGGCAAGCCACTTGGTAGTATGGGCGATCCAGTGGCCGTCGATGTGAACGGACAGAAGCTCTACGTTTGCTGTGCAGGCTGTGTTAGCGAGGTCGAGTCAAATCCGACCAAGTATGCCGCCGGACGTCCGCAAATCACCGTTACCACCGCAACCCAAGCCGACGCAGCGGCCATTGCGGCCCAAAAGGTTTGTCCCGTGATGGATGAACCGCTCGGCGGCATGGGCACACCGATCAAAGTGATGGTTGGTGACAAGCCGATCTATCTATGCTGCAAAGGATGTATCAAGAAGATTCAAGCCGAGCCAGCCAAGTATCTGGCGATGGTTTACGGAGAGCAGATGGGGAGAGGGGGAGACAAGGAGTCAGGGAGTGTTGCGGCCGGGTCGGAAGCGGTGCGGGAAGGTGTCTTCAAAGTCACCGCGGCCGACGCAACATTCATCGCAGCACAAAAGAAATGTCCCGTGATGGACGAACCGCTTGATGCGATGGGTGGGCCTTACAAAGTCAACGCGGATGGAAAGGCGATCTACATCTGCTGTCCCGGTTGCGCAAAGAAGATCGCAGCCGAGCCGCAAAAGTGGTTGGCTGTGTTGAAGTCACAAGGAGTCGAAGCGCCAACAATTCGCTAGGAATAGACAGGGAGCTTGGAGAGGGGGAGTCTGGGAGTTGAATCGCTCCCCATCTCCCAGACTCACTCTCTCCCCCTCTAACTCACGCGGGGGTGGTGTCGCCGGCCGATTCACGCAAGTGATGAAGTCACCACGCCACCCCTGCCTTTTATTTCAACCCACGACAAGGAAGTCGTCATGAAATCGCTATGGAAATACTGCGCCACCGCTGCGTTCATCTGCACCCTCTCGCTGTCTGCCGGATGCCATTCGCTGCCATGGGTTGGCAATCGAAAGGACGAACCGTCTATGACCGCTCAGCAATATGCCGAACAAGCTGCTGCCAACATTCAATACGACACGACGGTCGACCTCGATTCTGACTGTCAACCGCCAGTAGCAATCTCGTTCTCCGCTGCTTCCACTTCGGCTTCCACTTCGGCATCGCCCCGCCCTTCGTCGGGCGGCGGCAGCTGTTGCCACTAACGCTGGCGGAAGCCTTCAAATGAAAATCGCATCCTGATGCCCGCTTCGGTGGTTGCCGTATCGAGTGATGCGGCGATCATGAGCAAGATGGCCGATGAGCTCCAAACAGAGAGCGTCCAATCGCTCGTGCTAACCACCGAAGGTTCCCACCATCGAGCCTTGAAAGCAGTCGACCGCATCGGTTTCCAAAATGTCGCCCAAGCATCACTTTTTCAGCTTGGCCCGATATGCCGAGCAACGTGCCCAACACTCTCAGAAACAAGCGGCTTCAAACTTGGCCGCTATGTTGGTGATAAACACTGACAACCGCGGCCGGCACGACCCCCGTACGAACCACCTCGCTCGCAATCGGTCCAGCACGGAGAGTGACATCTAAACCAACGGGCCCGATTCTTGTTTTGCATATCGCCAGAGCTAACGCCAACCAAACGAGGTTGTCTCGTTTTCGGATACTTAGCGATCTGATAAACTCTGTAAATGAGTCAAGCCAAACTAGCATCTGATGTCTCGCCTACCAGTTTAACGGCTGGCAAAGGTACATTCTTTGAGGTCGACGTCGTCGCTGCATGTCTAGTCGAACTGCTAGCGGAGCAAACATTTCAAAACCAGCAAGGCACGCGACTGGTGCAGGTTAGCGTCCAGAAGCAAGATGACCGATGGAAGCTCGACGACCTCTTGTTGCAATATGAGTCGAATGGGGCCGAAGATTGGCTAATTCCGGTAAGCGTAAAGAGTTTTTCGTTATTTTCAAAAACTGCGGAGCGCCGCGAGTTCGTTCACCATGCGTGGTCAGACCTCATTGCGACAGAAAGAAGGCCTCGAACATTCGATCTTGCGCGTGACCGCCTTGGACTGTTCGCCAAGTTCGATGGTTCTCCACGGCTAACCCAAATTGAAACCCTGGTCGAGAAAGCACGCGCGCAGAACGACAGCTTTACAACGCGTATTATAGAACCAGGAAATCTGCAGGATGCAAAGAAATGGCTGCAATGGCTTGAACTACCAGCCTCGCTCGCAGATGTTGCTCCGGACGGCAAGGATTCGCTGCAAAACTTCATAGCGTCCTTGTTGGTCCGAAACTTTGACTTCGGATCCACAACATCCCTCTCATTGCAGACCGTGCAAGAACATTGCCGCCTAATGTGCGTGCGAGAAGAATCTGCCTCGGGAATAAAGTTGTGGCGAGACATCTGGGATATTGCGAAGACGCTTCGATTGTCCGGCGGCGACATGGATCGAGGCAAATTGATTCATTGCTTGAAAACTTCCATTCAATTGAAGGCATCACCAAGATTTAACGCTGCGTTTCAGATTTTACGTTCAAAGTCTGATGACGACCTACAGCTACAACCAAGAAGACTTGGCGGGAAAGTCGAAGTCGCCCGTACCGAGGTTGACACTTTGATCGACGACTACTTGGGCTCTCAAGATCCAATCAACGCATTTGTCCTCGGTGATTCAGGAGTTGGCAAATCCACGGCTGTTGCAAACGCAATCGACAAAAGTTCTTCACTCACTGAGTCATTCTTTTTTCGTCTCGAAACGGCGTGCGAGATTGCAGACAATGAATCAACATTGTTCGCGCCATATACGATTCGCGAGATATTTTCGGGAACGTCCGAGCGATCCAAGGTCATTGTGATCGACGGCATCGAACAAGCGGCAAATCGCAGTCAGATCAGAAACTTAGCGAAATTTGTTCTAGCAGCACAGGATCTTTCAACTTTGCGTGTTGTCTTGGTTTGCCAGCGAGAGCAATACCAACGCGTGTTGCGATTTCTTGATGACAACAATGTTGATGCGAAGACTTGGAAACGCATTATCGTCGATAGCTTTTCGACCACTGAGGCTCTCGCAGCGATCAAGTCACGGCCATCATTGATGCGTCTTTATCTCTCACCAAACCTTCCGTCACTTTATCGACGCCCCATCATTCTTGACGCATTCTTGCGGATAGCGAGCGAGCAAGATGTCAGTCATCTGAACGCAATCGGTGAATCCCACCTGATTCATTGGGTTTGGGAGCACCGTATTTCGGTCGAACATGGAACGGACGTCAGTAATTTGCTACTGGAGCTTGGTCGACGACAGGGGGACGAATCGGAGTTGGAAACAACTCAATCTCTCCTCCCAGCGTTTGCAAGGCCGATTGACACGGCAGTGAATGGATCACTTTTGGTGCGGAACCAAATGAAGCTTCGTTTTGCTCACGACATTTACGCAGATTGGTCTCGGATGCTGTGGCTTCTCGACCAGGGCAGTTCGATGTCTGACGCCCTCGAGGTAAAAAGCTCGCGGCCGAAATGGTATCGCGCCATCCGAATGGTTGGCATTCACTTCCTGGAGCAGCATACGTCGACAGAGACTTGGCTCCGGTATGTTGGGAAAGGAACCGCTGTTTCAGACCTATTCCTCGATGCCGTTGTCTTCTCTGCAAATCCGGACGAGCTTTTGGAAAACCTGTCCGAATCATTGTTTGATTCAGACGCGCTGCTTGCCAAACGTCTCGTACGGCGAGCCATGGTGATTTGCTCGGTCCCCGGATTGCTTGCAGCCCGTAAAGAAGCGGCTGGCGAAGAGCTGACCTCAGTTCTTCGAACGATACAGCGTGATCCGAAGCCATATTTAGCCGCGTTCGGTTCACTACTGCAGTTTTTGGAGCGGCACGTTGGGGCTGTCGTCGAACACATGCCACATGATGCCGCGAAAATATCGCAGATGTGGCTTGAAATGACCCCTACACACTGGGACTTCCGCGCTGAGGCAAGCAAGATCGCTATCGCTGTGTGTGAAAGCCAGATAGCGAGTAAAAGACGGTGGTTTAGATCAGATGATGAGGAACGCGAAGACATCTTCAAGGCTGTCTTTTTTGCATTTGAAGAGGATCCACAGAGAGTGACTCCACTTCTGCTCGATGCTGCCGGTTTGAACCCAGATCACCATCAAGCGAGACGTGCGCGAGAGAGAGCATTGGAGTGGGAGAAAGAACGTAGTGAGATTCTTAACGAACCTGTTCGCGATCTAACCCCATGGCCCAATGGTCCGGCATATCCTCCTCACGCTGCGTTCCGAAAAGCTTGCCTGGATGGCGACGCGATGTGGCCAATTTTCAAGGACGCCCCTGATCTGGCGACACGCCTTATTCTCGCCGTTTCGATTAAGGTCCGATCGGAAGATGTCGACGAGGGGTATCACGCTGGTGGCGTAGTCTACAACGAAAATGGCATCGAGAGACTTTTCTTCTCGACGACTGGAAAGCACTATCGCCAAGGACCGTACCTATCGTTCTTAGCAATCAACCCAAAAGCTGCCATCAAGCTGATCTGCGAGTTTGCAAATTTCGCTGCTTCCCGTCAATTGGCAAGCATTGATAGTAGCGGATCAGACGCGGTACTGTCGCGTGTGCGATCTCCGCTGAAACACGGCGTCGATTGGCAAGGAGACGAACACAGCTTTCACTGGAATCGAGGGCTCATGTCGGCGTGCGAGTCCATGGTGCCAGCGTTATCTGCCTTGGAAAAGTATCTTGGCGATCAGATGGAGTCGGGCAAAAACGTCGATCAGCTGATAACACAGCTGTTGCAACAATGCGAGTGTGTCGCGATAGCTGGCGTCCTGTTTGACCTTGGGCGGCGTCACCCATTGCTTTTTCAAGGCCCCCTGAAACCGCTGCTCACTTCGCCTGTTCTTTTGTTGTGGGCGGAAACCATTTCGGCCAACCCAAAACAGCCAGGTTTTTGCAATGTGTCGCTGGACTATGACGAATGGTTCTTTGACGAGCATAAAGCGTGGCTTCTCGCAGGATTTCGGTCAAAGAGCATTGTCGAAATCGCGGAATCGGTTCTTGATATTGGTGAATTGGACTGGAGTGATCCGGCAACTGAAAATCTGAAGCGCCTGGTGAATTCGACCGATCGCATGAGTGATGTTCTCAATGCGATATCCGCCCTAGCGGCAAGACGAGGAGTCGGACAACCTATCGTCCTTGACGAAACGGTCGATCCGAAACTTGTCGAAACCGAAAGCGAGCCGCCGGCTATTGAGCGGAAACTATTGCAGGATGCAATTGCTGAGGCTCAGGCGATTGAACATTGGTTTTACCTGAACAACCAGTTTCCGGAATCCGAACTATCTAGTCTTGCCAAAGAACTTCTGGCTCAACGCGTGGAATCGGATGACCCGGTCGTTGCCGCGGTCCAAAGCAACAACCGATTCGGATTGCTTTTGCTTCTTCTGTTACGGCATGAGCAGTGGCTCGTTGAGAATGGACTCGAGGATGAGACTGTCTCGGCGATTCTGACGTTGGTACAAAAGCCAATGATCGAGCTGCCAGATGAATTGATCGAAGCCGGAGCAATTCCTCAGTTCTTAGATCAACTGGCCGAATTTTCTGTCTACTTGCTCGCGAGAGATGCTGGCAACATAGATTACAGAAAGTGGGTATTTCAGTGCATCGTGAGTCATCGCGGTCACTTGCATGGTGCGATCACTCGCGCGGCATGGGGGCGTTGGACGCGACTTGGCCCGTGGGGGCCGCGGATCATCCGACTGATGTTCGACACCGCATCCGCTTTCTGGTATTCGCCACCCGGCTATCCGACGCTGCCGCGGGACTCGGCCGGATTTGATAGAGATGCTTGGCTGACGAGCCGCGAAGAACAGTTTTTGGCTGGTACATACCAGGACAGCATTCCCGTTTTGGACGAATTGTCACTCACGCCGCCGAAGTTTTTTTGGGCCAACTGGAGAACTTCGCGTCGGTTTGATGATGATAAACAGTGCTACAAGCAGCTGCCCGTCGAGGAGACGATTCTTGAGACTATTGTCAGGAACACACCTCTATGTGTCCGCGCAGAAAGTGAGGACCAGCGGTCAGCCAGAATGGCAACGGTCCAAGTTCTGCTCGACTACGAACTCGAGATTCTGAGAGCATATTCGACGGAAGGCGAGCTCATTGACCGACAGGATGACGATTATCCAACGATGTATGGTCAACGCGCGATACTGGAACGCATCGGAGCGGAGCTCAAATACACCGTCGATCCAGAACACGCTGCGTTGCTATGGCGGCAAGTTTTTGATCTCGGCGTTAGATCTCCGAAATGGATTGAGCAACTCATTCATTCCTGGCTGGGACCGATTATTGCTGAGCCGGTCGATGCCGCAAAGTTCGCTCAGACCTGGCTGTTAATGCTCCGGTACGTTGAAAACCACGACGGTTGGAAAGATCCAAAGGTCGGTGAAGGTTGGAAACCTGCTCGTGCCGAATTGCTAGCATTGCTGCTGTGCGTGGACCGGTCGTACGAGAGCTTTTGGAATGATTCTCACGCTGAACTGATCAATTCAATGAGAGAACCGATCGAGCCATTTCTCCGAGAGGTGGTTGAGGACCCAACCACGGCAGCGTCTGCTCTTCGATGGCTCAGCCGCAAAGTCGGATCTTGTTTTCTTCCGCAAGCCATCTCCTGGTGCCAAGAAATTGGAAAGAGGTGCGAGTCGTCAGATGCGAATACCAGGCGAGTTCAGTCGCTTGTCATGTTTCTGGATGTCGCCTATCGCGAGCACACGAACGCCATGACCGGAGATTACCAAAAAGAGTTCTTCGACCTCGTCTCAAAGGTTGCAAGATCAGAAGATGCGATGGCAATCGAGCTACAGCAACGGATTGCTGATCTTTGATCGCTGGTGCAAGCCAATCTCTCGGTGACTGTTTGCCAATAATAGTGGACGCAATTTGCATCTGCGGACAAATAACTTTCACGATTTTCGGCGACCACGTCATCCCGCGAAACGAAGACATGTCCAACTCTCATTTGCGAATTGTCCGAGACAAACGCGTTGCCTTCCTCGCGTTGATCTAACCTATCGCGAACGTCGATGTTCGAGACCTAGCCCGCCCGCGTTGACTCCACAATCGCCCGCACCGTCGGCTATCCGTGAACCTTGGCGACGGGCACTACGTAAGTTGCGCGACCAAGAGCGTCGTGTCATCGAACGCTTTGCGACCTTTGCGAAATGTTTCGAGCGATGCCTCGAACTCTTGGATCAGTTCGTGCGCGTTCACGGTCGGAACGTTGCTCATCAGTTGCTCGATGCGTTCGGTGCCGTATTGCTCATCACTTGGATCAAACGCTTCAGTCACTCCGTCGCTAACAATGACTAAGCGAGCCGAATCGCCTATCGGGATTGTTTCTTCATCGTAGTGTGTATCATCCTCGACGCCCAAGATTAGATCGCCCACGTTCAATCGCATTGGCGTGTCGCTTCCAATCTGCAAGAACGGAAACTCGTGGCCAGCATTGGCGTAGGTCAGTTGCCTTCTTTTCGGATCGACGACCAGTAACGCCATCGTTGCAAAATGTCCCATCATCACGTACTCGCAGTAACGTTGATTGACATCTGTCAGTATTGCAGCGGGGCTGGACGACTTCTTTGCCGCTTCCGACACAAACGCTTTCAACAACGTCGCCGCCATTGCGGCCGGCACGCCGTGTCCCGATACATCTGCGACGCAGAGCAGGGATTGCCCATCGGACAATGGAATCACGTCGTAGTAGTCACCGCCAACATCGTCGGCCGGCTCGAATAATTCGGCGACGTCGATTCCAACCAGTCCATTCACCGTCGGTCGTAGGTTCTGTTGAATTTGACGCGCCTTTTCCATATGAACGCGATGGTCGCGCTGAGCGTGGTCAAGTGCCTCGGTCATCGCATTGATCTGATCGGCGAGATAGCTCAGTTCTCGACAGCTTCGTGTGCGTGCAATGACGCTCAGGTCTCCAACCGCAACACTCCGAAGCGCCGAAACGAAACCTTGGATCGGTTTGGCGATCAATTGCCGCAGCACTGCACTGACCACGAAGGATGCAATTGCTCCGAGCAACAACACCGCTAACATCTGGATCAACAACGACTGACGTGTTGCGTCCACGACCGCTGAACGTTTCTCGGAAATGTAAACAGTGCCCGATGGTCCAGCGAATGCCCCTACGACGATTGCGTCAGTGGCATTTGATTTGTCGACTGCTGAATCAGCAGCCGACCGCATTGCCAGGAGCATTTCGTCGGAGGCATGCCCATGCGAAACGGCTTGGTACGGCAGCCCACGCCAATCCGAAGCAATATGGTGACCTGGGGAATCGTCTGCGTTCATTCGAGCACAGACGTTGTCTACCAATTTTTGAATTGCCTCGCTGCCGTGGGGTTCAGCGACCAACAGAGACTCGTACATCGTTTTCGCTTCTTCGGTCAGCGCGATTTGTTTCTCGTTCAGATGCCGATCCATCCGCACGCGGTAGTCAACGACAAGAAACAGGACGACAAACCCAAAGAGAATTGCATTGACGAGGACAAGCAGTTGCCGGCTGATCGGCAACTGATGCCATCGGTGTTTGAATGTGTCCATAATGGAACCTTAAACAGAGAAGCCGAGCGAGTTTTCAAGGCTCGCCCGGCTGATGTGGGATCGAACCTCTTTGGATGCACGCCCCCGACGTTTCTTCACGATTTTTTGGAAAAACGTCGGGAGTTAGGAGTGGAGGAGGTGGGAGCCTACACAAGGATGCGTCGCTCCTTCACTTCTACCTCCTCCACCCCCAACTTTCCCTCACTCGCCGTACTTCCGAAAGACCTTCATCAGCTCTTCGATCTTCTCGTCACGGTCCTTGGCACTGCCACTCTTGATCGCATCACTGACGCAGGTGCGGATGTGCTGTTCCAAGACAATCTGGCCGACTTTGTTGAGCGCTCCCGTCGCGGCGGACAACTGCATCAGAATATCGACGCAGTATTCCTCATCCTCGATCATACGACCAACCGCTTCGACTTGTCCGATGACTCGTCGAAGTCGGTTGTTAAGCTTCTTTTTCTCGTCGTCTGAAAGCATTCGTGGAGGCTTTTGAAGAGGTTGGTTTCGCTGAGCGTTCAATTTTACACTCTAAACGGCTCCACGGTTAGTCCGCTTCACATCATCATCTTAGTCGCGGCTTCGTACTCACCAGGGTCACCGAAGCGTCGAACGATCTCAGCAAAAACCGCACCTTTTTCAACTGGCTGGTCGCTGTTCATCACCAACTCATACAGGTCGTCTGGAAGGACACGCAGCACAGTCATCAATCCCTTGACCGACATCGCGTAATTCGCTCGCATTCCGCGAACCTCTTTTCGGCTCCAAATCGCCTTCATAAATTCCTTGGACATCTCCATGCCCTGCATCTTCTGTGGGTAGCCTGGCGTCGCGAACTTGTCGCCTCGTGAAGGGTCGACTTGGGGCCGGCTGCTGAGATTCGCGAGGTACTGGTCGACCGAAGCGTCATTGCGAATTCGCGGTCCAACTTGTTTGACCATGTGGTTCATCATGTGATGGACCATGTGACAATGAAAAATCCAATCGCCGGGGTTGTTGGCGATGAACTCGAAGCTTGATGCTTGAGCGACACCCACCAGTTCATTGTTACGTGGCACCCAAGCACTCTTGGGAATGCGAGCTCCTTCGTGGCCGGTCACCCAAAAGGTGTGTCCGTGCAAGTGGACCGGGTGGTGTTGCATCGGGGCGAAATTCAACAGTCGCACACGAACACGTTCGCCGTGCTTGCAAACCAACGGCGTCGTGTAGGGACCACTCTTGCCGTTAATCGTGTGCCAATTCCAATCCATCGCCCACGAATCGCTGATCGTGTGCGTCGGCGGAACATGAAAATTCTGGAACAGCAATCCGAAATCACGATCCACTGGCGGGTCGAAGACTTTCTTGGGATGGACGATGAACCATCCGACTTGCCCAAACGCTTCTTGCATCGCAACATGCGAGTGATAGAAGAACGTGCCTTCTTCATGGATGTCGAACTCAAATACTTTCGTCTTTCCAGGCTTGATCGGGTTCTGTGTCAACGTGGCGGCTCCGTCATACTGAACGGGCAGCTCAAAACCGTGCCAATGCACGAACGTATCTTCCGGCAATTCATTGGTCACGATGATGCGAACACGGTCGCCTTGCGTGACTTCGATCGTCGGGCCAGGCATGCTGCCATTGTAACCGTAGACGTTCATTTTCACGCCGGGATGGAATTCTTGCTGAACCGCCATCGGCACAAGCTCGAACACCTTGACACCGTTGTCCAGTTTGTAAGGCAGCTTCGCGATGTCGGGAGCCTCGAACGGCGCAGGGCCATCAGCGGCTTTGCGAAAACCCGGAACCAGCTTGCCGATGTAATAGTCGGAATCGGGATCGAGACCGCGACTGGGCTTGAACCGAGAGAATCCGTCGTACTCGGAGGCTGGGAGACGGGGAGAAAGGGAGTCTGGGAGTGAAGGAGTGGGGGAGTTAGGAGTGGGGGAGCTGGAAGCGGGTTGCTGCGCGTCGATGTTGCCGCCGAGCAAGTTGGTGAAAAAGCCGGTTGCCGCAGCGATCGAGCCCGCTTTCAAGAATTTTCGTCGTTGTTTAGTATTCGACATGTTCAAGTTCTCTTAACAGATTGATAGTGTTTCGATTCGCGTAAATTGTGATGAATAGTGGAACGAAAAGGCACGCGACTCCCAGACTCCCCATCTCCCAGACTCCCCTCCTCCCAGACTCCCCATCTCCCAGACTCCCCATCTCCCAGACTCCCCATCTCCCAGACTCCCCTCCTACCAGACTCCCCATCTTTCTCAACGAGGCTTCGCAACCGCGTCGATGTGACCAGGTGGCGTCGGGCCGGGTGCTGCCATCAATCCACCATGCAGTAGGTAACCACGAACAAGAACTTCGTTCGTGCGGAGTTGTTCAAGATGTTGCACTCGGGTCAAACGTGAGTCGAAGTACTCCATCTGAGCGTCGAGCACCGTCGGCCAATCCACTCGGTTCGCTTTGTAGCTTTCCAACAACTCCTGGTAAGCCAATTCGGCTTCGGGGATGATGACGCGATCGTATTCGGTCGCAATTTGCAGTGCTGTTAAATACTGCTGATAAACGTTTGCCATCTGCTGCCCGAGCATCAACTCGGTGCGACGAACCTCTTCCTGTTGACGGCGGTAATCCAACTGAGCCTGACGAATCGTTCCCTGGTTGCGATCGAACACGGGTAATTGGATCGAAACTCCGGCCGCAGCAACGGTCTCTTTCGCGTCAAAATTGTAACCGGCACCCCCCTCGGCAACGATGTCCGGCACCCACTCAACTTGTTCTCGTCGAACCGTAACTTGGTCGGCCGCCAGCTTTGCCCGAGCAGCGGCAAGCTCTGGACTTTCCGTCAGCACTAAAGACATCGCTTCCTGATAAGAAAGCGGTTCACTTTGCGGCATCAGGTCGCCAGATACGACACCGTCGGTCAAGTCGACGCCAACGATCGCGACTAACCGTCGGAACGATTCGCGATAGTGGTTCTCTGCGGACAGCACGTCTAGCCTCGCTCGCTGAAGTGCAATACTCGACTTGCGAACTTGTGGCCGTGTTGCTTGGCCTTGGTTGTAAAGCTCGCGTGCAGTGACAGCACCGTCTTCCGCTGTCTTCAACAATTCTTTTCGCAGCTCGACGATTTCGTGAGCCGCTAACGCTCGGAAGAAATGAATGCGAACGTCATTGCACACGCGGAACTGTTGAGCCATCGCGAGGTGTTCGGAGATATGCGCACGACGCATGTACTTTTCACGACTCAATTTCAACTTCCCGGCCGTTACAAAACGCTGACTCACCGTCATGCCTTGAAACTCGCCCGGCGAATCCTTGTCGCCTTCGACATCAACTCCGATCTGTTCGCCGATGTAGTTCAGGATCGGGTTGGGGTACAAACCAGCCTGCAATGCCTTCGCAGTCTGTGCTGAAATCTGCAGTCGAGCTTGACGGATTGTGGGATTGTTCTGAGCCGCCAGCGTCAGGAAATCATCTAGTCTGTAACCTTGGACCTCTTTTTCCATGGGGAACACTTCCGCGATCATTTCGCCGGCGACGTGAACCGGAACTGGCGTGCCGCCGTAGTCGCTGCCGTCAATGCGAACACCCGGAAACAGTGGCCCGCTTGGATCGAGCTGATCTAAACCATAGGGCGCTACCGGAACCGGTGGTGGAGGCGTGTATGTGCGACCGACCGGCGAAGCCGGGCTGCCCATCGAAGGCATTTGGGCACTGGCGGCGGTACAAAACATTCCGGCAGTCGCAATGACTGTAAGTCCAGACTTGAACAAAAACGATCGCACTGAAATCACTCCTTTGATCTGAGCAGCGGCATGTCGGCTTGCCTTTTAGATCGGCAAGATACCTGCGAGGGGTATACTTTGCAGCGGACTTTCTCGAACTCATTTGCGGGAAGGGGTTCCAGTTGTACGGTCTACCGAGCCTATGCGCTGGTCGCAAATCGACCAACCGGAACTATGTGAGCTTGGCTGCCCGCAATCTCAATGCATTCGCAATCACCGACACACTGCTAAAACTCATCGCCGCCGCTGCAATCATGGGGCTGAGCAACACACCGAAGATCGGATACAGCAACCCGGCCGCGACCGGAATTCCCAAAGCGTTGTAGATGAAGGCGAAGAACAGATTCTGTCGAATGTTGCTCATCGTTTTACGGCTCAAAATCGCCGCCGCAGCCACTCCACGCAGATCGCCGCCGACGAGT
Organism: Novipirellula aureliae; assembly: GCF_007860185.1. NCBI lineage: Bacteria > Pseudomonadati > Planctomycetota > Planctomycetia > Pirellulales > Pirellulaceae > Novipirellula > Novipirellula aureliae. Next base: position 81,536 of record NZ_SJPY01000005.1, read on the forward strand.
GTGACACCAGCGGACTCAATCGCAACGCCTGTCCCCGTGCCCATGGCAATACCAACGTTCGCTTCGGCGAGTGCAGGAGCGTCGTTGATCCCATCGCCACACATCGCAACTGTCTTGCCTTGCTTCTTCAGCTCACGAACGAAGTCATGCTTTTCCTCGGGCGAAACCCCAGCATGAAACTCGTCGATGCCAAGTTTCGATGCGACGGCTTTCGCAGTCGGCTCGGCATCACCGGTCAACATCACGACTTTCAATCCCAGTTCATGCAATGTCGTTAGCGCTGCCGAAGTGCTCTCCTTGATCGGGTCAGTAATCGCGAGAATTGCCGCCAACCTTTTGTCGATCGCCACGAACACAACCGTCGCACCCTCGGCCTGATGCGATCCTGCTTTCTCTCGTCCTGCATCGACGCCCTCGATGCCTTGTTCGCCCAACAAGTCAGCTTTGCCGATCAAGACATCATGATCATCGACGCGAGCGCGAACGCCACCACCGGTGATACTGTTGAATTCACTTGCCTCCACAAGCTGCAACTCATCCGCCTTCGCTCGGCGAACGACCGCCTGAGCCAACGGATGCTCGCTCTGCGCTTCGACCGCCGCAGCCAACGTCAACACATCGTTCTCATTCCAGTCACCAAACGTCTCGACGCCCGTCACTTCCGGTCGTCCCTGGGTCAGTGTGCCGGTCTTGTCGACGACGATCGTGTCAACCTTCTCCATGACTTCGAGGACTTCCGCGTTCTTAATCAATACGCCTTCCTTGGCACCGCGGCCAACGCCGACCATCACCGACATCGGCGTTGCCAGCCCCAACGCACACGGGCAAGCAATGATCAACACTGCAACGGCCGCTACGAACGCATGAGCCAGTTGCGGCTCCGGACCAAACATAGCCCATCCGATGAACGCGAGAATCGAACAAACGATCACCGCCGGCACAAAGTATCGAGCGACCCCATCGACAAGTTTCTGAATCGGGGCGCGACTTCGCTGAGCGTCGGCAACCATTTGCACGATACGGTTCAGAACCGTATCCCCGCCAACACCGATGGCCTCCATCACGAGCGCACCGGTCTGGTTCAATGTCCCGCCCGTGATCTCGTCGCCTTCCACTTTCTTCACCGGCATCGGCTCGCCCGTCAACATTGACTCATCGACGCTGCTCGACCCGCTAAGAACTTTCCCATCGACCGGAACTTTCTCACCAGGACGAACTCGCAACCGATCGCCCTTGTGGATTGAATCGAGCGAGACGTCTTCCTCGCCATCGTCTGTGATTCGATGTGCCGTCTCGGGAGCAAGCTTCATGAGTTCGCGAATCGCTCCGCCCGTCTGCTGGCGTGCTCGCAGTTCCAACACTTGCCCAAGCAGCACCAACGTAATGATCACTGCTGCCGCTTCAAAATACAGAGGCGGGACACCATTCTCGAAGAAGGCTTCTGGGATCACACCCGGAAGCAAAACGACGACCAAACTGAACAGATAGGCCGCCAACGTTCCCACGGCAATCAACGAGAACATGTTTAGGTTCATCGTGCGAAACGACTTGGCTCCACGAACCAACAATGGCCATCCACACCAGAACACAACCGGCGTCGCAAGAGCCAACTGCAACCAGCCAAAGACGCTTTGACTCATCCAATCCGCGATCCGCAAACCCACCATCGGCCCCATCGCGATCACGAGCAATGGCACCGACAACGCAACGCCAACCCAAAAGCGACGTTTCATGTCGGCGTACTGTTTATCTTCACCCTCGTCATCCATCGAGACGACCTTCGGCTCCAAGTCCATCCCGCAAATCGGACAATCGCCTGGCCCAACCTGCTCGATTTCAGGGTGCATCGGGCAGGTGTAAATAGCATCTGGGTCCGCCGGCGAATCGCTCGCCTTGGTCGATGAGTGACCACCGCAGCACGAGGACTTGTTCGAGGTTTCCCGAATCTGTACCGCTGCGTCTCCACCGCAACAAGACGAACCGCTCGATGCCTCTCTCTGTGATCGCTTTGCCAGCACCCCAACTGGATCATCTTGGAACTTTTTCAAGCATCCATTGCTGCAAAAAACGTAATTCTCGCCGTCATACTCGGTCGATCGTGGGCTATCCGCCGGAACAGTCATTCCACAAACCGGGTCGATCTTTGTCGGCGTAGCGGCAACGGGCAGCGATGTCTTGTGCTTTTCGGCGTGGTCCATGATTTCTCCAGTCGGTCAAAAAGTCATTCTCTAATATACCCCATAGTGGTATGCAAGTTGCATACCGCTAAGGTAGCGGCAACGGGGCCGTATTAGCAAAATTCCAAAGGAGAAACGAATGAGTACTGCAACCGCATCCATGAAAGAGTGCATCGAAAACTGCCATGAGTGCCAAACGACCTGTGCTGACATGCTGACCAGGCACTGTTTGTCCGAAGGCGCCGATCACGTCGAGCAGACGCACGTCAAACTGATGCTCGATTGCACCGCCGCCTGTGCGGCCTGCGTCGACTTCATGAGTCGCAACAGCGACAACCACGCACTCTATTGCCGGGCCTGCGCGGAAATCTGCAAAGCGTGTGCAGATAGCTGCGAAAAGGTCGGCAACATGGACAAGTGCGTTGAGTGCTGCCGCAAGTGCCAAGAAAGCTGCTCGTCAATGGCCGGTTGATGTGAACGGCCACGGTCCACGCCACTCCTGGATGCTGATGGATGAGGAAGCAAACTCGCACGTGATGAAGCACGCTATTCGCCATATTGACTGCGTTGAAAGTGAAGTCATTCCAAAGGAGTTTGACATGATTTTTGCGCGAACCGATGCGGTGTGTTTTCCCAAGTCATTTTACATAATTGGGTAGCGGATCGGTTGTTCCATGATTTCTACACCAAGTTCGCCGAACGTCGATTACCTCAAATTGAATTGCCAGACGTTGGATGATTGGCTGGGAAGGACATGGCAATCAGACGATCTGCATCGAGCCTTTGCATCGGGTGTTCTGGATGGAGCAAGAGATGCACTTCTGCTTCACAATAGCGAGAAAACCACCGCCTACGCGTTTTGGCTTGAGGCGGTCAATACCGCGATCACAAACTGGAGATTCGCGGACACCGATGATGACGCGAAGGATTTTCCGATTTCGGCGATTTGCGGAGTTTTGGAGAACGAACCAGCGGCCGAATCTCGATCGACATTATTCCACGGGTTTTCGATGTCATTTGTTCACTTGATGCAGCATGGCTCGCTTGGCGTTTTCTCCAGTGTTCACCATATCATCGGCGAAATGATTGATGGGCGCTCGCAGCATTCGGAACCACGACAACAGCGTATGGCGATTTCAAACGAAACCGACGCTCCGGCCTGCTTCGGAATAGTACAGAGCTGAACACTATCCGCCCTAACTCTTTCTCCATAAGAAGAAGACTGTTGATTGAAGAATCACAGCCCGATTTCTGGTGGTAACGAAATAGAACATCGTTGATCGCCAAGCTCTTCTCCGAACCTTGAAGCTGGACAATCTTCCGAAGTCGTCGTTCGAGCAAAATGTCGCAAAATTCTTCGGCCTCTTTTGATTCGAGCCACTCGACAAGCTTCTCGGGAAGCCGACGGATGTTTGCCACGTGATAGCAAACCGTCGCTTCCGATACCCCCAGCCGATCGGCGGCCGATCGCATGCTCAATCCCTCGACGGAAACCAGTATCTCTGTTCTTCGTGCCTTCCGGAAAACTTTCCTAAGCCGTCCCTTTCGCGAGCATTTTCTGTTAACCTGCTGGTTTATTGACGGACGCGGCAATTCGTGTTTTCCCGAGAGAAGGGCATTCTGGAAAGAAAACCGAAAAGTTGCGTTGGACGTCGTCTCGGGGAGTATCTTTGCCCAGCTACGCAACACTTTCATGCGTGAGCTGACAAAGGACACATCTGAGGTGATAGCCTGCCTTCGTATTGCCTCGTCCAGGCTAACTCAAAAGCACTAAAATCATCTAAATTGAAGCCGAAAACGTGGCATATATGGTGAGGAGAACTTAGCTCTTCCATATTGTGATTCACGGCATCTAAATGGCCGCCGTTTATGCGCCAGATACTTGAGGGCCTTTAGCTTGAACGAAACAAACTTGCAGCTTCGAGAACTTAGGTAAACAGAAAATTGACTGACAATCTTTCAGATATCGAGTTCGTGAGGCAAATGCTGCGACGTCCAGAGCGGCATCTCGATCGCTTGACGGTCGAGTTTCGTTGGGAGGTAACGCGGCGGCATCCAGTGTATCTCCAACTCTGGCAGGTCCATCAAGCATCGCAGGAAATGTCACCGCCAGGCTCATGGCAAGAGCTACGGCAAATCGAAGACGTCATCAGTGCATGCAATGCGATTCGTGTTGTTTCCGAGCCAGTTGACCCGGCGCTGTCCTTTGCGGAATTGTCGGCGATGGACCCCAGTGGCCTGTTTCATTGCAACGCATTGCAGCCAATCACAGTAAAGATGATGCTCGGGTTGATCGGAAAACACCTTTCGTCCGATTCGCTTCGTCAAGTTGCCCAGAGTTTCACTCGTCTCGCGGATGGCAAGGATGGCGCACTTGACACGAACGAAGCATTAATTGCGTTTGCAGAGATTATCAATTCGGTGGAACCAGAAATGGAGGCGGTTATGCCGGGACCGTTCTATGTTGTGAGCCCAGTCGCTCCACGAGAACAATGGCAAGAAGATATGGCGCGGTGCCAGAACTATTGGCGAGAGCAACTCAATCTTGAACCTAGCCGAGACCGTCCACGTGACTATTCCAACTATCTTCGAGCGTGGGATTTGAGTGAGGGATTCGGTGGAGGGCGATACAATCGTGATGGTGCAAAGTCGTTCGCCGAAGTCGGGCGTGTGCTGAGTAAGGACGAATCCACGATCAGAAGGTGGTACCACCGAGCATTCTTCCTGATCACCGGACACGAATTCTCAAACGAGAACTGGCATTCTGTCATGGGATTCCAACAGCTATCTGGGTTCATGGGGCTGACCATCAGTCCTGTGTGCCGCGAAAGACTAAAGCGAGCCAATTCGCAGCAGCACGATGTCGATTTCTCGACGGTGCAGCAGGATGCAGATTTTCTCGATACGGCAACAGCACCACTACCGGCAGCGGATCTTAGAGTGATTTGCGCACGCATCTGTCAGCTCATCGAAGACGGGCTCACCGATGGGGAAATCATCGACCAAGTTGAAATTGAATTCGGCCCGCAGCAGGACCTTGATGAAGCTGAAATTTGTAATGCCATCAACTACCTGCGTTCGCGAGACGATGTCCGAAGAGACTACTTGGGCGAACTCTGAAAAATAGCTTTCGGCTTAAGTGACGGTCGGCAGAGAGTAAGGAATCCACGTTGTTTCCTTGCTCCAGGTCGTGGCATGAACGACCAACGATTCAGAACGATCTGATTCGATGTCAATTGCAAGCAATTCAGACCGCCCAGAAGGCTGCCTGTCTCCAAAAGAGTTCGCCAGACGCGCTTTCGTCAGCAAGTCCACCGTTGATCGGTATCTCAATCAAGGACTGCTTACCAAGGTCCAGCGCAAGAAGGGCTACCGCGTTTGGATTCCCGAACGCGAACTCTACTCTGCGAATTTCGGCACCCCATTCCAACCTTTACCGGATTCGGATGCACGCGATCCAGACGGCATTCCCGAGGAGGAAGCCGCCAATCCGCTGCCGGGCAAAATTCCGGCGTGGATGAATCCTTGCGCAACACTAACGAAGGAGGTAGCAATGCCTAAACATAAATCAAAGGGCGACGAGCCCGAAAAATATCCATGCCAGTTTTTCGACTGGCCGATTTACCAGCGTTCAAGCGGCGTTTGGTATGCGGATGGCCGTTCCAATGGAGCCAGTCTGAAACGAACGTCGCTTGGAACCAAAGATCGAGATGAGGCGATTGCCAATCTCCATCAACTTGATCGTATCCAGGCCGAAAACTTGGGACTAGTACCGCGAACGAGATCAAATCCTGCCGACAAACGCTTGGCCCTGTCGGCTGGTCGCAAACTCTTCGACGCCCACAACGCACGTCCGATCTTGGTCGGAGGCACGAAACCCAGTACGCGGAAGCGATATCGGGCGATTCTCGACAAATTCTTGGAATTTGCTCCATCGGAACGCATTTCAGAATGGAATCAGGTTACCGAAAGAACCCTAGCGGAGTATGCCAAGCACCTCGACGATTTAGGCTACGCGCGAAAGACGATCTATGGAGAGTTGAATTTGCTCAAAACGGCATTCAAATGGCTTTGCAGGGAAGGGCACATCGACCGGAAGCCGTTGAAGTTGAAACTACGCAAAGCAGAATGCGAGCGTGCCTACTGCTATACCAGCGAAGAGGTCAACTCGATGCTTCAACATTGCGCAAACTCGACAGATCTAGGCTGGCTATACAGTGTCATTGTCGCCCTCGCATGCACAGGCCTGCGTATCAGTGAACTTGCATCTCTCAAATGGTCCGACATTCGTTTCAGCGACCGTACCTTGACGATCGCCGATGAAAGCGGATTCTCTGGTCAGCGCGCAAACGACCGTCGTACCACAAAGAGTAGTCGGAGTCGGCACATCCCACTCCGAACCGAATTGCAAGTGCTGCTCCAGTCGCTACCGCAAACCGATACGTATGTGTTCCGGGGGCCGCGAGGTGGCCGACTCAAACCGGACACTGTTCGCAACATTCTGGTGCGAGAAGTAATTGAAAAACTCTCACCGCGTTTCCCTAAAAAATTCGCTGGCCAACGAAGCTTCGAGGACGGCCGACTGCACAGTCTGCGACACTATTTTTGCAGCGTCTGCGCCAACACAGCCATCCCTGAACGTATTGTGATGGAATGGCTTGGTCACGCCGACAGTGAGATGGTTCGTCATTATTATCATCTCAGCGACGAGGAGTCGCGTCGAAAGATGGATCAGTTGCCGCCGATTGGGATCGAACCCAACACATCCGAAATCGAGAAAGATAAAGGCGAAGGTGACAACCTTGCAGAAGCGAACTGAGCAAGCCAAATCGGCTTCAAGACAACGATCTTGGCACACCTGTGGCACACCGCGGTGTGCCAAGAAAAAACACCCCCAAAAACACGGGGTTTTTGAGGGTGTTTTGACAGAAGCGGAGGACACGGGACTCGAACCCGCAACCCCTTACGGGGCAATTGATTTCGAATCAACCTGCTTGCCAATTCGCTTATCCTCCGTTCGATTGCACTATTATTCACAACATTGACTGATTTCGTCAAGCGGAGGCACCGCTCGCCTCGGAAACTATGATCCGATTGACGCCTGAAACGTTGCGAATTTGTCTCCATTGATCCAAAATATCTCTGTTTCCAGATAGGGCGGTTTCAATCCGAGCCGCGTCGGGGTGGTCATTCGTCACCCGCAAGTCACCATCAGACGGGACCGCTAACTCGACGGGTGGGTTCGCGGCGATCCCAATCGATTCGAGTTCTTTTCTCACCGCCTCCGAGAAGTCGTTAATCATGCTTTGCAGCTTACCCTCACTTGGCCGTTGAGTATGGGCAAAGGAGGATTCGACTGCATCCGTTTCGGCGGCATGATTCGAAGACGGTCCCTGGAGGACTTGCTCAAAACGATCGATCGTTTTCTCGACACCCCCCACGACCTCGCCGGCCACACGACCTACAACCTGCGAACCTAACGAAGCAGCTTGCATTGCCAAACGCGCGGATGTAATCGGTGAAATCAAAAGTATCTCGACAACTCAAGAGGACAAGAGGCTACGAAAAGAACCCCTAGTGTTTGTGTTCGGTATTGAAGCCGAATGCCTTTAGCCAAGATTCCCACTTGTGTGCTTCATCATGCGTATCGAGCTTCAATGTGTGCCATTCTTTGCAGCGATACTTCAAGTCGATATGGCCATTGTGTTCGGATCGCTCGACTTCGCATTTGAGTTTTTTGAGCGTCTTTTCGATCGTATCCGCCTTGGCTTCGTCATGAATATGTTTTGCTTTCCACTCTGGACATTGGTAGCGAACGGTCTCATCCGCGGTAGCCAAACCAGACGACAAAAGCCCAAAAGCGGCAGCCATCAATAAAATGCGAAACATGAACGGTCCTCGATAGGTTGATTTTGAAAGGGAGTGTTGACTCAATAATCGATGTGTTAAAGCATTTTGGGGCATACCGTCAAGGTCTTTGCGAAGTCCAAGGCAAAAAATCGATTGATCAGCCGCCGCCGACAAGCGTGACGAGTTCCACTTCATCACCGTCATTAATCATCGTCGTTGCATAATCCTCGCGGACAACGACGTCCGCGTTGACTTCAACGGCTAAATAGTTTGGCGGCACTTCGATGGTGTTGAGCATTTGTTTGACGCTCATCGTCGTTTCGATTTCAACGGGTTGACCGTTGACGGTAATGCTTATCATTGGGAATTGCCCTGGTATCTAGGCTGGTATCTAGGCTTTACCTTCATCAAACGCCGCGTCAAATGCGATGTTGCTGGGGGCAAAGTCGAGTTTCTTGGTAAATTCACATGCTTCCTTCGCACCGAAACAACGTTCCATGCCACAGTCTTCCCATTCGATCGAGAGGGGGCCGGCATATTCGATTTCGTTCAACGCTCGAATGATTTCTTCGAAATTCACTGCTCCTCGACCTGGGCTGCGGAAATCCCATCCTCGGCGTGAATCACCAAAATTCAAGTGGCTGCAATTGATCCCGCTGCGACCATCCAAAGTAACAATCGCGTCTTTGATGTGAACGTGGTAAATTCGATCGGGGAAGGCTCGAATGAATTCAACGGGATCGACTCCCTGCCAAATCAAATGACTGGGATCAAAATTGAAGCCAAACTCTTTTCGATGATCGAGTGCTTCGAGGGCCTTTTGTGCGGTGTAGATATCGAAGGCGATTTCGGTGGGATGAACTTCCAGGGCAAAATTCACTCCGCATTCGCCAAAAACATCCAAAATCGGGTTGAAGCGGTCTGCTAACAAGGCAAAACCGTCATCGATCATGCTCGGTGGCACCGGGGGGAATGAATACAGTAAGTGCCAAATGCTACTGCCGGTAAACCCGTTGACCACGCCGACGCCAAACTTTTGAGCTGCGCGGGCGGTTTGCTTCAGTTCTTCACATGCTCGCTCATTGACACCCTGGGGATCACCGTCGCCCCAAACGCAATCGGGCAAAATCGCTTTATGACGCGCGTCAATGTTGTCCAAAACCGCCTGGCCGACCAAGTGAGCGCTAATCGCATGGCATTGCAACCCGGTGTCGTCAAGCAATTGCCGTTTTTTTTCGCAGTAATCGTCTTCTGCCATCGCGCGATCGACTTCAAAGTGATCGCCCCAGCAGGCTAATTCGATGCCATCATAGCCAAACTCGGCAACCATTGGTGCTAATTCGGAGAGGGGAAGGTCGGCCCATTGGCCAGTGAATAGTGTGACAGGTCGCGCCATTGCAGTTGTCTCCGTAAGGAATCGAAAGGTGGGATTGGGTCAACGTATGGCTCCCATTGTGCCGTTCTATTGGATCGTATGCAACGGTCCATCGCAATGGAATGTTTATCCGTAGCTTTCTGCTTATTTCGACTGTAGCGATTGTAGCGATATCGACGATAAAACCCATGGAACGGATTGTTTCGTCGTCAAAGTTGACAAAAAGGTCGACCATCCTGACCACGAGTTTGATTCGCTTAAGGAACGCTTTGTCCGATATGGGGTCTGACCCAATAGCGACAAGCTAAAAAAACTGTTGATAAAACGAAAGTCCAATCAAGGGTCAGACCCCTTTTTGGACAAAGCCTAGGAAAGGTGCTCGCGAATGCGACATGTTACATTATCTGCTGTTGCCGCCCTTTGGCTCACTGTGGGATTTGCGTCAGCAAACGTGATGGCCGAAACATCGGGCAGGCCGGAACTGAGGAAGCTCAATATTCCCGGTTCCCAAGTTCAAGCAATTGCCACAAGGTTGAGCATCCGATATCGAGAGGTTCCCGGTATCACTATCTCACCTGATGCGCCCAACCACCAATTGGTGGTAATGGCCCCCGCGTCTGCACAACAGCAGATTGCGGCGGATGTTCAAACATTGTTGTCATCGTCGACCGTTCGTCAGGCATCGGCGTTGGGTCCCGTCAAAGTCCAATTGCATCATCGTTCGTGGGCTCAGTTTGAGGACGACCTCAAACAGATCGCTGGCACACCGCTGCCGATCACCACCAGCCGCAATGGCGAGCGAGCATCCTTCCAGCTTCATGCGACGCCGCTTCAAGGCACTACCGTCGAAGTCGATCGCCGAAACAATCAGGTTACGGTAACGGCCCCGAACAGTGCACAAGCGGGATGGCGAGAGGTTATCGAAACGATCGATTCGCCAGCAAAACGCCAGTCAGACGTGATGAGACTCTTTCGCTTTGAAAATGCGGAAGCGGCACCGGTACAGCGTGCGATTCGCATCCTGGCTGACCTCGAAGCCAACGGCTCAGCCAACGGTCACTTGACTCCGGTAGATGCCAACAATTCATTGACCAATGCACTGTTCCAACAGGATGCAGCAGCTGGGAATTCGACACCAGCCCCACAAGCCAGCACGGTTCCGAACATCGAGGGCGAAGTGACCGAAGAGGTTACCATCGGTGGCAGTGGAGTGATTGGTGATACGCAAATTCAGTTCGTTCCCGAACTCGGTACAATCATCATCCGTGGTGCTAAACGAGACGTGCAACGTGTCATGGATGTCATCAAGGAAATTGAAAAGCAAAGCGAAGTCACTCGGCCCGATATCGAGGTGGTCGAGTTACAACATGCCGATTCGAATGCGGTCGCCACCTTATTAGCACAACTCTACAGCGATGTGTTGTCGGCTCGTCAAGGCGAAGTCAGTATCACAGCGCTCGATGCGCCAAATGCCTTGCTATTGATCGGACGAACCGAAGCGATCAACAACGTTCGCGATTTGATTGCCAAAGTGGATCAGCCGATCGATAGTGCAAGCCGACTCAGGATTTTCCGGTTAAAGCACGCATCGGCTTCGGATGCAGAGGAAACAATCCGAGGATTCTTCACGGTTCGTCCAGGCGAGGATGACGAGTTGCGGCCTGCCTTGGGAACGCGTGTTCGCATTTTGGCTGACTACCGAACCAATTCATTGATCGTTGCTGCGGCACCTCGCGACATGAGTGAAGTGATCCGATTGATCAACGAGTTGGACGTTCAAAATGTATCGGCCAAGAGTGAAATCAAGATCTTCCCGCTCAACAACGCGATCGCCGAAGACTTGGCTCCCATCATCCAGGAAGCGATTAGCGGTGAAAGCGACTTTGACGGCGACGGAAACATTACACCACCTTCCTCAAGCGTGTCGATCGTTGCACTCGATGCAGAGGGTGGCCGGGTTTTGGATTCAGGTATTCTGGCCGGTTCCGTTGTAACCGCCGATCCCGGAGCGAACTCGATCGTTGTACGTGCTCCTGCGAACAGCATGGCGCTTATCGCCGAGCTGATAAGCCAATTGGACCGAGCACCCGGAATCGATTCACTCGTGAAAGTATTCACCATCGAAAACGGCGATGCGACGCAATTGACGGCAGCTTTAGAACAGTTGTTTGGTACCGAAGCGGCAACGAGTGGAACCAGCGTGGGAGCCGGCAACTTGGGCGGCCTTCCTTCGACGACAAGCGGTAGCGAAAGCTCGCTCGTTCCATTGCGGTTCAGTACCGATTTGCGTACCAACAGTATTATCGCCAGCGGTTCTGGAGATGATCTGGAAGTGGTCGAGAGCATTCTACTGAGACTCGATACCGAGGGCTTTTCCGAACGGATTACCGAAGTGATTTGGCTGCGACATCAAAATGCTGAAAATATCGCTGCTGCGATCCAAGACTACGTTTCACAGCGTTCGACTCGTCTGAACACGATCCAACAATTTCAACAAGGCGGTCTCGGTCCGTTTGACCTTCCCGATCGCGATTTGATTGTTGTTGCGGAACCCGTCAGCAATAGCTTGCTGCTTAGCGTTTCACCTCGACTGTATGAAGATGTTCGACGCCTGATCGACAAACTTGATCGACGACCACCGATGGTTTTGATCAAAGTCCTTTTAGCGGAAGTTCGCTTAGGCGACTTCTTCGAGATCGGAGGCGAAGTGGGGTTGCAAGATTCGATGATGTTCGACCGAGGTGTTGCCTCTGGTGCGATCCCCGGTGCGGGCGCTTCATCGGATCCTGGATTTCTCTTCAACGGCAACGGCACCCCCAATGTCAACTCGTTCGGACAAGAGAATGTAGCTGGCCGAGGTCTTAGTAGCTTTGGCGTTGGTGCATCAAATGGATCGTTGGGGTACGGAGGATTTGTGTTGAGTGCCGCAAGTGAATCGGTCAGTTTGCTACTGAGGACTTTGCAGGATTCGGAACGGCTACAGATTCTTAGTCGTCCACAAATCATGACGATGGATAATACCGAAGGCTTCGTCCAGGTCGGCCGCCAAATTGCACGAGTGACGGGTGTCATTAACAATGGTATTTCTGGAACTCAGGTCGTGACGGAAGACATCGAAGTCGGTCTGATCATGAATGTCCGACCTCGCGTTGGCGCGGACGGGTTGATTGTGATGGACATTGACGCCACCCGTTCGGCTCGAGATGAAAATAGCGGAACGACGATTCCTACCGGTGACGGAGGAACTGTAACCATCGACGACATCCTGCGGACAACGGCCCAGTCAACCGTCGCTTCCTATAGCGGTCAAACCGTCATATTCGGCGGGTTGATCCAAAAGGTACGGACGAATCAAAGTCGCCGAGTACCTTACTTGGCGGACATCCCACTACTGGGATACTTTTTCAAGTATGACCGTGAATTCGAGGAACGAAGTGAGTTGTTGATTGTGATGACGCCAATGTTGGTCACCGGCGAAGAGGATCTTGAGTATGTCAAGACCGTCGAATCGAGTCGGATGAGCTGGTGCCTAGCGGACGTCGTCGAGATGCACGGAGACGTCGGACTGAGCGGGGGCTATGGTCTTTGGGGACCAACAACCGGCGGAACGATTTATCCCGATTTGCAACCTACCGTTGATCAGTTCGAAACATCGACTTATCCCGAGGATGCCTATGCACCTGAATACTCCGCTCCGTCGGTTATTCTGAACGACTCGAACTCGAGCGTTCCATCTGGGGCAATCGATGCAGGTGTTATGAACCGCCCATCGGGGACCGTTCCGAGTTCACAGCCGTACCATGAGTATCAGGATAACGGAATGTACACGGCACCCTCCTCATCAGGAATACCGGTACCCGCGGAGGCCTCAGGACAACGAATGAATCCGTTCCCGAATGGTTCCTCCTCTCAGGGTTCAGGTGAACTTTTGGCTCCACCTGTCCAGAATCCTAATCCATTGGATCAATCCAATGCGGCTAAACCGTCAGCGTTGAGCCAAGCCACTTGGCAGGAAGTTATTCAAAAACCTAAGTCGGCCGCTCCAGTGCGACTCGGTGCATCCGGGAATTAGATCGCAAGGGGCAATGATGCTCATTGATAACCCTAGGCATCGGTTTTGAAGTTGCGGTTCAATCCGTAATCCTGAATCGATGCCGGGTATTTGGCCCTGGGTATAAGACCGGAGAGCTGATTCCAATCAGCTCTCCAAGTCTCGATTGGGACGGCATGTTCCAGGCCGGTTCTTACGCAGTTTCCAAAGTGGGAGTTACGAAAAGAACGGAATACAAGCCCCAGATTCACATCCGGGGCGACAAACTACCGTGCATTTGGCACGCGTAATCGCAACCAAAAAACTCCTCATCGGGTAATCAATGTAGCACCCTTTGTAGGAATCCCGCAAATTCGCAAGCCACATAACAACAACTCGAACCGCGTTCCTCGATCATGGAATCGATCATGAAGTATACAACTCAAATACTGACCACCACTATCGCCTTGGCGTTTCTCATAGGTACAACCGGTTGCACTTCGGTTACCGACAAGAAGCCAACGAAGTCGTTTTCTGAACGGATGTTTTGGAACAAAAAGAAGGAAGAAATTCCGGAGCCCTATCCGAATCCTGTCAAAATGGCTGTCACTTGGACCCCTGATACGCTCATGCAAACCGGCCGCACCGCGACCCGTGGCTTTGGCGGTCGGATCTTCTTCTATGATGAGAGGTCACGTCCCGTTCCCGTCGAAGGGACATTGATTGTGCATGGGTTTGATGAGAATAATCCCAACCCAGAGGCTGCTGTGAAACGCTACGAGTTCACTCCCGAGCAATTCACTCGTCACTTCAGCACGACCGATCTAGGTGCGTCCTATAGCGTTTGGATCCCTTGGGATGCCGTTGGTGGCGAACCACGCCGGATATCGCTGGTCGCATCCTTCAAACCCGTTGCACCTCAGGCAGAGGAGTTGAAAGCGGATGGCAAAACTCCTGAACTTCCTAAGTTGGTGCAAGGAATACCCGCGATGGTGATGCTGCCAGGTGTTAAGTCGGAGCTGAACCAGGTTGCTGAATCACAAGACTACTTGTCGCCACAATTCAAGGCGTATCAGCAAGCATCGACGGGTGTCAACACTCGCACGAGCGGATTGACGACAACAACGATTAAGCGTCGTCGCACATCGCAAAACGGTCGTGATCAAATTCCGTCGATCCAATTTCCAAATGGCTTCGAACACGGCAATCAAACTCAGATCGCCGCAAACGAGTCGACGCCATCCCACGAAATCCTCATGGCGCCGTCGACTGCCCAGCCAAGGGGACAGTCCTCCTCCACCGTGTTGCCAGCAAGTGCGACGCAGCCGATTCGTTAACGTTGCTGCTCGCGAGCTTCCTTTCGCGCAGGAAAGTCGACAACGACCAATGCCTGCGCGTCGAAGTCCCACGCGTACTCTTGGTAGTACGGTAACATCGGTAGCGAGATGCCGTTTGGTTCGCCCTTTTTGATGATCTCCGACATGAATTCGTCGTAGGTCAAGGGCTTGGGGTCTTTGATACTTTGTGCATTTCGAATTTGAATCGCTTGCGTCACTGCCATCCCACCGACCTTGGCAACGGTCGTTCGGTAGGCATCAGCACTTTGCCCAAGCGGATTGGTTGCTTCGATTTTGGTCGATGCCAAGACCGCTCCGTCCGCTAAAGCTTGCTTCAGATCGAGGACGTTTTGCGTTTTCTTTCCAATCGTTTCTCGCGGTGTCGCCTCCTCGGCTGTGACACCATTGGAGGGCGATTTGGAATCCTCCGTCGTTGTGCTAGCATCGAAACAACCGCTCAACAATGCGGTAGACATGACTGAGATAACGAAACATCGGTTTACGTTTTTCATAACAGTTAGACTTTCTAAGTTTGCCAAAGAAATAGGGTTGGGGAGTACAGGGTCAAGCTATTAGTGTAGTGGAAGCGGGCAATTTTATCTCGAAGGTCGATCCTTTTCCGGGAACACTTTTTAAAGAGACCTCGCCACCGAGTGCCAGTGTTAGATTACGAACGATCGATAACCCGATGCCGGTACCACCGGCAGCCAACTCACGTGTCTTTTCGCCTCGATAAAAACGCTCGAAAACCCGCTTTTGTTCGTTCGCCGCGATACCGACGCCCGTATCGGAAACGCTCAGTATCCAATGTTCTGCCTCTTCGCGACAAGCCAATCGTACGCTGCCTCCATGCGGCGTATAGCGAATGGCATTGCTGACAAGGTTGTTCACGATCGTCAAAACCGCTTCGTGGTCAGCGACGACTGAGGGCGGGTCGGG
The DNA here is from genome assembly GCF_007860185.1 of Novipirellula aureliae. Taxonomy (NCBI): domain Bacteria; kingdom Pseudomonadati; phylum Planctomycetota; class Planctomycetia; order Pirellulales; family Pirellulaceae; genus Novipirellula; species Novipirellula aureliae. The sequence continues at coordinate 97,244 of NZ_SJPY01000005.1, forward strand.
GGTTTCTTGTAAATTGGGATCGATGGCCAGCGTGATTTGATTCGCTTCAGCAATTGGCCGATTCGATCGCAATGACTCCGCAATCACGGTCGGCAGTGACACGACTTTGAAATGAAGATGTTCTCGACCAGCTTGAGCGCGGGCGAGTTGCATCATATCGGCGACCAGCCGTTCGAGTCGGACGCATTGACCGTGAATTTGTCCCATGAAGTGGACGGCCGCCCCCGGGTCGTCGTCAATCGCCATTTGTGCTGTTTCCGCATAGCCTTTGATCGCAGCCAAGGGTGTTTTTATCTCATGCGATAAGTTTGCGATAAAGTCACGGCGTATCGCCTCGATTTGCTGTGCTTCGGTTTCATCTCGAAGAATCATCAAAACGTTGGAATTAGCGTCGGACGTGATTCGATCCACCCGCACTTTCACTGGCCGAGTGACGACGCCGTCGACAATTTCGACCAACACCTTTTGAGGCGTTTGCCCAGCAAACGTGGCATCGACTGCTCTCGTTAATTCGGGAATGCGTACCACTTCACGAAACGAGCGATTGTGATAGGAACCATCGGGCGATAACGTTAACAAGCGACGAGCCCATGGATTGATAAGCAATATTGCGGATTCAGGCGACAAAACGACCACGCCGTCACGCATCTTCGTTAACGCCATTGTGGCTTGGCTGGCGGAAGCTCTCACCGAACTCAATTCGTGATGGGCGGCATCGCTTCGCTCAAACGCCTCTTGCCGCTGCCGCCGCAGGGACCCGATATGCTGTTCATTCAACTTTCGAACCGACACGCCCGTAGCAACGGCCATCGTTAGCAATGTCAAAAAGGAAACCGAAAAGGGTAGGCGATTTGACAAGAAAAATGCGGCCAACAAAACGATCGCGAACAAGCCGGCAGAGCAAACCGTCATTGCCGAAAACCAAGTGGGTTCCCGTTGCTGCACCGTTCGATCTTCCGGTTCGCGGTCACCGTGCATATTTAAGAGTTTTTCCATTTCATGCGGAGCCGTTAGGCGTTAGCCTCGGATTTGCAAGGTATCAACCGGGCTAGTGACGAGGCTCTTTATGAACGTCAATCGGGCCATCCAACAAATCCAGGAACGCTCGCATCCATGCCGGATGGGCGGGCCAAGCGGGGGCCGACACCAAGTTGCCGTCCACATGAGCCGAATCCATCGTCGCGGCTGGTTCAACAAAGGTCCCTCCCGCCAATGTCACTTCCGGACTCGTCGCCGGATAACAACTGCACTGGCGGCCAGCCAACACCCCCGCGGCTGCTAGGACTTGAGCACCGTGGCATAACGCTGCCACTGGCTTGTTCTCCGCAAAGAAATGACGAACGATATCGAGTACCCTTGGGTTAAGGCGTAAATACTCAGGCGACCGGCCACCAGGAATGACCAAGGCATCAAAATCCTTGGCCTCAACCGAGTCAAAATCTGCATGGATTGCGAAGCGATGCCCCACTTTTTCCGAATAGGTTTGGTCCCCTTCGAAATCATGAATGGCGGTCGCAACACTATCGCCCGCCTTCTTGCCAGGACAAACGGCGGATACGTGATGGCCAAAGGTTTGTAGAATTTGTAGAGGGACCATTGCCTCATAATCTTCAACATAATCACCGACCAACATTAATATTTTTTTTGTCGTCATCCTGTTTCTCTCACGTGCTTGTTTCATTCAATGGTCGTTTGTTTTCATCCGCCAAATCGGTCCCCAATCGATTCTCGTCACCATTGTGGTCGGGGGTTTCATGACGGAATCATCGTAGCGAGCCACCAGTGTAGAAACCATACTGGCAAGCCGCCAGACGGCAGCAGAAAACATCAACGAGGTCGTTAGTGCTCGTGCTCTTGACTGGGGAGCCGGAAAACTTCGACCAGTTTTCCGATCGGGGCGCCGATCGCAGCAAAGTGAAGACCATCGGGGGAGAATGCGACATATTTGACATAGCCGCTGTCCCCCATGGGATACTCTCGAAGTTGCTTTCCTGTTTCCGTGTCCCAAATGGAAACCTTGCCTAAACCACCGCTAACGAGCAGTTCCCCACTCGGTGAAAAGGAGGCGGACCAGGCGATCTCTTTTCCCTTGCTGGTACTTGGCTGCTGTCCAGATTGGGTCTGGAAATAGTGAATGTCGTAGGTTCGCCCCGATGCGATCAAGCTTCCATCGGACGAGATCGCGGCCGATTGTCCACTACCTCTCGATAGCGACGTCCTTTGAATGATTTTGCGTTTATTTATGTCAATCACTGCTGCAATTTGGCCATCGGTGACAATCGCTTGCCCGCCATAACGACTGAAGCGAGTTGCACCCAACGAGCCAAAATTGAAGTCGTTGAATCGGGCTAGCACTTTGCCGGTATCAATATCCCAAAGACAAGCGACGGATGACGAATGAGTCGTCAAGACATGTTGGTTGTCCGGCGACACGACGATCGATTTGATCTCTCCTTTGAAAATCGAAAATTGACGCTCCGGTTTCAATTCGCCCTTGCCGTCAAACTGCCAAACCAGAACATTGCCGTCGTAGGCGCCGGCAAGTAACCGTTTGCCATCGGGCGAAAACGTTAAAGCAGACCGACTGCCGCCATCGAGTTTGTACAGCGTTTTGGTTGATGCCTCGATGTCCATCACCGTGACATTGTCACTGCCGAGAGTCACTAAGTACGCACCATCGTTTGAAAACGCCAACCCCTTGTAACCCCAACGATCCGACCGAAATTGGCCAACCGACCCTGATCGTGTCAGCTCATCGATATCGACCGTCACCTTTGGCTGAGCTGGCGATGACGCAGGTTGCAGCAACTTGCTTTTTGGCAAGCGGGCCCTAACCTGCGATTCATATTTGGGGATCCCAGCAAGGTAGGTAAGGTCCGCACTGCTCAACCTCTCGAGCGGCACCGAGCTGACTTGGCCATCGGACTTTTCTAAATAGACCTTGCCTTGGCGCACCGTGACCAGTTCCGCTTCGACTTTGAACTGGCCTGTCTGGTCGGTCCATGTTCGACCGAGCGCAGCAGGCACGAAAGAAAGAGCGACGATGTAGATGGTCGTAAAGACTCGAATCATTGGGGCGGCCGTCATTGGTCTGGGTCGAATAGGTTCAAATTGGTTGACTCGGATACCGCCTTGACACTTTGGAACGGCGGATCTTCCACAGCAGCGGAAGGCGTCGTCGGCTGCGACCGAAACGCGGAGTTCTTCGAAGTACTCGATGATTCTTGCATTCTAGCTTGCTTCCGCTGTTGACTCGCTAGACGTTCTTTTGCCAGCACCGATTCAGCGACGAGTCGATAGTTCATTTTGACCGGAATTTGCAGTGTGACGTTGTCCTGATTCACCGTGATCGTCATCTTGTAATCCATGTCCAACATCCGGCCTGAGCGAGGATCAAATTTCCCGGTTCCCGATCCAATCACGCAGAGTGGCAATGAGTCCTCGGACTCACCATTCACCCTCAGCGCATAAGACTTCTTTACCTCGATCGCGTCAGGTAGTATTTTGCCGAGCACGACAGTTGTCGATTCGGTACCCAGTAAGACTTTGGACGTCGTCGATGTTGGGGGGGGATGCCGCATCCAAGGTGGACGGCTGCGTGATGTGTAGCCGCCGAACTCATAAGGGCCGAGCGAAGAATTTCGAGGTTGGCTATCTGGTAACGGGATCAATACGAGAGCACTCGAAACCGTGCGGCCCGGTGCCGTGCTCGGTAACATTTCGATGCCAACCGAACAGGCCCTGCCGAGCATTAACGGCAGCATTCCTTCGGCGCTGTCGTCTAGCATTTCACCCGACGCATCGACCAGCAACTTTCCTGAAAAATGCCCGTTGTTAGTGGACGCGGGATGAAAGATCCCACTATTCGAGACGGCCGTTTCAAACCAGTAGCCTGAGTACTCCAGTTCACGCGGTAGAACCATCCCGACACCGCGAGGTCCCGTGGTGACTTTTAGAAACACGGTTGCAGGACGGACCCGATCAACAATGTCGGGGCCTGGCATTGGATTGGCTAGATCATCAACGTCAACGGGAACGCCCAATTCTTTGGCAATCTCAATCACCTTGTTCGACGGGATTGCGAACCCAACTTCCGAGATACCAGCCCCAGAGAGTAGTGAACTGGTGACGCCGACAAGTCGTCCCGAATCATCGACCAACGGTCCACCGCTGTTCCCTGGATTGACGGTCGCATCGAGTTGCAATCCGTCGACTCCATCGGGACCACCACGTCCCGAGACCTCTCCCTTGGTTACTTTGATCGATTCGCCTAAAACGTCGGACAATGGATAACCGATCGCACGGATTTCCTGTCCCAACCGAACATGATCCGAATTGGCAAGCTTTAAATAAGGAAGTCCGGTCTCGTCGAGCCGAAGCACGGCCAGGTCATTCGCAAGATCCAGTTTGATAACCGTCGCATCTAGCGACAATTCCCCAATCAATGCCTGAATGCTCGTTGCACCTTTCACGACATGGGCACACGTCACCACAATGCCTTGCGGATGAATCACAAACCCACTTCCTGTGCCGACGTCCCTCTGGTCGGCGTCGAGTTGATGCTCCGCCGCTAAGTCTTTCGGCGGCTTGCCTGTTTCCTGAAATGTGTTGCGACCACGATATCCAATTTTCCGTGAACCCAATTGGGCTTCAATCTCGAAATCGTAAGCCAGTTTGCTGTCAGTGTCCCAGGAATACTTGATAGCTGATTCGGTACGTTCGAGTGATTCGGGAACATTGGGCCCGAGCGCGGGAAGGTCGTTCGATAGACGAATGTCCGTCCCATCCGAGGCGATGGGGTCGTCGGAACGAGCTAAATCAACCGTACCTATCGGAGCGCTTTTGCCAATACGTTCAGGGGCGTTCTCAGGAGTGCTTTGCGACGATGAAGCGGGTTCTGCATCGGCTTCTTCAACCGTCGGCACCTCCGCGTGAACCACTTCCGCGGTAGTCTGGCGAGACGGCAATGGCGTTTGTTGCGAATGACCCTCAGCAAGAATGCTGTAGAGCTTCCATCCCGCAAACGAGACAAGCCCCAGTCCGAGTAGGGCGAATAGAAGGAAGCCAGTAATAACGAGCAGCACCAAAGTCTTTCGGTTGTCGCGAGTCGTGTTCCTCGTCATCTCTACTTCCACGGGTTCATTGTTTTGCATCGGAAAGTAGCCTCAGTGCTTTCTCACAGCTTGATTTTAGGATTGCTAGAAAGTCGCTGGGGCATCTTGCCTCTGTACGCTGCGGTTGGAAGCCACAGCCACGAAAGATTCTTACCCCCGTCCAGATTGTAGCAGATTTTGAGAGTGGGTATTAATCGTTGATTCTATTGCGTTTTGCATACGGGGCGACGGCGAGACAGACGGCGAGACAAACGGCGAGACAAACGCAACGGCGATCGTACTCGCTTGTGGGCGAAACGGCAGACGATCACGCATTTGGCCAATCAACGCCGCGATGAATCATTCGGCTCACCTTGATCGGTGCGGCTTGATCGGTGCGGCTTGATCGGTGCGGCTTGATCGGTGCGGCTTGATCGGTGCGGCTTGATCGGTGCGGCTTGATCTGGCGTTTGGCGATAGCGGCCTGCTGATTTAATCGGTTTGACTCGACTTATTGTTTAACGCCAAGCCATAGGCGACCGCTTATGGAAAAGCTGACGCCTTCGGCTAAGCGTTAAACGAATAAATCAGCAGGCCGATAGCCACGACTCTTCCGGTTGTTTGCTCTACGTTCGGGGCGTCCTGTGCCGTACGATGTTCCACAAATAGATTGCCCTGGATGTAAGCAGCAAATGCGGACTTTGCGACCCGCAGCGTAGCAGGTGAAAGTGAAGTGTTCGCAATGGTGAATCGAAAGTGATCCCAGGCTACAAAGGGTGGCTCGAAGACGTTACCGAACGGATTGATTTTACCAGGTTGAATCGACCGATGAAGAGAATCGCGTGATTCTTCTCGCCCCTCGATAGCGATCATAGGCTTTTTTTGTAAAGCGAACCGCCCGTTGTTCTTTCACGCATTTATCGAAGAGATCCCTTCGTTTGAGTCACGGCAGTGGCGGTACATTGAGCACCTCGACGGGCTCGGGTTGGCGGTTGGAGGCAGTCTCCGAATCGCCATACCAGTACATCCCCACGCCGTAGCCCATGTCGCAATCGTTCCAGGACCAGACCTCCATATCCAATTGCAATGACTTGGAAAACGGTATCGTATCCAATGCTCGCGTCCGTGTTTCGGTGCTGTAACCCTGCGTGTTTCTCTCTGCGGCGTCTTGTTTGCGGTTCAGCTTATTGTACTGATGGCAAAACGGCTGGGCGTGGAAGGGGTGCTCATAAAAATCGGTACTGATTCCACCCCAAGAGTACGCATAGTAATCCTCCGTTCCGGTTCCAAACAGAGACGGGAAACTCTCTCCATCGACAAAGATCTTTTCGTCGCCCTCGCCCCACCATTTTGCAACTGGATTCATAATCGTCAGGGTGTCCCCCACGTAAACACCTCGCCCTTTGAGTGAAACGTAATTCCAATCCGAGTAGGGTCGAGTCGGGACCGGATACTGGCCGCGCCAGCCCGCATGAAAGTACATACTGCGATCATCCCAATCCCAATCGCCTACAGTCGCGGACAAGTCCACCTGAACCGGTTGCTCGCCAAGATTGACGACTGCAACGGTAGCGTTTTCCTGGTAGGGCATTACCCAGCGGCTGGTCAAGGTGCCATCGTCGGATACCGTGCGATACCACCCCTGGAACGGGTTCAGTCCGATACCGCAACCAAAGAAGTCTCCAATCGGGCACCACACCGTTTCCTTGCCGTCAAAATCGATCTTGAGTACAACGGAGCGAGTGACCTCTGGATCCTCGTAACTGCCCAATTTCACGGAGAGCCTCCGTACGGCGGCTTCGCCCGAGGGGAGCCTTAACGCTGCCTCTGAATTCGGTTCTAAAGTGGCGGATTTCGATAGGACATCCGCCGCCTTGCCGCCCGATCGAACTTCTTGGTGGGTTCCAGAATCGGGGCTTTGCAGCGTCTTGCACGTGGACTGAATCAGCGGTTTGGCAGCTTCGAAATCCTGCTTCGTGAACGTTTTGACCTGAGTTCCTTCGGCATAATCACGGTAGGTGAACTGAAAGAAGAAGGGATGATCGGACATCGTTACCTTGCACCCTTTGGCGTAGGGGATCGGAAAGAACGAAACCGCTGACCGTAACGACTCATGGGCCAAAGGGTATGGCACTAGCCCCTTGCCTTGGAACAGAGAGAACATGTTGCCCTCCAAGGCTGGCTCGGTTTCACCATCGAGGTAGAAGCGAATGATGATCTTCGAATTGGGATTCTGCTGACCACGCCAAGGGACCCAAATCCGAGTGATGGCACCGGATCCTTGTTCTTCCATCACTACCCATTCTTTCCGTCCGTCGACCTCTTCCATCCGCACGAAATTGTGATGCTGATTGTTCGTGTTCCGATCAAAGTTGTTGAACCAGCCTTTGGGTTCTTCCGGTGTTTGGGAAGCGCGGTTGTAACTGCTGGCCTGTTTGAGTCGGAAATCGGTTGCAGGAAACCGTGCAACCGCATCACGGTCGATCATTTCTTGAAGCAGCGACTCAATGGTTACCGTTTCGGCAGCCCATGTCATCGAAGTGGATGCAATGCTGGAAAGCGTGAACACTACGATCGGTAAAAAGGATTTCATTGTTCGAAAACTTTCAAGGGGTATCGTTTCGGAGGACATTGGGCAGCGGATAGCCTAACCGCAATCCGCTTCACGAGTGCTTTGTCAGAGCTTGATTTTGGCTTGGCAAACTAGTGGCTGGGGCATCTTGCCTCCGTAAGCTGCGGCGGGAAGCCACGGCCACGCAAGATGCTTACCCTGCTTCTTCGTTGTGACAAAGCGCTCGTAGCAGAATTTTTTTATTATGCACGGATCGGAAGCGAAATCCACTCCCCCCCATTCGACAGCGGCGCTGCGACGCCATCGGATGATGCTTTGAGCGCTCCAGGATGGGAATGTGGCATTCTGAACGCTAGCTCCTCAATCGCTTCGCCGATCAGTGGGCCTCTAACCAATTTTTTCCGATACCCATTTCGACGACGATTGGAACGCTCATCGGCATCGCCGATTTCATTGCCGCTTCGATCACTGGCATCACCGCGGCCTGTTCCGATTTCAACATGTCGAAGACGATTTCGTCGTGCACACTTAACAGCATCTTGGTTTCAAACTTGCCATCGCGGAGGGCTCGATGAACGTTAATCATTGCCAACTTCAGCATATCGGCAGCGGTACCTTGAATGGGGCTGTTCATTGCCAATCGTTCCGCGGCGCTGACGACGGTACGGTTACGCGAATTGATGTCGCGAATATACCGTCGACGTCCGGATTGAGTCGCGACGTACCCATGTTCTTTAGCAAAAGCAATCGTTTGGTCGATGTATTGTTGGACGCCGGGGTACTTGTCGAAGTAGTTCTTGATGAGCTCGTTCGCCTCGCTACGAGGGATGTTCAAGCGTTGTTGTAAGCCAAAACCAGAGATACCGTAGATAATCCCAAAGTTCACCGTTTTGGCTTTGTCTCGCATTTCACGAGTCACTTCATCGAGTTCGACTTTATAGACTTTACTGGCAGTGACACTGTGGATGTCCTCTCCGCTACGAAACGCATCTTGCATCGCTTCGTCACCGCTGAGTTCCGCCATCACGCGAAGTTCTATTTGCGAATAGTCCGCTGAGAGAAGCAAATGGTTCTCGTCACGTGGCACGAACGCGGCACGGATTTCACGTCCGCGTTGCTTTCGCACAGGAATGGTTTGCAAGTTTGGATCGTTCGATTGAATTCGTCCTGTCGATGTCCAAATCTGATCGTATCGAGTATGCAAGCGACCGGTACGTGAATTGACCGCCAACGGCAATTGATCGACGTAAACCGACTTCAGCTTCCGAGCGTTGCGGTAGTCCAATATGTCAGCAATGATGGGATGACGATTGGCAAGTCGCTCCAATTCCGCTTCGCGAGTCGAGTATTGCCCGGTGGCCGTCTTCTTTGGATTGTCTTCCAATTGAAGCTCTTCATACAACACGACCCCCAATTGTTTGGGCGAATCGATATTGAACTCGTGCCCGGTTGCTGCGAAAATCTTGTTTTGAAGATCTTCGATCTCCCCGCCAAGGTGGTCGCTGTACTCGCCTAACGCTTCGGTATCGAGCCGGATGCCTTCATACTCCATATCGACCAATACTCGCACCAATGGAAACTCGATGTTGAAGCAAACATCACGCGTTTCGGATTGTTCCAAGTCCGAACGCAACACCGACGCCACTTGGAAGGTCACATCCGCGTCTTCACAAGCGTACTCGGCTACCTGGTCGATGGGGACGTCCCGCATGTTTATCTGGTCTTTCCCCTTGGGGCCGATCAGATCGCTAGTGGGAATCGGACGATAACCGAGATACAACGTCGAAAGGTAGTCGAGCCCATGACGCATCTCGGGCTCTTTCATGGCGTGAGCCAACATGGTGTCGAACAGTTCGCCACGAACCTGGATGCCATGCCACCGTAGCAACGTCATGTCATACTTTAAGTTGTGGCCCACCTTTTCGATCGATTGATCTTCGAAAAGCGGACGAAACTCATCGATCATCGATTGCATTTCATTGGCATCACTTGGGCAAACGACATAATAGGCTTGATGAGGTTCGATGCAAAATGAGATGCCAAGTGGGATCGCTTCGCGAGCGTCAAGTGAGGTGGTTTCGGTGTCAAAGCAAAATGATTTCTGTTGCTTCAATCGATTGATCAAGTCGGCACGCTGTTCAGCAGTGCGGATCGTCATGTATTGATGAGGTACATCGTGAATCGTCTTTTCCCCGACAGGCTCGTCAAATAACGAAGCTTGAATCTCGGATTCCCGTTTCTCTCGGACCACGGCTGCTCTGGCGGACGCAGCTGAAAACGTCTTGCCAAAGACACGCTTACCAATGGCATCGAATTCCAATTCGATCATGAATGCCTTGAGAGCTTCGGTATCGAACGACTTCCACGCCAGTGATTCGATATCAACGCTGTGTGGCACATCCAATTGAATCGTCACCAGCCGTTTGCTCATCGCTGCTTGATCACGGTGTTCCGCGATATTCTGTTTCTGTTTTCCCTTCAGATCATCGAGATTCTGATACAAATTGTCGATGGAACCGTACTTGGCAATCAGTTTTTGAGCCGTCTTGGGACCGATGCCGGGGACTCCCGGGATATTGTCGGAGGCATCGCCCATCAATCCGAGGATATCGATAACTTGGTCGACTCGCTCGATGTCCCATTTATCCAAGACCTCTTGAACACCGAAGATTTCCGCATCGCCTCCCTTTCGGCCGGGTTTCAGAACATAGATATCGTCGGTAACCAATTGGTCGTAATCTTTGTCGGGGGTTACCATCCAAGTTTTGTAACCTCTATCGGCGGCTTGATGTGCCAAAGTACCAATCACGTCGTCCGCTTCGTAACCCGGTCTGCGAATCGTCGTAATGTTCATCGCTTCGAACAAACGATCGATCAGCGGCAATTGGATGGCGATGTCCTCAGGCATCTGATCACGCTGCGCCTTGTACTCCGGAAACATCTCGTGACGAGCGGTTGGATCGGAGGTATCGAACGCGGCTGCCAAATGAGTCGGTTCTTCGCGTTTGATTAGATCGAGAACGGTGTTAAGAACTCCGAACACGGCTGAGGTACACACCCCACCGGAGGTAAATCGAGGGCTACGTACGAGCGCAAAGTGCGCTCGATATGTCAACGCCATACCGTCGAGCAAAAACAGCTTTTTTTCGGCACACTCGGGGACGGAGCTTTCCGCCGTTTGGTCGTCGTCGGTATCGTCTTCGGGAAATAGATCGAGGGTCATAGAGTCTTCTTTAAAAAGCTATACCGCGTGAGCAACGCCCCGCGATTCGGCATGAAAATCGTGAGACCGTGTGGGCACTCCCCTACGATCCAAAAAACGTATGCGGCCCGCTGGACACGCGGTTAAACAGGGTCTCTTAATCAATTTCAACCTGGACTTCGATCCGATCTTCACGCTCGCGAACAGGAAAGGTTTTCTGTAACGGTTTACGATTGATCGTTTGAATCCCGGTCGGGATTTCGTATTGCCATCCATGCCACGGACAAGTGACACAGCCATGTTCGACCCTGCCCTGAGCGACCGGGCCGCCTTGATGAGCACAAACGCCGTCGATTGCAAATAGATCACCATTGAGACGGAAAACGGCGATGATTTCGCTATCCGCAATCACTTCGATACCGGCTCCGTCCGAGCAATCTTCCGATGCAGCAACATCGATCCACTTCTTCGTCATTTGGTTCGCTCGTTGTTGGGGAATATGGGTTGAAGAAAGTGTACCGAACCAGAACCAACCGCTGCAATGGCTGGGGTGGAGCCTTCGAGCGATTCCGCGAGACGCAGGAAGAGCCAAGTGGCATAGCGAATGCTCCCAACTCCTTTGCTCCCAACTCCTTTGCTCCCAACTCCTTTGCTCCCAACTCTTACGTTAAACCAAAAGTACACTGGCCATGCTCAACACGAGAAAGAAGCCACACATATCGGTAACGGTTGTCAAGATCGGGCCGGACGCGATCGCTGGATCGAAATGGAACCGTTTCATCAAGAGGGGAACCATTCCACCGATCGAAACGGCAACCATTGTGTTGAGGCACAAGGCTCCACCGACAACGATTCCTAACATCACGTCGGCCTTCCAAAAAAACGCTGCGGCTCCAACCAGCATGCCGAGACACATGCCGTTGATCGCTCCCACGGAAATCTCCTTTCCCCAAACTCGCATCAATTCAGCCGGACGGATCAGCCCGAGCGACAACTCACGCATACTGACCGCGACGGCTTGGTTCCCGCTACAACCACTCATGTCAGAGATAATCGGCAGAAAAACGGCCAGTGCGATCACGGACGAAAGTGTGTCCTGGTACATCGCAATCACGCTGGCGGCGAGAATATTGAGCAGGATATTGACGCTGAGCCACGACAACCGCCGACGAGCCCGTTCGAATACCGGCAGACTACGAATCTCTTCACCGCCAATAATCCCTTGCGATTTCAAATAGTCACTGCGGTCATGTGCTGCTATCGCATGCTCAAGCGACGACCGCTGAACAACCCCAAGTAATTCTTGGGACTCGTTGACAACCGGGATGCCAAGAAAACTGTGGTTGTCAAAGACGTCCTCCAAAGCGCTTAGCTGGGTCCTGTCGGTAACGGAAATCGGATCCTTGATCATGAGTTCGAAGAGCGGAGTCGATCTCTTGGCGAGAAACAAATCTCGCATCGGCAGCACGCCTACCAACCGCTTTCCATCAACAACAAAACTGTATTGAACATCGATATCACGATATTCCTCGCTGTGCTCGGCGAGATCGTCAAAGACGGCTTGGACGGTCGATGTCGACTCGAAAGCCAACAATTCAGTAACCATCAAACCACCTGCGGAGTCCGGTTCGTAGCGGCACAGCTCTTTTGTCTCTTCCGCTTCCACCGGTGACATTGCCTGCAGAATATCGAAGGCGGATTGAGCATCGAGCCCCGCAATCAAGTCGGCTCTCACATCACTTGTTAATTCCTCAAGAATCGATGCGGCAACGTCAGGAGTAAGCTGTTCGAGAATTTCGGCCGCCTGCTGTTCCAGCAAATGCTCGATCAAATCGGCTGCCGCTTCGGTCGGCAACTCGCCAACCGCTGCCGACCGTTCCTCTTCAGGCATGCGGTCAAGTACGACCGCGGCGTCGTTGACAGCATCCGATTCAATCAACCCCCGAAGCTCCTCTGCATTCTCTTGGGCGGTGACGAGGTCGGAATCGGCAGTATCGGTTTCGGCTAAATTCATTGAGTTATTACGAGGATATCCGGGCAGCAAATTGAGTATCGAGCAACTCCCTTCGAGGAGGAGAGTGCAGATGATACCATCGAAACAGAGTCACGCAACGATCGTCTCGCTCGCATCGATCCTCCCTTGCCACAAATCGCTTTGCCCGCAAAATCATTTCAGATCAATCACAATCGACGCCTCGCCCTCCGTAGCCGGCTCTTTGGGCAACCCGACGTTTGGGAGGACACGAGGATGAATAACAAAGTGGTCCTGTGAAATCGTAGGGTTCCAAACGACTCCAAACGAAGACGTCTTCTAGGGTTCGCTGCTTCTAGGATTCGCTGCTCGAATTATGTGAAAATGAAGACTTTATTCGCTAATCACACCAACTTTTACCCTCATGGCGAAACGAATGCTTTGTCCAGATTTAACTTTCAGGTGCGGTATTACGTGACGGGAGCTTCCCGCCCCAGTTCTGCGGCTGGAATCCACAGTCACAGCAAAACGCAACCTCGAAAGTTCCATTTTTGACGAAGCACTCGTCGACCGCGAATAACGAGCTTTCAGCGAGTTTTTCGCACAACTGCCCGTCCTCCACTTGTTCCGACGGGTCAGCAATCACCGCACGCCCCTCTTCAAACTGCGTTTGGGGGGGAAGAATGGCGGCCATCAGCGAGAAGTGTCGAAATGGGCAACCTTTCTCGATTAAGCATGTCAAATGCGTCAAGTGCTTTATTGACGCCGAGCCTTTTTCTCCTGATACGTTAACGTATCGAGAACAACGCTCACACGGCGATGATCCGATCCCGTCAACCGACCAATTCGATGCTCAGTGCAAACGATATCGTTGCTGATCATCACATGGTCGATGACGAGACCAAACGGGAACAGTGGATAACGATACCAAGTTGGAGTCAGGTCAAACCGGCTTCCCACTCGTTGCAGTTTAGTGGCGGTTTGAAGCTCATTGAAGTGTGGCGACCATGGTGTCAAATTGAAATCACCCAACAATACAATCGGTGAATCCACCTGTTTCGAACCAAACGCCTTGATACGAGTCGCTAGTTGTGTCAATTGCTCATTTCGTAATCGCTGCTGCACTTCACCGATCGGTGGCAAAGGGTGAGTTGCATACAATCGCAACGAGCGCCCGTTTGGCACCTGAATCGTCGCGGCGATCGATTGGATATCGGTGTTTAATGTAAAGCGGTCGACTTCCTCCATCGGAAACCGAGAAAACACTCCGATTCCAAAATCCCCTCGGACTTCTGTATGCATCGTTATGTAAGGATGTCCGAACTGGAACAAGCCCGGCTGAAGCAAAATAGACGAACGATGAAACTCAGACATCAAGCAGTTATAGCCAACGCTTGTGACATCCATGAACGAAAAGAATTCCTAGCTTGCTCCGGACGTGGTCGCTCCCCTAAATCTATTGCCGTCCAAGCTTTTCACGTTCATCCTGTTCTGCTTCTGAGATCCCAACGAAGATGAACGGTAGATTGATCAAAATTGCGAGTAGAAAAGTCGCTGCAGCAGCAATACCAACAATCGCCCAATCAAAAAAAGCGGCAGCAAGGATAAAGGTTCCTATTGCCAATGCCGTGAAAATCTTTAATGCCATTGCAATGCCAGCGGTTTCGGCGTCCAACTCGATCTCTTCGTCGGCTATTTCCGTTTGGCCAGTTCTGCGCAGTTCCGATCTCCGCGACCGTTGTTCGCAAAAATTGACCAAGGCCAAAGCCACGTAGACGACTGGGATCGGCAAGGCAGCTAGATACGCTGCTGGGCGAAGAAACAGAAACAATAGAATCGTCGCAACGATTAAGCCCATCAAGATGACACGCAACCCAATCTGCCAATGATGTGACATTCGATGTGCATCCGTGTCACATAAACAATGCCCAAATTTCGAATCTTCGCTCGTTGTCGTACTCATTTGAATACTCCTAATTTTTGTAGCACGGCGGCTTTCCACCGTGCGCTATCTGATTTTCACGGTGGCGACCACCGTGCGACGCACAAGTGACCGTGCGACGCACAAGTGACCGTGCGACGCACAAGTGACCGTGCGACGCACAAGTGACCGTGCGAATACGGTTCCGTTTGATCCTGTCGCTGCCTCACCAATAACCGTTTCATTCACCCACCCACTAATCTTACGGCAAGTAACAAACCGATCCCGAGACTAAACGCTGCGAAGTGAAGTACGTTTGTCTTGATACTGTGATGATGTTTGATCTCGGGAATCAAATCCGCAGCACCGATGTACAAGAAGTTTCCTGCCGCGAACGGAACCAAGAACACAACATTGATCTGGTCCGACACCGCGTAGGCCAAAATGCCTCCCGCCAAGAAGGTCGCCGAGCAAAAGAAATTGAAGATCAATGCCTTCGTTGTTGTCCATCCGCCATGCACCAAGACTCCAAAATCGCCGAGTTCTTGGGGTACTTCATGAGCCGCGGCAACTAACCATGCAGTGATGCCCAAACGCACGTCCACCATAAAACTGGCGGCGACAAACATGCCTCCGATCAGATTGTGAATTGCGTCGGCAATCAAAATCAAGTAGGTCAACGGAGGCGTGTCGTCCGCTGTTGCGTTGTGAGTGTGATGCCAATGCAGAAATTGCTCTAATGCCAAGAACAGCATAAAACCAGCCAACAACCAAAGGTAGATCGCCAGAGAATTGTGCATCTTGTCTACGGCTTCAGGAATCATGTGAAGTACCGCACCGCCAATCAATGACCCCGCGGCAAAGGCAACCAACGGCAAGAGTAACTTGTCGAGTGTCTCCTTTTTGATTACCAGCGTCACCGTACCCACTAATGAGATCACACTCATTGCGATGCTAGAGACCACGATCCATGCGAGTGTCGTCAACTTAGGCCCCCATCAGCGGCCAAACGAACGACATCAAAGCTCGAAACGATTCCCAACAAGCTCATCTGTTCGCCTACAATCGGTACATGATGCACATGGTTTTCCAACATCAACTTCGCCACCTGTTGAAGTGTATCATTGGGCGCAGCGGTTGCAGGAACGGGCGTCATCGCAGTAGCTACCTTGTCGGTACCAAATGTATGCTGAATCATCTCGCTAACCCAGAAGCAGTCCTCATACATCGGAAAGTCCACTTTCAGTGTCTGGCTAGCTGTTTGGAGACGCCCAAGCAAATCACTGACCGACAAAATTCCTACAAGACAATCGGATTTGTCAACAACCGGAACCGCCGAAATCTGATTCTGCTTCAAAATCTCGATTGCATCATACACGGTGTCGCTCTCCATAACTTTCCGCGGGTCTCGCTGCATGAATTCTTCAACATGCGTCTGCAGTTTTTGTTTTTCGGCGTTCATTCTCGATACCTCCGAAACAGAATCATACTCATGCCCCCTAGCGTGGCAAAACAAGACTTCGTTACTGCAACATTGCAATGATCATGCCGCCAGCAATATTATTGATACGGAGGAAACGAATATGTTTGTCGACACCAAAGTTGCCCACATCCGCACACCCTAAGTGTCGTTTTCGCACACGTTTATGAGCATGGCGATCACTGGAGTTCTTCCTGGCCAATGGTCTTTCTTACCGCTGTCTGGGGTGAAGCGTCCGCAAAATGTTGATCCAGCAAGGGTCAATCAACCACCGCGCTAGCCCCATCGATGATTCCGGTTATCATAGCGTCTTCATTTCTCCATCCGCGAACCCGATTCAAACGATGCAAACGTTTCCTGGCGACGCCAAGCAGTCGACGCCATCGTCCTTTGCGACGTCGGCATCTCTCCTTCATCGAGTCCAAGCGAACGACCAGACCGCTTGGTCTCGTTTGGTGGATTTATATGGTGTGATGGTGTACCGCTGGGCGGTTCGAGGTGGGCTATCGCACGATGATGCCGCCGATGTCATGCAGGACGTTTTCATGGCGGTTGCCGGCGCAATTCGCCGTTTTGATCTGGCGGCAAAGGGCAAGTTCCGCGCTTGGTTATGGACGATCACACGCAACAAGATCAATGATCATTTTCGTAGAAACGTGGCACGCGAGATCGCTCGGGGCGGTTCCACTGAACTGAACCGGATGAGCCAGATTCCCGAGAGTTGGACTGACAATTTGCCTGACAATTGGGATGAGAATGCTTCACCGATCAATCGAAGCGAAGTCGATTCGCTCTATCGACGAGCGATGCAATTGATCGAAGGCGATTTCCAACCGCAAACCTGGCGAGCATTCTATCTGTCCGTGGTTGAGCAGAAGTCGACCGACGAGGTTGCTCGCGAATTGAACTTGTCGCCCAATAGTGTTCGGCAAGCCAAGTCGAGGGTGCTGCGGCGGCTGCGTGCCGAGTTGGATGTGGATCGGTAAATTTCCTGTCACACCTTTACGTGATTGATTGTAGCGATCTGAATTGTAGCGATCTGGTACGATATATCATTCACTGTGGAGAAATAAACCGTGATGACTGCACCCAAATGCCCGACCCAAAGCAAACTGATTGATTATCTTTTGGGAAATGTGTCGGGCGACGATTGGCATCGAATCGCGGAACACTTGGATTCCTGTGAACATTGTGAGGCGACGATTTCCGCTCTCGATGGCGAATCGGATACGCTGATCGAATCACTACGTAGGCCCGATATTAACGATGAAATCGAGTCAGAGGCGTATCAACGTGCTGTCCAGGGTGCCGTGGCAGCTTGGAGCGAATCAGCAGCCAAGTCAATGGTTCCATCCGTCAAACTGCGAGATTATGAGCTGATCGAGCCAATCGGATGCGGCGGAATGGCGACCGTTTACCGAGCGATCCATACACGACTAAATCGTGAAGTGGCGATCAAAGTTTTACCTGCTCGTCTGCTACACGATGGCGGTCGAGTGGCCCGTTTTCAACGAGAGATGCAGGCCGTCGGTTCGCTTCGTCATCACGCAATCGTCCAGGCAACCGATGGTGGTGAGGTCGATGGCGTTCACTTCTTGGTGATGGAGATCGTCGATGGCCTCGACTGCAATAAATTGTCTCGGTTGACTGGCCAGTGGTCGATCGAGAACGCTTGTCGACTAGCCCATCAAACCGCTTTGGGGATGGCTCATGTTCACGAATTCGGAATGGTTCATCGCGACTTGAAACCGTCCAACTTGATGGTCACTCGCGATGGGGAGGTCAAGATTTTGGATCTTGGCTTGGCACGTATCGCCAGCGAACCGACCGTTGAGGATGAGCTGACCACGGTGGGCCAGCTAATGGGGACTCTTGACTACATGGCTCCGGAACAATTGGAAGACTCGCACGTTGCGGATCAGCGGTCCGATATCTACTCACTCGGCGCGACGCTCTTCAAACTGCTGACCGGCGTAGCTCCTCGGGCTGGTGCACCGCGTGAAAGCGTGCTGACAAAAATTCGACGTATCTCATCGGAGCCAGCGGTTTCGATCGCTTTGCGTCGTGGTGACTTGCCGGGCGAATTGGTCCTGCTCGTTGATTCGATGCTTTCCGCTTCGCCTGTGGATCGCCCCAAGTCGATGAATGAAGTGGTCGAGCGGATCGAGGGATTGGCTCAGGATAGCGATTTAGGATCGTTAGTCAGCGAAGCGGAGAAGATCGAGCAATCCGTTGGTCAGGAACGCGAAGCGTCGGTGGGTCCGTTGCCGAGCGAAAGATCGACTCCGAAGGTGCTTCCGGTTGTATCCGAAGCCAATGGCAAGCCACCTCGTCGGACATTGCCGTGGATCATTGCAGCGGCAGGTTCAATGGCCGCGTTTGTCTTGGGTGCTGTGATTATTTTGCAAACGAGTTCGGGGCAATTGGTGATCGAAACCGCTTCGCCCGATGTGGAAGTACGTCTGTTGAAGTCGGGACACCCGCATCAGAACATGACGTTGACGGATCATGCACAAACATTCCGGCTCGGTGCGGGTGAGTACGAGATCGAGATTGTCAGTGATGCGGACGGTTTGGTGGTCGAAAATGGTCACTACACGTTGCGGAGGGGAGAAACGTGGCTGGCAAAAGTTGGTCCGAAGGATAAACGCAGCGAGCTCGGAGAGCACGCCGACACTACGAAGGTTGACCCGAACCAGCCGACTTATCAAGACAAAACAATTGACGAGTGGATCGATCTTTTGGGACGTGAACGCAGTCCCGAACAATTGGTTCACGCAACGAAGGCGTTCGAGCGACTGGCTGAACCAGCACGCGTTGGCGATGCCGTTGCGGCATTGGTCCAGGTCGTGTCGTATCAAGATGACGATGATACATACACGAGCGGTGGGACGGACACGAACGTCGTCTATGCGGTGCAGGAGTACTTGGCTAAACAGGATCAGCAAACCGTTGCTGACATGTTGACAAGGAAACTCGGTGACGGCAGTGACCGCGAAAAACAATTCATTCTGAAGTATCTCAATGGATACACCGCTCGAATAAAAGGCAAGGTCCGCGATTCCTATTTGCCATTGTTAGCGAGCCTATGGGACGACGATTCATTCACGGGTCGAGAGGAATTGTTGTTTGCTCTGATCAACTATGCACCGGCCGACACACTCCTTCCAAGGCTAGTAAATGCCCTTGATAACAAAGAAGCTTTTATTCGTCTGATGGCTGCGGATGAGTTGATTAAGCGAGACGTACACGCTGACGCGGTCGTTGCGACGCTGAGCGAGATTTTAGCACGTGACAAGCAGTCAGCATACCGATTAAAAGCTGCATGGAGTCTTGGCGATCTTGGACCCAAAGCTGCGTCGGCGTACCCATTGTTAGTCAGTATCGTGCAAAGTGATGATGCCGATTTGGATGTAGATGTCCATTCTTTCTTCGCGGGTCCGAAGTCGATGACCACAATCAAAGATGCCTCTATCGGCGCGTTGGCAAAAATCGGCAACATGGATGCGTTTCCCATTCTGTTTGACCAGTGGAAAACGCGACTCGATTCGGCTAATGACGGCCGCGGTACCCATAGCGCAGAATCGGTCGCCAAAGCAATCGAAGCGCTTTCTGGTATGAAACCAAGGGTTAAAGTGGTCAGTCGGGTAAGGACGATCTACTGGACGATCGAAGGAGTGTCATTAACCCTTATCTATCGTGCTACATTTAATCATACCGTTTCCTCCCCGGTTTCCCCGACTTGGGCCGAAAAACTGCTAGCGGTCGAGGAAGATGTTCCAGTAGAAGATTTGATCGGTTATGCGAATCATGTCGACCCACGCCCCGATGCTGCTCAAGCGAAGTTGCAAGTTGAGTTGATCTTGCTGTTGGCAAAGTATCAACAGGCCAGCGAAACATTGGCGACTTTGTTGCGACACGCCGAAGGGATTAGCCGCAGAAGTCAAACGGAAAATACGGCTGCTAAGTCGAATCGTTCTGATGCGGCCAAAGTCTTCGAGGAAGCAGCAGAAACGTGGATTCGTGAACAGGAAGACCAACCCGAATCGCTACTGGAGCAGCTTGTTCAGTCTTGTGAAGCAGGGTCAACGACTTCCTGCGATGTTGCACTTAAACTGCTCGATCGGATGGATCGAAAAATGCAAACTCGTGCAATCGCCAGTGCACTCCTGTTCGGTGTCCAATACGCAAACGACGATCAATTTGTCGTCGAAACGGTCGTGTCGTGGCATAAGAACAAAGAGAACCGGCAACAAGTCAATGAATTCATGCGCACTACTAAATCCATTTCTTGGTCCCATATTGCACGCTTTCTTTTTCAAAACGGGCTTGCCGATGATGACACCCGAGCGATCGTGTTGGATCGATTCAAGGAATACTCCAACATTCGCAATCTTGTGCTCACGGACATATTGCAATCGCTTGAAGTCCATCCTGAAAATGTTGATTTCGTCATCGAGCTGTTAAGGCATCCAGCACTCGACGTCGTCAAGAGCGATGATGGAGCGTCCGTGCGCGCGAGTCACTACCTGCCGCAACTGGAGTTCGTTCCCGAAGATCATCGCCAAGCATTCGTCCCCTGGCTAGAGGAACTCAGAAAATCCGCCAACAAAGCCGAGTCGGAAGCTGCCAACGCCTGGTTGAAACTCTGGCGTCCTGAATTGGGCTTTGAGTAGCTAGCCCGGATGATTCATGGGCTTGCAAATTGTTTTGCTAATGTCAACGCCTTCAAGCGTTGACGTTCATTGCTCGAAAAACAGTCTGCGTATTAGCCGGGCTAGAGCGTGGGAAATCAATCGTTCATCGTCTGGCGACGGTAGCTATCCAAACACGTGCGGCACACGAATTGCTTGATATTCGACCTCCCCCAAAGGCGGGCAGAAGAAGGCAAGGTGGATCGCTGTTCATGAGCTCTGTGCAACTTCGCACATGTTTCGTTTCGGAAAGAATCAAAAAGTCACACTCGGCCCCAGTCTAGCGAACCGTTCACGGTGTCGATGCGTTCGAAGTAGAATTCGATGACGCTTCCAATTCATTCTCGGGAGGGAATCAAGCAATGCAGGATTTATCCGCGATTCGACAGCGTCTGCAGCACGATCTTCGAGAACAGATCCAGCGGGTCGAGAACTTCGAAAATCGCTTGCGGCAACCAGGGGACGAGGATTGGGAGGAACAAGCTACGCAGCGGTCCAATGATGAAGTGCTGCAATCGCTGAGTGTTCAAGCTCACGAAGAGATCGAACAAATTCGGCGCGCGATCAGTCGTATTGATGAGGGCAGCTACGGACGGTGTGCCAGGTGCGACAAGCCAATATCCCAGGCGCGGTTAGAGCTAATGCCCTACACAACCACATGTGTTGATTGCGCATAGAAAATCAAAAGGCGGAAAATCAAAAGGCGGAAAATCAAAAGGCGGCGAAGCGGATAGAACTCGGTGGTCCCCCGCCGTATGATTGTCATCCATCAGCACGGTGGGGACCGCCGTGCTACGCTGAAAAGGTGAGTAAAATGAAACTGCAACCGGTACCGAATACCAATGATCTAATGAAAGTCGTAACTCACACGGTCGCTCCCGAGACTCGCTTGGCAGACGTGATCGACTATCTGACGCGTTGCGGCGTGTCCAGCGTGTTAGTGGTCCGGGAGGAAAATGGCAAGCGAGTCTTGTTGGGCTTGCTCTCGGAAGGTGACTGTTTAGAGCATCTTAGCAATGAACTGTTTTACGGATCGCCCATGCCGATCCAAACGGCGGCTACGATTATGAAACGGCATCCGTTGTGCGTCACGACGGACACTGATGTTTTCGCATTGTCTTCGATCTTTGTTAGCCACAACTATCATTACTTGCCAGTCATTGAAGGACAATTTCTTGTTGGGATCGTTTGTCGAAGTGACGTGCTGCGATCATTGGACGAGTATTATCGTCAGTGGGTGAAACTGCACGATGATGAACGAACACCGATCGATGTTCATGAAATCATGAACCATCGGTTTCTAGTCAAAGTGTGATCCATCCATTCCGTTCATCTATCCGAGCCAACCGCGATCGCCGATTGGATCAGGTCAACGATCGCTCCCAAGCCGAAGCCGCTTTCCGCTCCGAGAGCAGAGCGACGGCTGCAGCGTGATGCCGCTATCCGCTCGGAGGACGTCGATTGTGTTAAGAACCATTAAACTCCAACGGAATCAACATCTTAACCACCTCCACCGAGCGAATTAACCACCTCCACCGAGCGAAGCTTGGGGGAGGTCGCAACGGGCCGCCTCCCTCGCGAACGCCTTAAGGGTGTCGCTCGACTTCCTCCCAAACTTCGTTTGAGGGAGGTTGTTTCGCTCTGTAATACAATCGGCGTCCCGAAAGCTGAGCGACAATCGCGGCGATAACGGTTGATCCGTATCTTGGCAAAGATCTTTGACGCGGCTACTGCGGCTTTCGCCAGTCATGAAGACTCGGTAGAATCTGGCAATGTCAAAATTCAGCCGCGGCCATCAATCGCGATTTGCTTGAGACGTGGCGGAGCTTGTTGTGAATTTCGATTGCAAGTTTATTAATCTGCGCACAAAAAAGTATCGAACAACATGAAAGCACTTGTCAAACGTCACCCTCAAGTGGGTTTGTGGATGGAAGACGTTCCAATGCCGGACGTCGGTGTTAACGATGTGCTCATTCGTGTTGACCGAACCGGAATCTGCGGAACCGACGTTCATATCTATTCGTGGGATGAATGGGCACAAAAAACCATCCCCGTGCCAATGGTTGTTGGACACGAATTTGTGGGTGAGATTGTCGAGGTAGGATCGAATGTGATCGATTTTCGTATCGGGGATCTCGTCAGCGGTGAAGGGCACGTGGTTTGTGGTCGCTGCCGAAACTGTTTGGCTGGGCGGAGACACTTATGTGCTCACACCATGGGAGTTGGTGTGAACCGTCAGGGGGCATTTGCAGAGTACGTTGCCCTTCCAATGACGAACGTTTGGGTCCACGATCCCAACATTGACCGCGATGTTGCTTCGGTTTTTGATCCACTTGGAAATGCCGTTCATACTGCGCTATCCTTTCCGTTAATCGGTGAAGACGTGCTGATCACTGGCGCCGGTCCCATTGGTTGCATGGCCACGGCGGTCGCACAATATGCGGGTGCCCGCTATGTTGTCACAACCGACGTGAATCCATGGAGGTTAGCTCTTGCCAAAAAGATGGGAGCCACTCGCGTGGTAGATGTTCGCACGGAATCCTTACGGGGCGTCATGGATGAACTTGACATGAAAGAGGGCTTTGACGTGGGACTCGAGATGTCGGGCAATGCTGACGCATTTCGTTCAATGCTCGAGACCATGTGCCACGGCGGAAAGGTGGCGATGCTGGGAATTCCAGCAAAGGGAATGGCGATCGACTGGAACTTGGTCGTGTTCAACATGTTGAACATCAAGGGGATCTATGGCCGCGAAATGTACGAAACGTGGTACAAAATGACGGTCATGGTCCAAGGTGGGCTCGACGTCAATTCAGTGATCACCCATCGCTACGATTGCGATGACTTTGAGTCAGGTTTCAAAACAATGATGTCCGGCGAATCCGGAAAAGTGATTCTAAAGTGGTAAAAGTGGTAAACGCAATGTCACATGTCAATAAACTGATCGACGTCACATCACAAACGCTTGACCAGATTCGTGGTGACGGATTGTACAAATCCGAACGCATCATCACGACACCTCAAAGTGGCCATGTGGAGGTAAATTCGGGCAACCCCGTTCTTAACCTATGCGCCAACAATTATTTAGGTTTGGCTAACCATCCGCGGGTGGTCCAGGCTGCCCGCGAGTCGCTTGATCAATGGGGTTATGGGCTTGCCTCGGTTCGGTTTATTTGCGGCACACAATCGATCCATCGACAACTGGAAAATCGTCTTTCGGAGTTTCTTGGAACCGAGGATACGATCCTTTACGGCTCTTGCTTTGACGCCAATGGTGGATTGTTCGAAACACTGTTGTCGGACCAGGATGCGATCATTTCCGATTCACTGAACCATGCTTCCATCATCGACGGCATTCGCCTTTGCAAGGCGAATCGTTATCGCTACGCCAATTGCGACATGGCTGACTTAGAGGCACAACTGAAGGCTGCTGCGGGCGACCGTGTCCGGTTGATTGCTACCGACGGTGTTTTCTCGATGGACGGATCGATCGCCCGACTTGAACAAATTTGCGAGTTGGCAGATCGCTATGATGCCTCGGTTATGATTGACGAGTGCCACGCAACCGGGTTCCTGGGAAAGACCGGCCGCGGAACTCATGAACATTGTGGCGTAATGGGGCGGATCGACGTGATCACGGGAACGCTCGGTAAAGCTCTCGGGGGCGCAAGCGGAGGTTTCACGAGTGGTCGCAAGGAGATTATCGAACTTCTCCGTCAGCGTTCACGACCTTACCTGTTTTCTAACTCCGTTGCCCCACCGCTGGTTGCGGGCGGACTCGAAGCGATCGACTTGTTGATGGAATCGACGGAATTGCGAGATCGATTGATGAACAACGCTACCTTCTTTCGCGAAGGGATGACGCGTTGTGGCTTTGACCTGTTGCCAGGCGAACATCCGATCACTCCGGTGATGCTTGGGGATGCGCGGCTGGCGACCGAGATGTCTCAACGACTACTCGAAAAAGGTGTCTATGTGGTAGGGTTTTCCCACCCCGTGGTCCCCAAGGGGCTCGCGCGTATTCGAACACAAGTCTCCGCCGCTCACTCAACCGACGACTTGCAGTTTGCCATCGATTGCTTTGCTGCTGTGAAGCAGGAATTGGGTATCTGAGGGAGCGAGCTGGATTGAGAGCGGAGCACTTCAAGGCAACGCTTTGACTGAATCGATCACCTGTTGGTCATGGCCGTCCACTTTCACTCGTTTCCAAACGTGGGCAACCTTACCGGAAGAATCGATGAGGTACGTTGACCGCTGAATCCCCATCGATTTTTTGCCGTACATGTTTTTTTCCCGCCATGCTCCGTACTTTTCAGACATAGCGTGATCAGCGTCGACTAAGAGAGGAAACGGGAGCGAGTGTTTGTCTCTAAACTTCGTGTGGCTCTCGGCACTATCGGTACTGACACCAAATAATTGAGCACCTAGCTCCTTTAACTCATCATAGCGGTCGCGAAACGCACATGCTTCTTTGGTGCATCCAGGCGTATTGTCGCGTGGGTAGAAGTAGATCACAACAGGCTTGCCTTTCAACTCAGACAGTTTTACTTTGTTGCCTGAATCGTCTTGAAGCGTGAATGCAGGGGCTTTTCGCCCAGGTTCTAACCAATCAGCCATAACCGAAATACCTTTTTTGGGGGGAAGTGGGAAAGAATTATGCGTGTAAAAGAACTCTCGATGTGTTTTCCGATTTTTTCCGAATCTTTCGCCCTACACAAGGCTCCTTTGGGCTGTCGCGGTGAATGCTTCTGGGCCATCGCAAAAAAAAGAACGATCTGTTACTCTCATAGTTAGTTGTTGAAACAATGAATTCGATAAACCTATCCATGAATAACGCGTCCTCTCGAACCATCTATAACGTCCCCAACGCGCTTACCAGCGCGCGGTTTGCCTTGGCAATTGCTGTCATGGTTTTGATCCCGCTCGGTTATTTCGGATCGGCCATGGTGGTGTTTTTAATCGCAGCATCCACCGATTGGATGGACGGCTATTGGGCTCGAAAGTACGGGCAAGTGACCAAGGTGGGGCGGATTTTTGATCCCTTTGTTGATAAAATAATCATTTGCGGTTCGTTCATCGCTTTGGTCGAAGTTGCGGGATCAGGAATCGCGTCGTGGATGGCGACCATCGTCGTGGCGCGAGAACTATTGGTAACAAGTTTGCGAGGGATTATTGAAGGCGGTGGTGGCGATTTTTCGGCAAGCCAACTCGGTAAATGGAAAATGGTCCTGCAATGTGCTGCTGTGGTCTCCGTGCTGCTATGCTTGAGGTACCAACCTGCAGAAATGTGGCTACAGAGGACAACGACTGTCATCATTTGGTCAGCCGTTTTGCTGACGGTCTATTCGGGTTATGACTACGTCCTGGCTGCCGCTCGCGTGATGCGAAAACAAGACGATGCTTGATGGACCTCGGTGCTAATTGATGGAAACACAGTTCGCAGCCATCATCGGGGCGATCGTTATCGCCGGCCTTGTCGGTGCCGTCGTTTTATGGACACGCACACTGTCTCGAATCGGGGCTTCGGACAAACCTTGGTACGAATCGATACTGGCCACCGAAACCGGAGAGCGACCTTTTTGGACCGTCTTTGACTTTCTACTTGCCATTGGGTTGAGTCTCGTTTTCACGATATTCCTGCAAGCTGCCTTTCTATCGCTTGGTTGGATTTCTCGGCCTGCTCCAGATCAACCGGTTGATTCCTCGGCAATCATTGCCGGTTTAGCAGCCCAATCGATTGCGGGGCCCCTGGCTGTCTTCGCAACGATTGGTTGGCTGCGACTGATACGTAAAGATGCCCTGCAGCAATTAGGTTTTGCTTGGAAGGCGGGCGATTTTCAATTGGGACTGAAATGGTCGCTGATGCTCATCCCCGTCGTGCTAATGATCAGTAGCGCGATCGCATTCCTTGTGCCATACCATCATCCAATACTCGAATCGCTCGCGGGGGCTAACAGCGTTTTATTGTTTGCTGTGTTGTTTGTTGGCACCGCGATTGTCACTCCTGTCGTCGAAGAATTCCTGTTTCGCGTGATGCTACAGGGAGGACTTCAGCGGATGGCGGATAGCGATGTTGTTGTCATGCGAACCGACGATACGCTTATCCAAAACAAAACGTTGCCGGAAGAGCATGCTAGCGATCCCCTCAACCCTTATCAGCCCGCAGAGGAAATCTCTTTACAGTCAACGCCCTCGGGCTGGAAGCCGTCAAGCTTCTGGCCAATCGTGGCGGCTAGCTTCGTGTTCGCGATGATGCACTGGGGGCAGGGTGCTGCGCCCATTCCCTTGTTCTTTTTATCGCTGGGACTGGGATTCCTTTATCGGCAAACCGGTCGCATTACAGGCCCCGTCATCGTTCACATTATGCTCAACAGTTTTACCTTGTCAGTCGAGTTCTTTCGACTTTGGGCAATAGGGGCGTAAGCTCTACAAGCGTAGCCGTTGAGGCGTTTGCCACGGTTTCGCTGAAAAACCGGGACGAACGCCCAAATGGCTAAGCTTGCCAACCCTCGGTTTGAATGGGTCGAAGCACTCGTGCTTTGCCACAACCAAGAATGAGGATAAGAATCTTTCGTGGCTGTGGCTTCCAGTCGCAGTTCGCTTTGCCAAGCCTAAAATCAAGCGGTGACAAAGCACGACGCCTAATAGAAGTTGTATTTGGAATTCTTCGGATCGAAGTCAGCATCGGTTAGGCCCACGTTCACCTTTACATCCAAGTAGGTGTATTCTTCAATCACATTCAATTCCCCACCCGGTCGACTCGGCCAGTCATAGGCCACGTAGCGAATCGGAATATTGTGGGCGTCGTCCATAAAGACCTGCGCTTGATGAAATTCGGCACCAGGCGTTTTGACGGGTTGCGTGACATGCAGCACCGTACAAGTACGGTCCTTGACTCGCGCATTTTTGCGAAACTCGCAAGTGACTCCTGGGCAATGCTTTGCCTGCTCACCCCGTTCAAGTAACTTCACCATCAAATTTTCGATACCAATTTCGGTCATCGGGTACCGTTGGCCCCGCATCGCCAACATGCCGGTCGGAGGTACCGTGACGGTCGGTAGGAATTTGCCTTTGAAACCGCCCTCATGAGCAACAATGTTTCCGTCGTTTTGGTTTTCAACGTAGATCACCTCGCGGCCTTGGACGGAGGAAGGTTTTAGGAAATTAAGGTAGACACTCAATGGCTGCGTGATCTGCCCACCACTCGTTTTCCGGTTTCGTACTTTGGCAAAAATATACTCGTGGCCACCGAGCGAATCGCCAACCCTTTCCCGTTTCACCAAAATGGCGGTGTAGTCATCAATCTGCTTGCGACTTTTCTCGAGTCCGTAGCGAGCCATTTCCATCGCCCGGTCGAGTGGGTGGGTCATCGGTGGCGGTTCAGCATTGGCAGCATTGGCGACACGGTGTACCGGCTCCACCAGTTCAGCTTCCTCGGCAAATAAGCGAGGTGCGGCCTGCGTCGCAGCGAGCGTTCCGATTAGAGCAAAGAAATTTCGGCGTGGAATAGTCATCAAAAGGTTCTCTCATTGGCGTGGGCGGTCCTCTGCCTACTTTCATCGCCGAAAACGACTCGACCCATGACCGCAACGGTGCCGAGGTGATAAGGGTACCGCAATCGATGGTTTCCGGATAATCCAACCAACCCCCATCTTCGTGCTACCTTAACCTGGGAAGAACGTAACAATCTTGACCATACAAAAAACTCATTCGGTTTTACTAGGACAATCCGATGTCTCTGAGACTTTTTTTGAGTTTTCTGATGAAACAACCAAAAATTGCCGATGAGTATTAAGACGCCAATCCGCAATGTTTCCCTAAATCCCCTGGTTTACGTTTCGATAGGTCTACGGGACCGCCAAATTTTCGTTCCAGCGTTTCAACACAATTTCACTTTAGGGTTGGAAACGTTCGCTGTTTGGGCATTACCCCCGGTTTTCCCAACGGAACCGTGGCAAACGCCAGCATGGTTAACGGTGATCGATCCCGCGTGCCAGGATCGAAAACAAGATCCATTGCCTCAAAAAATTACTTCCACCCCACCGGAATCAACATGCGATTCGTTCGAAGCCTACTAATGACTCTCTTGGTCGCGGTTCCCGTTGCGATTCAAGCGCAAACACCCGAGTGGAGTCCACATCGAGGAGGCGTTGTACCGCAGGGATCTCCGTGGGCGGTTCCAGTACAGGCGGTTCCAGTACACCCTGTTATTCGATCTCCGAATACTCTGATTAATCCTGGCAAGAAGGATCTGGGAAGGCAGCTAGTA
Source organism: Novipirellula aureliae (assembly GCF_007860185.1). NCBI lineage: Bacteria > Pseudomonadati > Planctomycetota > Planctomycetia > Pirellulales > Pirellulaceae > Novipirellula > Novipirellula aureliae. Next base: position 126,447 of record NZ_SJPY01000005.1, read on the forward strand.
GAACAGTACGCTGAAACCCATCCGCCTCGTACGTCAATTCGTCGCCGGAAGTTGCCTGCGCCCGCAACGATCCCCGAGGCGATTGAACAGCCGCGATGGAAAACGCCATACTCTTACGGATATTTCGGGGCCAACCCGAAGCCGATCTGGACCAAGCATCATGGATACCGAGACAATTACACTCAGTGGACTCGGCATTAGGTGTGGATCTTGCGAATGATCCCCGGAGCGAAAGAATCGGCACAGGAAGAATAAACGAAGGGCGTCGATCCCCGCAGGAACGAAAGGCAAAGCTTTTCCGGTTGGGTTGCCAAGAAGGATCGGGAAAGGTTGTTTGCTATTAGTGGAAAAGCGAGCAACGGTTCAAAAAGAAGGAACACAATGAGGGTGTTTCGTTTGATTTCGGCTTGACGCGCTGGCAGAGTTGGGCAGTTACATTTCAACGCCCACTAGCTCTTACATGGAAGTACCCTCTCATGTTAACCATTCGCACGATCACTGCCCTCGGTTTCGCAGGCCTCGCAATTGCGGCTACGCTGGTTTCCCAAGTCGACGCCAACGGAGACCTTGATACGCTTCTCAATGAGTTGAGCTTTAACAAGCCACAAGTTGTTGGGAATTTAGAAGCTGCACCAGACGATGTAGCCTCCCCACTAAGTGGCCAGGCCGATACGCTAACGGACGACTCCAAACTCGATCCATCGCCAATACTTGAACAAGACGGATTTTCGTACATCGAACCGAGCCAGCTTCCGCAGCCACCCGATCAACGAGATTCGCGGGCTCAAAGCGACGCTGCATCACAGCAGCTAACGGGTGGTCCTCATGCTGCGATTCCGAATCGAATGCCGCCCGCTTCAGGCTACGCACCGCAGAACAACGGCTATGCGAATAACGCAGGACGGTACTCGGGCGCCGTTGCCAATGGACCGTTCTCCCCGATCTATCAACCGGCGGTGGGTCAATACGGAGGCTGCGGCTGTCGTTCCGGTTGCGATTCCGCCGGTTGCAATCACTACGCAGCTCCGCCCCAAAAGGAAGAGCTGTATATTGCTCACCGCACCCCGAATTTGCCTTCTTCGACCTTGCGAGAGTACTTTAACAGTAGTGCGTGCCATACAGGATTGTGGGACGGTTACGCACAGGAACGGGCACAACAGTGCGCCACATACCATAAACATATTCATGGAACCTGTGACTGCGCTCAAAAGACGTTGGAGAATTATCAAAATGGCGGGTTCTTCTGTAAGGGCGCACAGGGGGCAGGTTGCTGCGATTCAGGATGTGATAGCTGTCGCTACTAACCTAACCGAAACAAGTTAACCATCGCCGCAGTTTTCTGAGCAAGGAAACTGCGGCTTTTCATTGAGTCAAAGAAAAATACAGCTTCTATAAAAAACTATCTTAGGTTTCAGTATTTGGCTGCCGATAGTATTAGTACCATGGATTGGGAGGGTGGAACGATCAGTGTCATCGTTCCAGCATTGATGGGCCATGTTGAGGCAGGGAGGGCTTCAACATGGCCCTTCTTTTTTGCGCCGGACGATGAAGACGCTCTCTTGAACGCAAGCCATCCCGAGCCCGAGCATGAGGGTTCGATACGATGCCTGGACGGATCCTACATTGCGAACCATTGGCCACCCGTCAAGCCATGATGCACCCGTCAAGCCATGATGCACCCGTCAAGCCATGATGCACCCGTCAAACCATGATGAAGGTGTTTAAGTCCGTGGCCCGTGCTTGAGTGAAGCGAAAACCACCGGCCAATGGAGCACGACATGCAATTCGCTCCGTAGCAGCAGTCGCTACTGCAAATCGTTTTCGGCAAGAGCCAGCAAGTCGAATCGATACACACCGCAAGCCAATTCTACCGTCACCTGGCCTGCATCACTCGTCTTCATCGCATCCGCGAACTCACTTTCGTTCAAGACGATGCCATCCACTCGAATGGCCGTTATGTTCGTTGTTGGAAACACAACGGTCGCAGTTGTATTCGAAGGAACCGTAACCGTCATTTCCACTTTGTCGCCCGTGTTTCTCCATTCACTTGCTGCTTTACCATAGGCGGTTTCTAGTTCGGCACCAGCGGATGTGAGTGGGCCGCCGAAGATCGGTCGAACGAAAAAGTGCTTGTAGCCGGGCTCCGCTGGATCAGGTGAAAGACCCGCGATTCGTTCGTACATCCATTGTCCGACGGCCCCATAGGCGTAGTGATTGAAGGAGTTCATCGCCACGTTGCCAAAACCATCTTCGTGGCTGTAGCTGTTCCAACGTTCCCACATCGTGGTCGCACCTTGATTGATCGAGTAGAACCACGAAGGATAGGTTTCTTTGAACAGAACAGAAAACGCAACCTCCTCGTGTCCCGTTTGATCGAGTACTTGATTGATGAACGGGGTACCAAGAAACCCAGTGCGCAAGTGCCCATCCGCTTCATCAATCAGTCGAACCAAATGGTTGGCCGCCTGAGCTTGCCGTCGTGCGGGGATCAAATCAAACGCAATCGCAAGGATATAGGCCGTTTGAGTTTCCGGTGCATTTTGCAGCTTTCCATCGGAATCGAAAAAGTGATTGGTTAGTTCTTGCTTTACTGCGTCAGCCTCCTTGCCATATTTCTCAGCATCGACATTTTTACCGAGCACTCGCGCCGAGTTCGCAAGGATTTGGACGCTATTCGCGTAGAACAGCGTGGCGAGAACGGCATGAGGCGTATCGCCGATATTGTTGGAAGCATATGGCTGCAGCCAGTCCCCGAAGCCGGCTACGTTTGTGACAACGCCATCGGCGTAGTGGTCGCGATACCAACCGACTAGTTTCGCCATCATGTCATAATTTTCAAGCAGGATCTCCTTGTCGCCGGTACGAAGATAGACTTGCCAAGGAACGATGGTGGCCGCGTCCATCCACCCTGGACTGCCACCCCGATTCTTCAAGATGTCTGGGATGACGTGAGGGATGCGACCATCGCTGGACTGGTCGTCACGCATCGAACGCAGCCAGCTTTTCCAAAACGCATGGCAATCGTAATTGAACATCGCGGTTGGGCAGAACGCTTGGGCGTCACCGGTCCATCCACAACGCTCATCTCGCTGTGGACAGTCGGTTGGGATATCCAAAAAGTTGCCTCGCTGTCCCCAGCGGATGTTCCTTTGTAGTTGATTGAGTTTTTCGTGTGACGATACAAAGCTTCCGACTGGCTTTAAATCGGAATGGAGGACGAGGCCCTTGACCCAGTCCGCGCTGGGCGTCGAACCTACGGGCAAACCCGAGAGTTCCACATATCGAAATCCATGAAAGGTGAATGTCGGCTTCCAGGAAATCGTCCCTGTACTTGCCGCAGTATAGAAGTCGATCGACTTGGCGGATCGATAATTGGCTGTGTACATCGTCCCATCGGGGTTCAGCATTTCCGCGAACCGAATGGTTACCATTTGGTCTTTTTCGACAGGAATATTGATTTCGGGCCAACCCACCATGTTTTGTCCCAGATCGAAAACGAACCGCCCTGACTCGGGTTCTGTGATCCTTTGCGTAGACAGTGTCTCGGTAACTCGCACAGGTGCAAACGGTTTGGGCGTCAACATAGGCGTTTCCAACTTCGCACTCGTCGCGACGTCGTTCCAACTTGAATCGTCGAAGGCAGGATCGCTCCAGCCCGGCATCGCTTTCCGCGCATCATAGGTCTCACCGTCGTAGATACTCGAGATTCGAATCGGCCCATCCAGCGTCGATTTCCAGGCGTCATCTGAGGCAATGGTTTGTACTTCGCCATCGGCAAAGGTGATTTCTAGTTGCAGAAGCAATTCAGGAACGTTGCCGTAAAAATTCCATTTCTTTGACCAACCGAGCCGCCCGGCGTACCACCCGTATCCCAACATCGCCCCCAGCGCATTTTCGCCTTGTTTAACTTGTCTGGTCACATCATACGTTTGTGTATCGATCCGGTTGGCGTAAGAAGTCCAACCGGGAGTGAAGGCATCGATACCGACCTTTTGCCCATTCAGGTAAACCTCGTAAAGTCCGCGAGCGGTCACGTAAAGACGCGCTCGTGCGATCTTGTTCGCAACCGGAAACTCACGCCGTAGGTAAGCGACGCGTTCATCTTCTGAATCAGCGTTTGAATCCACTTCCGTCGATTGGAAGATCCATTGCGATTTCCAATCCTCTGAAGACAGCAACCCCATCTCGAAGTGAGCTGGAGTGCTCCAGTCAGAAGCCAAGCCATCTTGGTCGCGAAAACGAACGCGCCAACGGAGCTGTTGACGCGACGTCAAAGGGGTGCCACCGTAAGGAACGAAGACCGATTGATCGGAATCGACCCAACCGCTGTCCCAAACGCTTTCCTCAGCAAGAACATCACGAACTTCAAGTTGGTAACTCGTCTGACGTTCGGTACCAACCGGCAGTTTCCAAGAAAACGTCGGCGTCGGGTCGTGGAAACCCAGCGGCTCAACGAATCCCTCGCCCACGACCAACTGCTCCGGCATTGCTGCCCAACAGGCGACCTGACACATCGTCAATGGAACGAGAAGTATCCCAATCAAACCTCTTGAATTCATCGTTGTTCCCATAAGTCCAATTGACTCGGTCAATTCCCAGCTGCGTGTTTCAAAGTACATGTTTCGACAAGATGGAATTTCACATCGCAAGACCATCTAAAATCGGTGCGCAAACCTAACGGTCAGCGACCGATTGTACAAGACAACGATGCACCGCCACATCCTTTCAACGGGTGACGTGATAGCGGGTGCCATCGCCGCGTCGCTCGACCGCACACTCGCAGGGGGGACTCCCTGACTTTCATCGCCTTGGCCGTCGATTTTGGAACGCTTCGCGAGGGTCAGACTTGATCTTCGGTTTGCGTTCAGTGAAAACCGAAGATCAAGACTGACCCCGACGAAGTCTTCGCCCGACGAAGTCTTCCCATCGAACATCACTCGCCATGCCTTGAATAATCTCGGGGGTTTGGGGTCAGGCAGCCAATCACGCTGGGCTCTTCACCAAGGGATTCGGAAATCTTTTTTCGAATCGGTATTGACCAAAAGTAAGACCGTCGCTGACTCCAGCGAAGCGTAACCGCACATTGAAATCATGCCGACTTCGCCTTCACTACGTTCCGCTTTTTCGTCAATTAGATATTGCTTCCTTGGGCGGTTTTGCTTTCGCGGCGGGCTAGGTCGGCGGCGCTCATGATGATGTCGTGATAGGTTCCTCCGGCCGGGATCATGGGATACACATTTTCTTCGAAGGTTACGATGACGTCCAATAGATAGGGTTCGTTCGGATCAGCGAGCAGGCGTTCGATGGCGGCCGCTAGATCGGCGGACTGTGTTACCCGCTCGGCCTTGACGCGGTAGCCTTTGGAGATCGAGAGAAAATCGGGATAGATGTCTTCCACCCCTGGACGCTTGACGGCCATCGGATCGCCAAGCGCCGTTCCGCTGCGGTGCCCGTCATAGATCATGTCCTGCCACTGGCGTACCATGCCGAGCCATTGGTTGTTGATGACGACAACTTTGACGCCGATACCATAGCGGTGGCAGGTACTCAGTTCGTGGACTGTCATGTTTAGTGAGCCGTCGCCATCGATATCGATGACGGTGCGTTCGGGGCATCCTACTTTCGCTCCAATCGCCGCTGGCAAGCCATATCCCATGGTGCCGAATCCGCTGGAGCTTAGGAAGGAACGTGTCTGGGCGACCTTGTAATGCTGCATGGCCCACATCTGGTGCTGGCCGACACCGAGAGCGACGATAGCTTGGCCATTGGTGATGTCCGAAATGGAGCGAATTACGAGCTGGGGGCTAAGGGCTTCGCCATCGGGAACGGTAAAAGGATAGAGTGTGCGGTTAGCAGATACCTCGGCTCGCCAATCGTTGTAGTCCCCTGGTGTAGCGGTTTCGAGCAGCTGCGTCAAAGCTTGCTTGAGGTCGGCACAGATCGGTAGAGTCACCGGCTTGTTTTTGTTGAGTTCGCGGCGGTCGATGTCGATGTGAACGATTTTCCCATGCTCGATGAATGCGTCCAACTTGCCAGTCACACGGTCGTCAAAACGCACACCGAACGCCAGAACCAGGTCGGCTTCGTTGATCGCTACGTTGGCATACTTCGAACCATGCATGCCAAGAACGCCAAGGGCCAGATCATGTTCGGGGGGAAACGCGCCAAGGCCCATGATCGTGGACGTGACGGGGATCCCCAGCTTCTCGGCAAGAGCGAGCAGTTGCGGGGCGGTGTCGGAGCTAACGACGCCACCACCGATATAGAGAATGGGCTTCACCGCTTCGCGAATCATGCGGCAGCATTGCTCCAACTGGCCAGGGTTAATCGATCCCGCTTTGGATTCAGGAGCCGCGATGACGGCCGGGATACGAGGCGGCATGTAGCGGCCTTCGGGGTTGCGTGGATAGTGCTGCTGGATGTCTTTGGGGATATCGATGAGTACGGGCCCCGGTCTCTGCCCGCCCGCCAGTTCAAATGCTTCGCGCACCGTTTCCGGAATTTCCGCGACACGTTTTACGAGATAGGCTTTCTTGGTGATCGGACGACAAATCTCAACGATGTTTACCTCTTGAAATGCATTCTTGCCCAACAAGTGTGTTGGTACATTACCGGTGATGGCGACGATTGGTACGGAGTCGGAGTTGGCGTCTGCGATGCCGGTGACCAAGTTGGTGGCGCCAGGACCCGAGGTGGCCAAACAAACGCCGACTTTTCCCGTGGCGCGGGCGTAGCCCTGAGCAGCGTGTGCGGCTCCCTGCTCATGCTCGACGCGGATGATCTTGATTCCGACTTCAGGCAAGACGTCAAAGATCTCGAGGTTGGCACCCCCTGGATAACCAAAAATGACGTCGACACCTTCGGCGACAAGGGCTTCGGCCAGGAGCCGGGCGCCGCGTTTTGCGTGGGCTCGATCGGCTTCCAAAAGATCGGTGATCGCACCGCCGGTGATCGTGGATACGTCGTCGTACGTCACGTGATCGAGTTGAGAGGGATCGAAGTTGCTCATGCGCCTAGCTTTCTCTAAACAGTTATGGGGGAACGCAAACCTTGGTTGCCCGCATTGTGGTAATACCGGAGCGGATTTTTCCGAGAGTTTAACACTTCAATGAGTGTGTGTCTTCTAGTTGCATTGGGCGTGCTCAACAATCGCCGAATGGGGAGAGGGATCGGAGAGGGGGGAAGACCACGTTTGTCGCTCGGTAACGCATCGGGGTTGAGAGCTTCGTAGCGAAACTCGCCATGCGTTTCGGCAATGGCAACAAGAGGCCCGAAAGGCGAAAGTCTTGGCGACTTTCGCTACGGCTCTACAGGAACGTTGATTTGAAATAGAATAATGAAGGCAACGATTCAATTGCCGCTTTGGCGTTTGTGGACTGCTGATTCAATCAACAGGCCCTCACGCTACAGTACCGTGAATCGCCGAACCAACCGTGTCTAACATAGAAACCAAATGAATAACAGGAAACCGATGAATTCAAAAATGAGATTCGCACAACGCCCGTTCAACCGGCTGCCGATTGGTTTGCCGACCGGTCTCCTGTTTTTATTGGTGGGGTTTGCCACGGTTGTGTCAGCCGAGGGGCCGGGAACTGCCGTTGACAGCGAGAACTCGAATTTCGGAACGATCACGGAAGAAACGCCGTCGATCCCCCAGTATTTCTCTTGGATCAACAATACGAACGAAGGATCCACCGAAGCTCAAACCATCACGAATCTTGAGTTTTTTAAGTGGCTTCATGACGAGTATGGAATGCGGTTGGGCATTTATGCGTGGGACGCTGGCAATATTGACAGTGAAAAATACTACGGCAACATGCAGAGCGAAAAGTTCAAACAACAGTATCCAAACGGATGGGGCGATATTGCGGCATTGGCCAAATCGTTTTCCTGCCGACTCGGGCTTTGGGGTGGTCCGGACGGATTCGGCGATACGCCCGAAGCCGAACAGGCTCGTATCGATCTGTTGGTGAGTCTTTGCCGTGATTATGAACTCCAACTCTTTAAGTTCGATGCCGTCTGCACGCAGTTGCGAGAAGAAAAACAGGCAAGCTTTGCCAAAGCGATGACCGAATGTCGCAAATACGCCCCCGATTTGATTGTCCTCAATCATCGGCTCAACCTTGGCGTGGCAAAACCACACGCGACCACCTTTCTGTGGGGCGGGGCGGAGACCTACATCGATGTGCACATGAGAAATCGCACGACGGCCCCCCATAACCGTGCCGGGGCCTTGTCGCGTGGATTGCCACCCGATCTGAAACGCTTGACGGAAGACCACGGTGTCTGCATCTCGTCCTGTTTGGACTATTGGGAGGACGACCTCGTCCTTCAAGCCTTCAACCGCTGCCTAATCCTTGCTCCCGAAATCTATGGAAACCCATGGCTACTGCGGGATGACGAATTCGCCAAACTGAGCCGCATTTTCAATCTACATTTCCGACACCGGGAAATCTTGGTCAAAGGCATGGAGCTGCCGGAAAGATACGGAAGCAATGCTGTTTCCAGAGGTGATGGCTCAACGCGGTTTATCACTTTGCGAAATCTCAGCTGGCAACCCGTGACGTACGACGTCTCGCTAGACGAAGAGATCGGGCTGACCGATAAAGGAGACGTCGAGGTCAGGCGATATCATCCCTCCGAACGCATGCTCGGAACGTTCGACCACGGCCAGAGTCTTCCCATTGAGGTGCCGCCTTTCCGGTCCTATTTGCTGATGGCCACAACGAAACCCTGTAGCGAAATCGGGGTTCTCGGCTGTGACTATGAAGTGGTTCGTGATACGACGAATCAACCCGTACTGGTCAAACTCCTCGGGCTACCGGGAACCAACGCAACGGTTTCTCTCCATCCCGGATCCCGATCTTTCAGCAAAGCCTATCTTGGCAACGAGCCAGCAAACAAGATTCTCGACGGTAGCCAAACGATCCGCTTTCCAGGACAACCAGTCTCACTGCCCTGGCACAAGCAGCTCGCGGAGTTAACGCCCGTTGAGGTTCCTGCGGATGCAGAGCAGCTTTACGAAGCGACCTGCTTCCAAGCGGAAAATAATGCATTAGAAGTTCAGTCCCTTCACCGCTCTGGCCCGACCTCGATCCCCCAGGTCCAGAATGCACGCGATGCATTTTTCGACCAAGAGCTGTTCTGGCGCCGAGGAATCTGGGACAAGTACATGTTCGACGGAAAGCTAGAAACCTTCTTCAGTGTTCTGCACTATGGGAACGATAAACGGATCGACCAGGGGGCTTTGCGCATCGACTTAGGCAAGCCTGAAACCATCGATCAACTCTCGTTTCGGGCGCTCTGGCCCTCTAGCGATCCGCGCCAGCCGCCGCTAGAAGTGTCGGCGGAGGTGTCGAAGGATTTGACCTCCTGGAAACCGGTCACGTTCAAGCGGACGGCGGTCCAGGAAGGCAACATCAAGGTTGCCGACATTCAAAAGAATGGAGGATCTTCCTCGCTTTTCGACGCCGATGTCTACACATGGGAACTGCAGTCAGATCGGGCCCAGCCTTTCCGTTATCTACGAATCTTCGATGCACCACAGCGCGTTGCCGAATTTGCCGCTTGGGCAAATAACAAACAATTGGATGCATCCGACTGGCACGCTACGAATTTGTTTGCACCGTTCGATGCTGCCCGTCCAGTCGCTGCTTGGCAGGCCGCAGCGGAGATAGAAGACAATACCGCCGAAGGAAGCTATCTGTGTGTCGCTCTTGATGGCAAGCACGGGATCAACAAGGCGTTTGCCGCCTTGCGAGTCGATGGAGAATGGATTGGCGCGTCACAAAGAGCACCATCGTTTCCTTGCGTTGCCTGGGAGTATCCGGCCAGGAGCCAGGCGAGCAACGATACTCATTATTTTCCCGTCACGGACGCGATGCGTGGCAAGAAAATAGAAATCGTCGTGCTGGGGCTAACAGGCGGTGAAACCAATATCAAACCCCACGCCTGGATCACTTCCTATTATCCACCTCGTGAATCGATCACGCTTCGACTCGAAGAGTAATCTGGAACTCAGGGATACGGCGTTTTGAGAAAACGCCGAGGGAAAGAACATAAAACTAGCAGATGTTCTTATTTCCTAGCGGAGAGGCCGTGGTTTTTGTAGCGAAACTCGCCAAGAGTTTCGGCGACGTCCGAAAGCCGAAAGTCCTGGCGACTTTCGCTATGGTAGAAGGATTTAGCCCGGTTTCTAAAAAACGCCTTACCCATTTTGCATGAGCAAGGCGTTAGAAGTCTGCTAAGAAGGGGATTGCCAAAACCGATCAACGGCGACGGCGACGTGACCCGACAACGGCAACGAATCCGATCATGCAGAACGCGATCGAACTCGGCTCGGGAACGGCAGAAACGTCAAATCCGGATCCCGTCAGAAAGTAGGCTCCCATATCAAAGTAAGACGCATCGCTGTAGGCCGGCGCATCCTGTACATGACCACCAAAACTTTGGACTTGGGCAAAATAATTGCCCTGGGCAAGAAGGTCACTGAAGGAGACCGTTAAGGTGTCGTCACTTTCGACACCCGTTCCCACTACCGAACCGGTTGCGTCAAAAATAGTAAGCTTGCTACGCAGCAAGCCTGCCATGGAGTCGATGGTTAGTAGGTCCGCCACACCCGCGGAAAGGAAATCCGTTCCGTTATTCACCATTAGGCTGATTGCATCCATTCCATCGGTATAGAAGGAATGCCAGTTCTCGGTGTATTTTTCGACACCCAGGGGATCCAGGTCGCTAGAATTGAGCGGCACGATTACACCCTTATTCTGACGGGACGATACGTCGATAATGTCACCCGTAAGAGCGAGCGTCGTAGCGTCGTCCCTTGTTCCTCCGATGCCATCATCGATGAGCATTAGGTCGGCTGCTCCCGTGCGGTTACCACTACCGGCGATGGATGAAGTGCTCAGCATTTTAGCGACATCATTTTGAACGGTACGAGCCCCTTCTACGTCGGCGTCACCAACACGAAAAGCGACTCGTTGCCGTCCGTCCGCTTGACCGATGATGGGCACGTAGGCGCCATCTTCTGGAGCATCGTCACCAAGCGAGTACTCGTTCACCAACGTTGAGGTTGTGTCGCTATAATCACTTTGATGGTACAGCCCAAACGCGTGAGCGTTTTCATGCGCCGTTACCGCACCGATGTAAGCGCCATTGATCACACCGCCGGTACCGTCGCCCGCTTGGGCTTCGCTGAACATCCAATTGGTGTGGTCGCCAGGATTCGCCGCGATGCCTGCTGCGATGCCAAGGCCGGAGACGCCGTCGGCGTCATTGCTGTACCACTTCACCGGACCACTACCCTCGTTGCGAACCTGCGAGCCGATGACGGTATGTAGCATATTGGGGGTCGCATCATAGAAAGCTTGACGATCGGCATCGGTGGCGTTGGAGTTGCCAACCGAGTCATACGGATCGATTGTCGTCACGTTCACGTTGAACCCAACAAAGGATGATGCGACCTGGGCCCAAAGAACGCTGATTTGGGTCTGTTCGACGGTAGAGAAAGTGCCTGTGTCGGGGATGTCATTCAGAGGTGCCGTGTAGCCAGGTTCAATCCCTGACCAAGTACCATCGTATTCAAACCCACCAACGTTCAAGTAGATAGTGTAATCCGCACCGGGACGACTCTCGAGTTGAGGAATACCACTGGGGCGCTGCGCATAAACGCCGTTGCAGAGGAAAACAGCCAATACGGGGACAAACCACCGTCGGCAAGCGAACACCGAACTTTTCATCATTCACCAAGTTGTTAAAGAGAGAACACCGCCAGTGAACTTCAAAGAACTCAGGTTCCCAGAACACTCTTCACGCGTACATTTCAAGACGATCGCAGCAGTGCAATCTCGTAGAATATGTCAGGACCCGGCCAGTGGCAATATCCGTACTCTTGCGAATGTTTAGAATTCGCAATCAGGTAAACGGGGCGTCTGCTACCCGATCCGAAGAGCAAAAACTCATTCCGATGGCGAAGGTGCTTCTCGCTAACGTTATGGCTTTAGAGATTTCCGGATGCGATCAAAGCCAGCGCTGATTTCGCTCGCCAACAACTTTAGAGAATCGTAGACATCGTCGGCAGTTTCTCGGGTCGCTCCCTTCAATGGTGTGTACCGCTCGTCAAGTGAGTCAAGTTTGCGGTCCAGCGCATCCCACTTGTCCCGCAACTCCTTGCTAGCGAGATGAATTTGCAGTTGCAATTCGTCTCGTTCATGTTTCAGGCCACGAACCAACTCTGCAACCAACTTATCTTGACTACTCATCTGACAAGCTCCCGAAAAAGAATTGTGATAGCTCCCGCCGCAAGAAAACGGTCTCACGAAGGGGAAGACTCCCCTATTTGCTTCGTCAAAATATACTTTAGGGCTGCTTTTTTCGTGGCTGTGGTTCCAGCCGCAGAACTGGGGTTGGAAGCCACCGTCACATTATGCCGCAACCTAAAGTTAAATCTGGACAAAGTACTCTGCTGAAGCTACCCAGTGGAAGCAACCAACATGCCAACACATCCGTTACCTCCTAAAACAACCCAACGGCAACGCCGTGGCAACGGCGATGTGCGGCAACGGGCACTGGCACTCGGAAATGTGTCATCATCGCACGCTCCAAAGCACGCTTCCTCTGGTTCCCGTCTCCTAACCGCTTGCCATCATTCTTTTCGCACAGGGGAGCTGCTTGCCCTCATCAACGACCGCAAATAGTCAGGTGATTTTCCGACGTAGCAATGGCAAGCTTGGCAAACTGAAGCGGACTCGCTCACCGCGCACGAGCAGACGGGACAGGGTCTTGACTCGGGTTGGTCCGCCGGCATTCTGAATTCGGCGGGTACAGAGGAGGCGGTCGCTGGCACAAATTCGCCCAATATCCGCATGACGCCCGTATCGGAAACCGACGCCCTGGGCCTCGCCACCACGACGGGTTCGCCGCAAACGGGACAAGGCAAGGTTCGGCCAACCGACCGCTCGGGAGCTCGCAATGAATGACCATTGACGCAGGCAACAGGTATGTAATCTGCTTGATTCATATCGCACGAAACTCCATTCAACGATCGGTAGGATTGGCTTGCAAGTGATCTAACCCCGATCCCTAGCTTCGGTATCGCTCGTTTCGAAAAGTCGGATCAAGATCGAAGCGATCGGCATTCATCACCTTGTTCCAAGCTGCGATGAAGTCACGGGCAAATTTTTGCTGTGAATCTTCGCTAGCGTAGACCTCTGCGATCGCGCGAAGCTGTGAATTGGAACCGAATACGAGGTCAACGGAAGTCGCCTTCCACTTCACCGCACCGGTCTTACGATCACGTCCTTCATAGAAGTGTTCGCATACCGCCGACTGTTGCCATTCGGTATTCATATCGAGCAGGTTCACGAAAAAGTCGTTGGTCAACACCTCGGGTTGCTCGGTGAGCACACCTAGTTGCATATCGCCAGCATTGACATTAAGGACTCGCAGGCCACCGATCAACGCAGTCATCTCCGGTGCTGTGAGCGTAAGTAGTTGTGCTCGATCGATTAACAGTTCTTCCGCTGGCCGATCGACAACGGGACCCACATAGTTGCGAAATCCGTCTGCGGACGGCTCCAGTACCGCGAATGACTCAACATCGGTCTGCTGCTGTGAAGCATCACTACGTCCTGGCGAGAACGGCACCTGCAAATCGTGTCCCCCGTTCTTAGCTGCCTGCTCAATCGCTGCGCATCCGCCAAGTACGATGAGGTCCGCGAGTGAGACCTGTTTGCCATCTGTTTGCGAAGCATTAAACGAATGTTGAATTTCCTCCAGCGTCCGCAATGTGCTAGCGAGTTCCGCGGGTTGATTGACGACCCAATCCTTTTGTGGTGCTAATCGAATGCGTGCACCGTTGGCTCCACCGCGTTTGTCGCTACCTCGGAACGTCGATGCGGATGCCCATGCCGTTTCCACTAGCTGAGAGATCGATAAGCCGGACGAGAGCAACTTGGATTTGAGTGTCGCGATGTCCTGATCTTGAATCAATTCATGGTCGACCACTGGAACGGGATCTTGCCACAATTGGGGAGCAGCAACTTCAGGTCCGAGGCAGCGAGAAACGGGCCCCATATCGCGATGCGTTAACTTGTACCATGCCTTTGCAAAGGCAACTTCAAATGCTTTTGGATCTTCATGGAAACGTTTCGATATTGGACCATAGATCGGATCCATCCGAAGTGCGAGGTCGGTCGTAAACATGATCGGTGCGTGAAAATTTTCGGGGTCATGTGCATCGGGGACGGTATCGGCCGCAGCCGGGTCGGAGGGAATCCATTGCCATGCGCCCGCTGGGCTCTTGACCAACTTCCATTCGTATCCGAATAGATGATCGAAATAGTCGGTCGACCACTGCGCGGGAGTCGTCGTCCAGGCTCCCTCGAGCCCGCTGGTGATGGTATCGTCGGCATTGCCTTTGCCGTACGAATTCTTCCACCCAAGTCCTTGTTCTTCGATGCGGGCTCCTTCAGGTTCCGCACCGACATACTTGCTAGGATCGGCAGCCCCGTGGGCTTTTCCGAAAGTGTGTCCCCCCGCAATGAGGGCAACGGTTTCTTCGTCGTTCATTGCCATACGAGCAAACGTCTCACGGATATCCTTGGCAGCCGCGACGGGGTCGGGCTCACCGCCGGGGCCTTCGGGATTGACGTAGATCAAACCCATCTGGACAGCTGCAAGCGGATTGTCGAGTTCACGATCGCCTCGATAACGCATCTCACCAAGCCACTTCGTTTCGGGGCCCCAGTTGACATCTAGCTGTGGTTCCCAGACGTCTTCGCGGCCTCCAGCGAACCCAATGGTTTCTAGCCCCATCGATTCGAGTGCACAGTTGCCGGTCAATACCATCAGATCGGCCCATGAGATCCGTTGGCCATACTTCTGCTTGATTGGCCAAAGCAATCGCCGAGCTTTATCAAGGTTTGCGTTGTCGGGCCAACTGTTCAACGGGGCAAAGCGTTGAGTACCGTAGCCCGCGCCACCGCGTCCGTCCGAAACGCGATATGTCCCCGCACTGTGCCAAGCCATTCGAATGAACAACGGACCATAGTTGCCATAGTCGGCTGGCCACCAGTCTTGTGAAGTGGTGAGTAGCTCCGTAATGTCATTCTTCAATGCATGGAGATCGAGCTTACTGAACTCCGTGGCGTAATCAAAGTCCACGCCCATGGGATTACTCTTGGTTGAGTTTTGATGCAAAATCTGAAGGTTCAATTGGTTTGGCCACCAATCTCCATTCGTGTAGGAACCGGCTGATGTGTGCCGTCCGGTCATGGGGACGGTCCCCATGACCGGGCATTGGCTTGGTTCGGACGCATTTTCCGCATCGATAGAAGTGGTTTGTGGGGCCTCGGCGATGGCGTGGCCGGTAGCGCACCCTAGTGCCATACACGACATCAAGCGAGCGAAGTAAAGGGTCGAGGACATGATCTTTCCTGGGTTTGAGGGAATGAGGCTCGTGTGGCCTCGTGGCGCAATCCTGAACGAGATGTTCAATGGCTTCTTCTGATAGCCACCGCAACGAAGACAATTATTGGCATGATCAACACGACCGTCCAATGCATAACTAGAATAACAGCAATGCGTATGACGCATGGTTGGATTTTCGCCGTTTCCAGGCGGAAAGAATTGGAACGATTACGCAAGCGAGAGTTTTTATCCTATGGACATGGATCAATTAGCGCATTTCCAATGCGTCGCGGATCTTAAGAATTTCACACATGCTGCTGATCGATTATCGATCTCACAGCCAGCCTTAAGCCGTTCGATCCAGCGGCTTGAGGAGGAAGTGGGGCAGCCGCTGTTTGAACGTAAGCCTCGCTCGGTCGACCTAACCGATGCGGGCCGGCTATTTCAGTCGCGTGCCGAACAAATCCTATTGATTCTGGAAGACTGCAAGGCCGAAATTTGCGATGATGGACAGAGTGGGCGAATCCGTATCGCGGCGATCCCAACGATTGCTCCGTTCTTTTTGCCCAATCTGCTACGAACGTTTTCCGATGCTTTTCCGAAAGCCAATCTAATGGTTCAGGAACACACCACGGACAATTTAATGCGGCGATGCAAACAAGGAGAACTCGACGTCGCGATCGTTGCCCTACCCGTTCCATCGCGATACGTGGAAGTGGAGGAGTTGTTTGAAGAAGAGCTAAGTCTTGTGCTACCGCGAAATCATCCACTGGCAAAGAAAAAACAAATACGCATTGGTGATGTGGAGGATTATCCGTTTGTGCTGCTCGATGAAGCGCATTGCTTGTCCGACAGCATTACGTCTTATTGCCGACAACGCTCCATACAACCTGTCGCCGTGGAACGGACGAGCCAATTGGTAATGGTGCAAGAGTTGGTTTCGCTCGGGCATGGTGTCTCGTTTATTCCCGAGATGGCGAAGCAACTCGATCGCACTCGGCGACGTGTCTATCGGTCGCTACATGGCACGGTACCGACTCGGACGATTGCAGCCGTGTGGAATCCTTATCGTTTTCAAAGCCGTTTGCTGCGTGAATTCCGAGATCATTTGCGTGACTATTCCGAGGCTTTTGTGCCGAAGTAATCGCCTTCGCAATCGTTTGTGCACAAGTCGTGGCGTTTACAAGGTTGTTACCGATATCTACCACGGCATGGCATCATCGAACGCTATTGTCCGTTCACTTCGGAAGCTCCATTTTCGAGCATTCCGTTGTAGCAACGCTCGCCAAAGTGGTGTAGACTCGCAGCATTCACAAGGCATAAAAATACAATCATCTCGAAAGAGCCGTTGATGATTTTGCTACGTCGACATCAGCGAATGTTTGACGCTTGCAGGACGACCATCCAAAGTGGTTCTTGGCTGAGCATGATTGGAATGTCGAATTCACAACCGTACTCTCGAAGTTTGCTTTTGGGTGAAACGCATTTACAGACACGGGACCCACGACTTGACTTCGCGGGCATCGTCTCGGCGTTGACTCCGCCACGGAATCCCACCTATCCATTGATCAAATGACTCGAGCCATTCAAAGCGAGAATATTCACTCACACAAAAGAGCGAGCAAAAAAATATGAAGATCAAACGAATCACAGCCCACTGCGTCAAATTGCCTCTCATTGAAGGTAGTTACCGATGGTCGGGCGGAAAATCAGTGACTGTTTTCGACAGCACAATCATAGGCGTTGAGACCGACGAAGGGCTCGTTGGTTATGGCGAAGTCTGCCCGCTCGGGCCATTCTATTTGCCCGCCTATGCCGATGGCGTTCGCGCGGGGATCAAGGAACTTGGCCCCCATCTCATCGGGTTGGATCCGCGTGAATTGAATGTTGTGAATCAGCACATGGACGCTGCTCTACTTGGTCATCCTTATGTAAAAACAGGAATCGATATCGCTTGCTGGGATTTGCTAGGCAAGTCGACCGGTTTACCAGTGTGCGTATTGATGGGTGGTCGGTTCGGCGAAAGCGTGCGTTTGTATCGTGCGATTTCGCAGATCGAACCGGATCAAATGGCGGCAAATGTCGCCATGTATAGCGAGCAAGGTTACACGCGGTTTCAATTGAAAGTGGGCGGAGATCCCGATACGGATATCGAACGTATCCGCGCCGCTCGTGCGGTGCTAAAACCGACCGATCGATTGGTCGCCGATGCAAATACGGGCTGGACTCAGCATGAAGCGATGCGGGTGGTTCGAGCGGTCAGTGATTTGGACGTCTATATCGAACAACCTTGCGTCACTTACGAGGAATGCTTGGCCGTCCGCCGAAACACGACAGCGCCGTTTATATTGGACGAGAACATTGATGGGCTCGATCGACTTCTACGTGCCAAGGCTGATTTGGCAATGGACGTTGTTAACTTGAAGATTAGCAAGCTTGGCGGATTGACAAAGGCTAAGCAAGCACGCGATCTATGCGTCTCAATGGGCATTGCAATGACACTCGAGGATAGTTGGGGTGGCGATATAACCACGGCAGCAATTGCTCATTTAGCTCACAGTACGCCGGAACCGTTTCGCTTCACCAGTACCGACTTCAACAGTTACGTTACGGTAAGCAATGCGGATGGTGCCCCGGTACGTGAGGATGGCTTCATGAAAGCGAGTGAATCCGCAGGCCTAGGCATTACGCCAAAGATGGATGTGATTGGACCTGCGGTTGTAGAGGTTTGCTAAGGCCTTAACGGCCAGACGCGAAAATAGGCCCGCTAATTTCGGCCCGCTGTAACGGCGACTTCGTTTCCCGACAGGCGGAATGCCTGTCGTCCATCATTGCCCCGACTCCGAGATTGTAATGCCCCGAAAAATCTTGCCGTTCGTTTCACTCTTGTTGTTTGCAGCGATATCTCAAGCAGCGACAGCTCCGCAAATTCCAGAAACGTTGCCTGTTCCTCTACGTGGCTTTGTTAGCCGCGAACCAGCGGAAACTTGGGAGTCGGGTTTGATCACAGGCAATGGCACCATCGGCGCCAATATGCTCAGCCGTCCGCTCGAAGAACGGATCATCTTCACTCACGAGCGATTGTTTTTGCCGCAGGGTCCACCCACGATGCCGCCCGACACGTCGGCTCGATTGTTCGAAATTCGCCGCTTGATCGATCGGGGGCTGTATCGTCAAGCAACTCAGTTGGCGTTCGATTTGTCGGGGCAACCCGACTTTTTGTATCCCGATCCGTTCGTGCCTGCCTTTGACTTAACGATTGTATCCGAACAAGCTGGAGAGATATCCCGCTATGCTCGTTCCGTTGACTTCCAAACGGGTGAAGCAACCGTGCATTGGCAAGATGATCGTGGGCGTTTCGAACGCCGCTTGTTTGTCTCGCGAAAAGATGGTGTTGCTGTTCTGGCAATCAATGCGTCCGCGCCTGGATCGATCCATTGCCGATTGGCACTCGAACCGCGAAAGCCGAGTGATAAACTTGACGCGAAAACACTGCAGCGGTCGCAGACCGTTTTCAACGAGTGCGTAAAGGATATCGTCACGGGGGCCGACGAGTCCGGATTGACGTTCACCAACCAATTTTCGAAAGCGTACCCTGGCAGCATCCATTCGCTCGAAGCAGTCGCTCGCGTCGAGTCGATTGGTGGAACACGAACGCCTAACGAAGACGGGAGTCTCGAAATCAAAGACGCCGACCAAGTATTGGTCTTGGTTGACCTGAAGCCGCTTTACGACCCCGATGCTTCCACGATCGACAAGACAAAAGCGATGCTTGCCGGTCTGCCTAAGGATTATCAACAACTATTGGGTCGCCATGCAAAGATCCATGGCGAGCTATTTAACCGGATGCGGTTGGACATTGGCGGGGAAGCGGATCATCGCAGGACGACGGAAGACTTGCTGGTCGATTCCAGCTACGAAAAGTTAAACCGCGCGTTGATTGAAAAGGTATTTGACGCGGGCCGCTACAACATCATTTCTTGCACCGGAGAACTACCACCGGTGTTGCAGGGCGTGTGGGGGGGGACCTACGCACCGGGTTGGGCAAGTGATTTCACGCACAACGGCAACGTACCATCCGCGATCGCGTCCAACATGATGGGAAATATGCCTGAATTGATGCTCGCCTATACGTCGTACATCGAATCAATCGAACCTTGGCTTGAAATCAATGCCAAACATATGTTTGGTGCTCGCGGCGTCGTGCTGCCATCGAGGTCAACGACCCATGGATTCAATAATGCCTTGGTCGACACGTTTGCAGGTGGCTTTTGGGTCGCTGGCGCCGCTTGGGCATCCCACTTCTTCTACGACTACTACCTTTATACGGGCGATCGAGAATTCCTGGCTAACCATGCATTGCCCTTCATGGAAAAGTCGGCACTCTTCTTTGAAGACTATTTGTACGAAGGAGACGATGGGAAGTTGGTATTTTCGCCCACCCAATCGCCTGAAAACACACCCGGCAATAGCAACTCACAGGGCACTTTTAATGCGACGATGGATGTCGCTGCTGCAAAGGAATTGTTGACCAATCTAATCGCGGCGTCGAAGGCACTTGATAAGAACGCCGGGAAGATCCCCGTTTGGCAGGCGATGCTTGACAAAATGCCAGCTTACATGATCAACGATGAGGGAATCATCAAAGAATGGCTAACGCCGCGTTTGGAGAACAACGATAGTCATCGTCATTCGTCTCAGTTGTACCCGCTGTACGATGGCATGACACCAGAGATCGCTGAGAGCCCAGAACTGCAGGCCGCCTTCAAAAAGAGCATTGAGTACAAACTCGATAAACATTGGAAAAACAATCAGACCGGATTCATGTCGTTTGGGCTGGTCCAATTGGGCCAAGCGTCGACGAGTCTTGGTGAGAGTGAATTGGCCTACCATTGTTTGACACACTTGGTGAATCGATTTTGGCTTAGCAATCTCGCGTCGATGCACAATCACCGCTCGCTGTTCAATATGGACATTAGTGGTGGCATGCCTGCCGTGATCATCAAGATGCTGGTTGCTTCGGAGCCGGGCAAAATCCAACTCCTGCCGGCGCTGCCGAAGCAGTGGCCAACAGGACAAATCGACGGAGTGCTCTGTCGTGGCGCAATCGAAATCGAAACGTTGAAGTGGGCACCAAACAAAGTCGAGCTTACGCTGACCTCGAAACAGGCACAAACGATTGTCTTGAGCGTACCAGCGGCGATTGTGGAGTCGACGGCAAGTTGCACTGAGGGAAGTGTGGAGTTGAGCACGACCGGAAGCCGCCGACAAGTAAGTTTAGGCCTACCAGGCGGAAAGCGTGTGAAAGTAGTGCTTCAGCTGCAATCCTAAAGACTTGCAACCATGAAATCATCACGTGGTGGTTCTTGTTAAAGATCCACCACTGCCAATCCTACATCAAACTCAAAACAAGATGATTGTCTTGGTTTAAAAAAGGCGCTACTTTTCGTCGAAATCACGCAGCGTATCATGCTCATACGCAATCGTTTCGTTTTGACCTGCATCGGTACCTTTTGCATCGGTTGGCAATCGCAATCGGAAGCAGCTTCCGATACCATTCTTTGGTAGTAGCACCGCGATTTCACCGCCGTGTTCATGCATGATCTTTGCGCTGACGGGTAATCCTAAACCTGTACCTCGCGATCCTTTTCCCGATTCGAAGAGCGAGAAGATCTTCTGGCGATCTTGCTCCGCAACACCGGGCCCATTATCGATCACGTCGATGATCCAACCATCGACCTCATCAAACCGAGTGACCACTTCGACGGTAGCGATCTGCTCCGATTGCCTCGCATGTTCACTCGCTGCATCGATCGCGTTGGTAATCAAATTCAAGATTGCACGGTGCATGGCATCGGGATCAAACGAGGCATCGGGCATTTTGTCCGATAATTCAGCCCGCATTGTTACCTGCAACTCGGATGCACGCGCTTGCATCAGTTCGAGAATATCGCGAACGGTTTCGTTCAGATCCGCATCCACGCACTCTGGTGTTCTCTCTTTAGAGAAGGTTAACATGTCGAGTACGAGGTTCGAAATCCGTTCCTGGTTCCGGTCCACCATCCGCCACCCACGTCTCACCGCGTCGGTATCTTCGCGGTCAAGTCCTGCTTCGATCAAATAGCCGCCCCCTCGAATACCTTGCAAGATATTCTTGATGTGGTGAGAAAGCGTTGCAATCGTTTGGCCCATTGCCGCGAGTCGTTCCCCTTGCAGGAGTGCAGAATAGTAGAACGTATCTTCAATTGCCAATGCGGCTTGATGTCCAATTGCCGTCATCAACCGCAACTGATCGTCCGTAAACCGCGGCGCATAGTCACGCGCGATCATTTGTTTCGGGTTGGTGTAGGTGTCGACATACAGCGCACCAACGATATCGTAACGTCCCTGCAGCGGTACGCAAATCGCTTCTCGGACACCGGCAGTGACGATCGATGCTGCGGAATCGAAGCGAATATCATCGCCCGCGTCCGTGGTTCGCACCCCTTCTTTCTTTTCCAGGACAAAATCGAGAATCGTTCGACTAATCGAAATACGTTTCTTTTGTTCCAAATCAATGCCAGTTTTCAGATCATTTTCGCTATCACGATCACAGCGGGCGGCTGGTTGAAAATGTCCCGATTGATGGTCTCGAAGCATCACACAGCCGCGGTCCGCTTCCACCCAATCGAAAACCAGCCGCAAGATGCGATTTAGCAGTTCCTCCAAATCGTCGGTTCGGCCTACGGCGATCGCGGTTCGGTACATCACTTCCAATGAGCGATCGGCTTCGGTCTGCGACGCTCTCGTTCGAGTTGTTACCGTCTGCTTACCCTGCTGGGATGCCGCACGAGAGGCCAGCGGTATCGATTCAGAGGACGGTTCGATGGACGAGCCCAACGAAGACACGATCCGACTGGCGTCATGAGAGTGACTTTGCAAAACGATATCGACTCCATGAGCGGAGTCGAGCGTACTGGGTTTGCCTGTATCGGTGAAGATCAACAGCGTGCTGCCGATCTCGATGCGGTCACCGCTCGCCAAACGTCGTCGTTCGATCGATCGGCCATTGACAAGCGTCCCGTTACTGCTATCGAGATCGATCAATTCAAAGCGTCCATTGGAGTCATGCTGTATTTCGGCATGAACCCGCGAAGCTTCGGTGTCAAGCAATTGGATGGTATTCGACTTATCTCGTCCGATTCGAACGACGCTATCGCCGATCGAAAAATGTTTACCCTGGTCGCGTCCTCGGACCACAAATAAAGATGCCATTTTGCTTTCTCAGGTGTTCGCTGTCTGGTGGGTTGTCATCGATCAGACGTAGAGTTGGTCGTCGTCCAAGTAGCCAGACTTTGGACAGCATTTAGGGGATAAACCTACATGGGAGGCGGTGGCAATTGAATTTCTGTTTTTGATCCTGCGGTCAATTGGGCGACCAAGGTTTGGTGGTAATGTTTGAGCAAACCGACGAGCGATTGAAAGTCGGGTCGCGATGCCAAAGCTTGATAGGCGGGATTGGCTGCAACCGTATCAAACCTCGTAATCACACTTTGGATTTCTTGTGGATCCGGATGCTGCGGTTCCGCTAGAATCTTTCCAGGCAACGCCAAGTAATTTTTCCACTGGTCATCCAATTGATTGTAGAGTTGCGGAGCGAGTTGTATGATCTGGTTGCGAATAACATCCGCCTCGGAAACTCGATTCGCTTGGGCGAGTTCGTAATGATAGGAGGGGACTGGTTGTCCACTGTTTTGTTGTGCGGTTGGAGGAGCGACCGTGCTATTTGCATACGTTGCGATCGCCGAGGTCAAATTCAATGCTGATGGGGGGACGACAACGGGTTGACCTAGCGCCGGGCTTTGGTAATAAGCCGCTGTCGCAAGCGGGTCGACTTGGACGACGGATCCATCGATCGATACACCTGCGAACAAGCCTCGGCTTCTCGAGTAAGAGTATATTTCGGCCTGCATATTACCGTCCGTCGCGATGGCAGCTTGTCGCCCGACAGGCCCAGCGGCTGCGGCGGCATCACCACCGATGGTTAGCTTTCCGGAGAGCACCCCTTGAACGCTACGAGGCGTTTTGAAAACCAAAACAACATCGGATGATTGAACCCCAACTTGCCAACCGATATTGCCGCCGGTCAGCGTGATGAAAACCGGAGCGTGCCAAATGCCGTCCGCTTCACGAACGAACAGCAAACCACGCCCATAACGCGCCCCCACGATGAAGCTGCCCTTCATGACGTTGGGAATGATCGCTACACCCGATGCGTTGGAGAGCATCGATTCGGGAATCCGATTGAGCGGACGATTCATCGTCTCGCTGAGGACCAACGCCGATGCCTGCACAAGTTGCTCTTCAACGGATACAGACAATACGTTAGGTTCAATAACCGTATTGAGCTGAGCCGATACGGATTCAGGCGATAAGGCGACAGGAATTAAAATGGCCAGCGAGGCCAACCCAGTAGCAAGCCTGTTGGGAAACCAAATAAAAGTGCGTGACATGTCGCCCTCGATCCTTGAGCAGGTGGAAAGTCTAATAAGCTATGGTAGTGTACGCGAAACAACTAATTGCTAAAACATCGAAATGAATTTTTCATTTTGCGCCGAACTAAAACCAGGATCACTCGATGCGAGATAGCTTAACAAAAACGGCAAGCTTTTTGCGGGCCACGGGGATTGGTGGGCTTTTTTTCCTGCTGCCATTGGCGGTTTTGGTCGGCTTGCTTGGGTACGTCTACAATATCGTTGTTGCTGTCATTGTGCCGCTGCACGAAGCATTGCCAAAGTGGCTTCCGGTCAACTTGAACAGTCCCGGCGGTATTGCATTTCTGTTTTCATTAGCCGTCGCAATCTTAGTTTTGCTTTGTTTTGCTGCTGGAATCGCAGCTCGAAGAGCGATCGGACGGAGATTCTCGAAAACAATCGAAAAGCAATTGACGATGGTTTTCCCCAAATATGCAATCTACAAAGACTTGCTGGCAGGCAATTTGAAGCACGAAAGTATTGGACCGTCGCTCAAACCGATTATGGTTAAAAGTGTCGATGGTTATCGCTTGGCTTTCGAAGCCGATCGACTCAAAAACGGTATGGTCGTCGTCTACCTACCCGGTGCTCCCGATACTTGGATCGGGTCGGTGATGTTGGTAAACGCTGACTGCGTCATTCCAAGCAACGTTGACTTCAACGAGACACTCGGTATTTTTGAACGTCTGGGCCGCGATTCCGCCCCGTTTCTCAATGTGGTTCCATTCACTCAATCGTAAAGAGACGAAGCATCATATTCGGCTCGCATACCAACGAACCCACCCTTTCGCACAAGCAGAATTGAATGTTCACCCTCGATGTTGTTTCACGAATCGTCCATGTAGCAACCGCCATCACGCTCGTGGGGGGATCGGCGTTTCTGTTGTTTGTGCTGATGCCCGCAGCAAAGCAACTCGAAGAAGCACCTCATCAACAACTTTCCAAGCTGGTCATGGGGCGTTGGAAACGGTTTGTGCATGCCGGCATCTTACTATTCTTGCTGAGTGGATTCTATAACTACTATCGGGCCATTGCGAAACATGATGGCGACGGGCTCTACCATGCTCTCATTGGGACCAAAATGCTACTTGCCCTGGGCATATTCTTTTTGGCGTCCGCGTTGGTTGGCAATAGTGCTGCGTTTGAAGGAATACGAAAAAACCGAGCCAAGTGGCTCGGTTGGGTGGTTTTTTTGGCAGCGATCATCGTCATCATTTCCGGCTATGTCAAAGTCCGCTAGCGTTTCGGCAAAACATAGCCTTAGGGTTGCGTTCTTTTGTAGCTGAGACTTCCAGCCGCAGAACGGGGGCTGGAGCCCCAAACACGTTACACCGCACCCTAAAAGTTAAATCGGGACAAAGTGCTCGCGATAAATCGACATTGCAGAAGCGGGAAAGCGTGATGAATTTCGATATTCGCCGTTCATCCTCGAAAGCCTTGACGATTTCCGCTGCGAGTTTGAACTACTTTGCGAACGCTTTTTCAGCCTTCTTTTTGTTCTTCTTTTTCTTGCGGAATTTGGCACCAGCTTCACCTGCGGCTCCTTTGGCAAAGCGTTTAGCGCCACCATTCTTGGAAAATGGTTTTCGCTTTCCTTTATGACTTGATCCACCGTCGTGTGATTTCCGGTCGTCAAAACCGCGAATTTCTAGTTGTTTTCCTACCACCCAAGTACGACGTAAGGTTTGGAAAATATCGTTCGGCATTCCTTCTGGTAAATCGACGGTGCTGTAGTGCGTCTCGATATTGATCGGGCCAATGCATCGCCCCTCGATCCCCGCTTCGTTCGCAATCGCACCGACCAAGTTCCCTGGCTTCAGCCCGTCGACATGACCAACCTCGACCCGGAAACGTTGCATCCCCTCGCGAACGGGTGCACCACGCGACGATCGACGGTTTGACGGTCGATCGGATTCGTAGGAGTTGTCAAAATCACGCTTCGCGGATCGCTCCTTCACTCGCTTTGCCTTCGGCACATCCTTCAGCAACAGAGGACGGCCATTTTGTGCCATATCGGCCAATGCCGCAGCAACCATCTCGACGCTGTGCCCCGACGTCTCAGCGTACTCGTTGATCATTTGCTTGAAAAACGTCACATCTTTCTCGGCAATGGTTTCGCGAATCCGCTCCTTGAATCCATCGACACGTTTTTTATTGATCTCAGCGGTCGAAGGCGGATGCACGATCTCAATCGATTGTCGAGTCAATCGTTCGATTGCTTTCAAGCGTCCGGTTTGACCTTTGGACAGAAGCAGAATCGCTTCTCCGCTGCGGCCAGCACGACCCGTTCGGCCAATTCGGTGGACGTAAGATTCGTTATCATGGGGAGCGTCGTAGTTGATCACATGGCTAATGCGAGAGACATCCAACCCGCGAGCAGCCACGTCCGTTGCGACCAAGATATTGAGGTCACCCGACTTCAGCTTTTGGACGGTT
This sequence comes from Novipirellula aureliae, assembly GCF_007860185.1. Classification (NCBI taxonomy): domain Bacteria; kingdom Pseudomonadati; phylum Planctomycetota; class Planctomycetia; order Pirellulales; family Pirellulaceae; genus Novipirellula; species Novipirellula aureliae. Next base: position 152,807 of record NZ_SJPY01000005.1, read on the forward strand.
CGTTCGCGAAGTCCTTGAGGCATGTCGCCATTGAGTGCTGCCGCAGCGTAGCCAGATCGAGTCAACTCATCGGCCAGTGTGGTCGTCGATTCCTTTGTTTTCGCAAACACGATGACGCCGTCGGTTTGTTCCGCTTCGAGCAATCGCATCAATAGTTCTGGTTTTTGTCGCGGCGTCACATACAGTGCTCGTTGGCGAATGCTAGCCGCCGTCATCGTCCTTTGCTTGATTTGAATCGTCTCAGGATTCTTCAAGTGCTTCTTGGCAATGCGCCGAATTGGTTCGGGCAATGTTGCCGAAAACAAGGCAATCTGTGTCTCCGATGGCGTTTGGTCGAGCACAAATTGTACATCTTCCAAGAAGCCCATATTGAGCATCTCGTCCGCCTCGTCGAGCACCAAGCAATCGAGTGACTTGACCGATAGCGTTCCCCGCTTGATATGATCGATCACTCGTCCGGGAGTTCCCACGACGACCTGCACACCGCGACGAAGTTGGCGCAGTTGAGGTTCGTAATCTTGACCACCATAAATCGGCAAAACGGAAAGACCTTTCATACACGATCCGTAAGTCGAGAATGACTTAGAAACCTGAAGGGCCAATTCACGGGTCGGGGCAAGAACCAGAACTTGAACTGCTGACTTACTAGGATCGATGCGTGATAGGGCTGGCAAAGCGAAAGCAGCTGTCTTTCCCGTCCCGGTTTGCGCTTGCCCGATCACGTCGCGACCATCGAGCAAAAACGGAATCACCGCAGCTTGGATCGACGAAGGCGACTCATAGCCTGATTTCGATACGGCTTGTTGAACGGACTCACTGAGTGCAAGATCGCGAAAGGTCAACGGAGTGTCCTTGCAAACATTTTCCGTTGAATTTGGATTGGTGTCGCTGTCGTCGTTCGAGCTAGAGGGGCTGTTCGCCGGATGAGTCATGGGAAGCTTTGTAGGAGAGGGGGGCCGAATGCAAGACGTGCATCCGGTCAGTTCACCCCTTGAATGTAAAAAAACACCGTCTTTCCCGCAACTCAGCGGTAAGGGAGGATGTTACGATTATGATGCTCAAGACTTGGCTTGCGTTGCCGTTGGGCGTCCTGTAAGGTCAATAACGTGAAGGAACGCCCCCTACGAAAATTTTACATAATTTCGTTTTTGCGATAAACAACGCACTTTGGTCATTTCGTTGCATTGTTTTGGCAAAACGGCTAAGCTCTTCTACCGACTAGAGTAGCTAAAAAATATACAAAAGTAGCAGCGTCTCTCCGAGACGCTAAAATTTACGAGTCTCGAAGAGACTCGCCTACTGAACACCGTACAAAAAGTAGCAGCGTTTCTCCGAGACGCTAAAATTTACGAGTCTCGGAGAGACTCGCCTACTGAACACCGTGAAAAAAGTAGCAGCGTCTCTCCGAGACGCTAAAAATTACGAGTCTCGGAGAGACTCGCCTACTGAACACCGTGAAAAAAGTAGCAGCGTCTCTCCGAGACGCTAAAATTTACGAGTCTCGGAGAGACTCGCCTACTGAACACCGTGCAAAAAGTAGCAGCGTCTCTCCGAGACGCTAAAATTTACGAGTCTCGGAGAGACTCGCCTACTGAACACCGTGAAAAAAGTAGCAGCGTCTCTCCGAGACGCTAAAATTTACGAGTCTCGGAGAGACTCGCCTACTGAACACCGTGCAAAAAGTAGCAGCGTCTCTCCGAGACGCTAAAATTTACGAGTCTCGGAGAGACTCGCCTACTGAACACCGTACAAAAAGTAGCAGCGTCTCTCCGAGACGCTAAAATTTACGAGTCTCGAAGAGACTCGCCTACTGAACATACGAGTCTCGCCGAGACTTGCCTGCGAAACTGTCGTCTTTGGATGATCCAAACGTGAATCTACGCCTATTTTTCTGGTCTTTGACCGCCGCTCTCGCCGGTTTTCTCTTCGGCTTCGACACCGTTGTCATATCGGGTGCTGAAAAAGCAATTCAATCGCTATGGGGACTCGGTGATGGATTGCACGGCTTGGCAATGGGGATGGCATTGTGGGGAACCGTAATCGGTTCGATGCTAGGCAGTATTCCGACCGACCGCTTTGGACGCAGGCGAACGCTGTTGTGGATCGGCATATTCTATCTCGTGTCCGCCGTTTGGTCGGGACTCGCGACCGATGTCTATTCGTTTATGATCGCTCGATTTATAGGAGGCCTCGGCGTCGGGATCTCGACGGTCGCCGCACCGCTTTACATTTCGGAGATCGCTCCCCCAAAACATCGAGGTCTGTTGGCCGGGATGTTCCAATTCAACATTGTTTTCGGGATTTTGGTTGCCTTCGTTTCCAATTCGCTGCTCGGCGGTATTGGCGACAATGCATGGCGGTGGATGCTAGGGGTCGAGGCGATTCCGGCATTGGTTTTTAGTGCCCTTTGCCTTCGGCTCCCCGAAAGTCCACGCTGGTTGATCGGGCGAAAACAGGATCCGGAGGGTGGAGCCGCGGTGTTACGCATGATAACTCCCGAAGCTTCAACGGATGAGATCGAGTCGGAAATGAAAGCGATCAGGGAGAGTGCAAACGAAAGTTCAAGCTCTGGACCGTTTTGGACTCGTCGCTTAGCGACGCCGATTTCACTGGCCTTTCTCATCGCTTTCTTCAATCAGCTGTCTGGCATCAATGCGATTTTGTACTTCGCGCCGCGCATTTTTGAACTAACAAACATGGGCGAACAATCGGCTCGTTTGCAATCGATCGGCATCGGACTGACCAATCTCGTCTTTACCTTCGTTGGGCTTTGGTTGATTGATCGACTCGGTCGCCGAACGTTATTGACGATCGGCTCGTTTGGCTATATCGCATCGCTTGGATTGTGTGCCTGGGCGTTCGCGACCGAAACGTTTTGGATCGTACCGACGTGCATTTTTGCCTTCATTGCCGCCCACGCGGTTGGCCAAGGCACCGTGATTTGGGTCTTTATCTCCGAGATCTTTCCAAATCGGCACCGGGCTCAAGGACAATCCCTGGGCTGTTTCACTCACTGGATCTTTGCAGCTTTGCTGACGACGTTTTTTCCATCGGTGGTTACCAGATTTCCGGCCAGTTACGTGTTTGGTTTCTTCTGTTTCATGATGGTCCTGCAGCTGATTTGGGTTGTCATCATGGTCCCTGAAACCAAAGGGCGCTCGCTTGAGCAAATTGAACACGAGATGGGTTGATCGGTTGCGGTGATTGCCGCTCCTCTCTCCGACCGAAAAGCGTCTTTGCATGGGGTGCAAACGTTGCCCAAAGCCAAGTTGCCCAAAGCCAATCAGCGGGCCGCCGCGGCTTCAAGAGCCGAGCGACGCCTGCGGCGTTCGCCGCATTAAGGCGACCGCCGCGTTAAGGTCTTAAGAGACGATCGCGTCGATCGGAATTCCGTCGTGGGCAATTGTGAACGGGCGGCCTTGAGGCGAGAAAAACTCTTGTTCGATCGGCAGCCCCAATGCCGCACCGATCGTCGCATTAAAATCCTCGACGCTAACGGGATTATCGTCAGCATAGAAGGCGTCTTTGTCGGTTGAGCCGTAAACCTGCCCGACGTTGATCCCGCCACCAGCCATCAAACAGGAGTAGGCGGCCGGGTGATGATCGCGGCCACCACGTGCATTGATGCTTGGTTTTCGACCGAACTCGGTTCCGACAACGACAAGTGTTTCTTCGAGCAGCCCTCGATCTTCCAGGTCGCCTAACAGCGTGCTTAAAGCTTGATCGAGTGTGCTGCCATGTTCGGGCATACTCTCGGCCAACTCATTGTGATGATCCCAGCCACCGTAATTGACTTCAACGAATTGCACACCATGTTCAATCAAGCGGCGTGCTAACAGACAGCCTCTGCCCAATTTCGATTGCCCGTACTTCTCTTGAATCGATTGCGGTTCCGCCTGGATATCAAACGCAGCCAAATCCTTGCTACGGAGCAAGCCAATCGCGTCGCGGTACAATTCGTCATAGCCGTCGACTTCGAGATTTCCAATCGTTCGTTTGCGAAACGGTTTGTCAAATTCAGCTGCCAAATCCATGCGATGATCGAATAATTGATCGGTCATGTAGGCGGGCGGCTTTGTGTTTTCAAGTCCCTTATCAGGATCGCCTACGGGAACCGGCGCATAGGCGGTTCCGAGCCATCCCGGGCCCTGTCCACCACCGACCTGGACGCTGGCGGGAAGCGACGGGTGGCTGCGACCTTGCGTCTTCTGCAACCAAGATCCCCAGCCGGGATGAACGATCGAGGCGATCTCGGTATAGTTCGTCCGCATCAGATATTGGCCTGGACCATGGGCGCCGGTGGTCGAATTCATTGATCGAATGATCGCAAGCTTATCCGCCATCGCAGCTAACTTCGGAAAATGCTCACCAAATTGGACACCGGGCAGTTTCGTTCGGATGACACCCGTCGGACCCTGGCCATCGCGGCCCGGTTTCGGGTCAAATGTATCGATTTGGCTCATCGCACCCGACATGAACAAATAGATCATTCGCTTATTTTTTTTGCCCCCCGAAGGATTTGCTGCCGCAGCGATACTGGCCAAACCCGGCAACAAACTTACTCCGAGGCAAGATTTTGCAACCGCTTGCACGAACGAGCGGCGAGAAAAGTCTTCATTCATTTGGTTTTCCTAAATGGTCGCTTCGCTTATTGAACAAACAAAAATTCACGCGTGTTTAGTAGAGACCAAACAACGTTTCCGTAACCCACTAAAGCCGATTGTCGGGCTTCGTTTAAAGCCAAACGCTTTTGCTCGAGCGTTGGCATTCGGCCGAGAATGCTCAGGAAGATTATGTCGATGCGTTCCTCAGCACTGTCTGCCTCTTCGATTTCCATACGGATCACGGAGCCACTTTCGAGCATCATGTGAGTGACCGGACCATTGAACAATGTCAACAATTGAGGAACCGTCCCTTCGCTTGATCCCGACGAAATGATCTCGCGATCACTTTGTCCGAATTGGCGCAGGAAATGGTTGTCCGGTAACGGCTGCGGCAACTCAGCCGCTCGGCGAAGCGTAACATTCTTGTATCGCGGCGCCCGCTCTTCGCGTCGAATGGCATTCATGGCTTCCGGAACCGTCTCGATCAGCTCCATCATCTCTGCCTTGGTCGCGTCACGCTCCAAGTTGATCGCCTCAATGAACTGCGAATCATCAGGACGAAGATACGAATCGGGCGATTTGATACTGAGCGTCAGCAGCGAATCCCAGACTTGCTCGGCCGTCATCCGCCGCAACACAGGACCTTCAAAAAGATACGGTTTGCCTGGCTCGTACCCCGTGTAACTGACTTGCCTCTGGTATGCCTGCGTGTTGTAAATGATCCGCATGAATTCCTTCAAGTTGAAGTCGAGCCGTTTCATTTCGGAAACCAAGTATTGCTCCAATTCGGGGTTCATATGCTCGCCCTCTTCGGCCACGTCATCCACGGGCTCAACGAAACCAACCCCCATCGCTCGCTTCCACATTCGATTGGCAATCGTCAGCGTGAAGCGGGGATTGTCTTTCGAAGTCATCCACTGGGCATAGGCTTGTCGTCGCGATTGTCCAGGTAGGATTTCAGGCATGTCGCCGAACAAAACGTTTAACTTGGCCACTTCGCCTGGCTCGGCATTGCTGTAGGCATAATCGTCGGGGTACTTCAGCGAACTTCGCTCCTTCTCGTAAACTTGGTGCGAGTTCGCCCGAAGATACTGATTCAGTCTCTGTGCATCTTTCGCATCCACTTCGTCCTTGAGAGATCTAGCAAATTTCAAATCGGGCACATTGGCGGCATTGCGAGGGCTGCGGGTTTCGACACCGCTTTCAAACGCAGCCAGTTCGTAGAATTCTTTTTGGGTCCATTGGTCAAATGGGGAATCATGACACTGGGCACAACCGATCCGTGTCCCCAAAAAAATCTGGACCGTGTTGCTTAGGTTATCGAGAGGCATCCCTCGATCGCGAAGCTTGTAGCCGACCGCGGGATTCTCCCACGACTTACCCTCGGCCGTCAGCATTTCGTAAACCATCTTGTCGAACGGAGTGTTCTCCTGAAAACTCTGCTTCAACCAGTCACCGAAGGGACGTAGATACAAAAGGTTCCGACCACGATCATTCAGTCGCAAGACGCCAGCCCAATAATTGAACAGATGACTGGCGTATCCCGGCTTGTTGAGAAGATCATCAATCAGCTGAGCGCGTTTATTGGGATCTTCCGATGTTAAGAACGTTTTTGTTTCTTGTGCCGTAGGGATGGTTCCCGAGATATCGAGGTAGACGCGGCGGACAAATTGCTCGTCGCTCGCCACCGGGTTTGGCTGGACACCGTGACTTTTCAATCCCATCTCGATGAGGGCATCGACCTGCGCTGCGGATTCGACCACTTCGTCGACCGCGCTCGAATTCACGGCAGCGATCCGAACCTCGACATCAGGAGTGGCGTTGCGGTTGGTCAGCGCAATCGGATTGTTCATGTTTCGCTTGGCCACCTTTGTCCTCAATCGCTCCGGTTGTCCAATCCGTCTTTGATTGAGCTGCGGCGAAGTCGGGCCGTCGGCGGCGAGCGCTGTGGAGCTAGCGGAACAAAACGAAAGGCTCAGGATGAGCCAACAGGCGAATAATCTCAACATCTCGTTCTCACAGTGTGTTTGTTGATGCGCTATCCACTCAATTCTAACACCAAATCAATCGTAGGGTTCCCATTAATCGGCTCCTATTCCGAGTTTTGCACAGATTTCCCGCCTGCTTTGTGCGGCCAAATATTCATGAAGCCAAGGGTCGTAAACGTCGTACCAAAGCGACTGTTTTTCGTAACGCGTCTCCCCCAAAATGGTAAAAAAGATGGCATTGGACTTACCGGCCTGTCGATTTAATCGGTTTGACTCGACTGATTGTTTAACGCCAAGCCATAGGCGACCGCTTATAGAAAAGCTGACGCCTTCGGCTAAGCGTTAAACGATTAAATCGACAGCCCGTTACGCTACCGGCAACGATATGTTGGCCACTGGCCTGAAAACAATGCGACGGCGGTCGAGAAGTGATGGATGATGTTCACGAATCGGCCCGTCGTCGGCACCGAGCAAAGAGGCAGAAGGAGGAGGAGTCCAATATCACGTCCAGTCGCCGCCGTCATTTCGGCGAAACACCGTTCGCGGTCATCAAGGTGATACTCGATCTGCGTCGCTTCTTGCTCCGAGGCATCGAGGGAGTCGAGTAAGAGTGGCAATGGGTATCGCGACGAAATCAGCAGCCGGCTAACGCCAAACCGGCTAATTCGCAGAGTGTTTCTCTAAGGATTCACACAAACTCTTTCGCTCAAACGAGTTACTCAAATGACGAGCCATCACATGAATCATCCGGGCTAGATCAACTGGTACGCCACAAACGCGATGTAGCTGCTTAGGAAAAACATTCCTTCCCACCGGGAAATACGGTAGCCAGTAAAAAAGATTGGCAAGCAAACGATGGAGACAAGGATCATCATGGGGATATCAAATCGAAGGGCGGATGTGGGAACTTGCAGCCCGTTTGGTGAAACCGCTGCCGCCGCACCGAGCACCGAGAGAATATTGAACAGGTTGCTGCCTACAACGTTTCCCACCGCAATGTCACTCTCGCCTCGAAACGCAGCCATCACTGAAGTAATCAATTCAGGAAGCGACGTTCCTACCGCAACGATGGTCAACCCGATCACCAGCTCGCTAATTTCCAATACCCGCGCCAAATCGCTCGCTCCGCCAACAAGCATGTTTGCGCCTAGGATCAGCATCGCCAGCGCAGCGACAACCAAAATGCATTGGATCAGGACGGAGTACTTCCCGATCGGCTGCGTCGGAATCGCTTCATCAAATTCCTGTTGGACCGTCGCCGACTCACGCCGACTGCGGAGAAGCAACCAAATCGTGTAGATCACGATGGCGGCGAACAAGCCACACCCCTCGATTCGGCTGATCGTTCCGTTCCAAGCAAATATTAGCAGGCCGACACTAACGAACACCATCAACGGCACATCCAAACGCACCAATTGACTTTGAACCTTCAGGGGCTTGATGAGTGAGGCGATGCCGAGGATCAATAAAACATTGGCGATATTGCTGCCGATCACATTTCCGATCGCCATGTCGCCTTTGCCCGAGAACGCTGCCCCCACGCTGGTCGCCAGTTCCGGGGCACTCGTTCCAAATGCAACGACGGTTAATCCGATGACCAATGGACTGATGTGAGCGATCCGGGCCAACGAGGAAGCGCCTCGTACCAATGCCTCACCACCAATAACCAGCAAGGCAAGCCCGCCGACGATCCAAAGTAAGCTAATGATCATTGGAGACATTCAAGTAAAATTGTACCTGCTGATGAACCCTTACCGTAGGGTTTCACCCGTTTCTTTTTCAGTCGAGTGCTTTGTCATCGCTTGATTTTAGGCTTGGCAAAATCGTGGCTGGGGCATCTTGCTCCCCCGGAAGCTGCAGCTGCAAGCCACAGCCACAGCCACAAAAGATTCTTACCCCCACTCTTCGTTGTGTCAAAGCCTTAGCCCATGAATAATCCGGGCTAGACGCCCCTACGACGAAGAATCTCGCTGAACCGGCGCTGCTCGGAATGAAATGCTTTGCCCGATCGAAACCGGATCGAGCCTGCTTATCGATTGTGTGACAGCCATTTTGGATTCCGCATACCGAGCTATGTTTTTTGACTTTTTACCACTTCAAGATCGCCAACATGAACCCATCCAACGTGCCCATCGTCCGTTCTGATTTGTGTCCAATCACCGCGTGTCGCTAGCATCTCTACCCGTTGACCTTGCGACGACGCAGCGCTGAGGACCGAATCGAATTGGTCGCCATCGCCTGCACGCAGGCTGACGTCATCTGCTACGATCACCGCATTCCAGGTCGGCTGCGGGTTGGTTTGCGTTAGCGAAACGGAGCCGAGTGAGAGGAGTAAAAGCATCAAGGGTACTGCGGCGTATTTCCATAGCGGAAACGGTCGGAATACGATTCTCAATATCAGCAGTCCCCAAAAGGTGATCGACGATAGTGCCAATAGCCAGGTGACGGGCCGTGCTCCGACGAAACTCGTGAAAGCGTTGTTCCAAGATCGAACACGTAGAACCGAACTCGCCAGTGTTGGGATGTTTCCCATTTCGCGTCCAATGTCTTGGCGCCTTTGGCTACCCGTCTTTTTGTCCGCATAGGCAACGTTCTTGATTGCTTGGGGATTGCCGGGATCCAACTGCAACGCTCTCTCGTAGTTGGCGATCGCATACCCGAGCCTTCCGGTTTGCAGATATGCATTCCCCAAATTAATGAATAGGTCCGCATTCTGGATTCCACTATCGACCAGCAATTGGTATTTCTCCGTCGCGGTTTCCAAGAGTTCTTTCGCTGACGCAGCGTCAGCGTGCGATTTGGTAATTCCGTTCGTGTAGGCATCCGTTGCTTCCGAGAGCAACGTCTGTTGTTGAGTGGGAGATAATTGGACGACCGTCGCGGTGGAATCGAGCGTCTTAACGCCTTCCGCGACAGCTGGTTTTGTACCGAACGCAGAAACGGTGAGAGCAACAAACAACAACGCAAGCGGCCGCGTCAAGTTGATCGCACGATCTTTTTGCTTCATCGTTTTCACTCGTGTCTTTCGATTGGCGCGTATTTCGGCGTCGATTCTTTCAACAAGCTCCGCAGCGGAGTTCGCCAGAATTTGGACTTGCTCGGTTGCCGATTTCGCTAGGAACGACTCGACTTCGTTTGCGACTTGGTACATTCCAGCGACTCGCAACGATCCAACCGCCTCAACACTCCTGCTCACCCTGCGTGTAGCCGAGGGATTGGATTCGGAGGTGAGTCCCCCAGGGGTTTTGGAACGGGGATGAACCAAACTTTGGCGAGTTCGGTTACGGGCAAGGACGAAATCTACAACCGCTTCGTTCATTGCTTCCTGATCCTTCGCTCGTTCGATCGCTGCGAGGCATCTCGACTTGGGTGATTTCAAACTGGGCAGCCAATGGATCAGCGCATCACGGTATTTCGCAGCGGCCGTCGCCAACCAAACGATCGGCGGTACGATCACAAACGCCCACCACCAATTCGACGGCCCACGGGGTGATTGCGACACCAGCACACTGGCGTCGGAGTGGTTCGTCAGGTCGGGTAGGCTGCGATCGACGGCCTCCGTTGCCGAATCGGAATCGTCTCTCCGTCCATGACCGACGATCGCGTCCAATGCCAATGATTCGGACTTGCTAACAGTAATCTTAATCGGCTCACTTTTCACGGTTTGGAACGATTCCGTTTCGGGATCGAAAAAACTAAAGCGAATCGCTGGAATCTGTTTGATTCCTTCGCGTCGCGGTCGAATCGTTGTCGAAAACAGTTTCGTATCGGCTCTGACAAAACCAGCCAACGGTTCATCCGCAACCTTAAAATCGGCTGTCAATTCCGACAATTCGTCAAGTGGTGGAGCCTGCACCAACTCCATCGGCCCCGTGCCGGCAATTCCGATGTTCAGCGTGATCGGGTCGCCTGCGTCGACCGTCGTTGGTGAGGCTTGGGTGGCGATTTGATAACGTCCCACGGCGCCGCGATAGTCCGCCGGACGCCCGGCAGTTGGAACGGGCAGGACCTCGGTTGCATCCACTCGGACATCGCCGACGATTGGACGCGAACTTGTCACGACCATGCGGCTTCCAAAGGGCGAACTGCCACCGAACATGTCGTCATCGAAAAAACGGGCGAGAGGCGACCGAGACCTCCCCAGAGCGGTGGGATAGTTGACGACGATCTGCACATCATCCGCATCGATCTTGCCGGCGCGCTTGGGATAGACCGTGGCATTGATTTCGTACTGGTAGTAGGCTCGCTCGTTGCCGCGACCGTCGTCACGCAACACCTCCTGGCCACCAGGTCGTTGGTTATTTTCATACATTTCTTTCATGCGATTTGCGAAACCGCCCCACGAAGTGGAATCGGAAATCCGATTCCACATACTGCCTTCGCTGAGCGTTTGACCTGTCTCGGGATCGCGGAATGGTTTGATCCAGACTTTCAATGTGAGATCGAGCGGTTCGCCAACGAAGACCTTGTCTTTACCACCTTCGATTTCAACAAACATCAAGTCGCCCGTTTCGCTCTTGGTCGCAACAAACCTTTGTGGCTCCGTCGCTACGGTTTTGCCGTCGACTTCGAAAGTCATCGCTGGGATCGTGAAAGTGCCTTCGCGTCGGGGCGTGATCAAATACTGTAGCGTGACACTTCGACTCTCACTGCGGCGTCCATTGATAAAGGCAATCCTGGTGCTTTGGGACGGTGCACCATTGGATCGGACTTCGCATCCTTCAATCACCGGCGGCGCAGGTTGGTCGTAATCGCCAGCGTCGGTGATGGAAAGTTGCAATACGATAGGCGATCCGACGTAGGTTTCGCGTGTGGATAGCCGAGTTTCAATGTTGGCGGCTGAGGCGGCGGTCACCAAAAGTGCGGTGAAGGCAATGGTTGTGATTAGCTGTTTCATAGGTTCAATTTCCATATTCGTCGTAGCCGATCTCACCAGAGATTGGACGGACAGAGGTAGAGAATTCCAAAGTTTGGCGACTTCGTCTACCAGTCGCGGTCGGTGGGAACACGCATGCTTCGTTCGAGTTGTTCTTTGCGAAGTCGACGCAACATGTCGCGGTCGCGAACGGCTTGCAGCATCTTGAGTGCCTCTTCTTTCGACAGGAGTCCCTCTTTGACCGTGGAATCAGCAACGGCGGCATTCTCGTTCGATTTGTCATCAGCATCTTGCTCGCTTGCCGCTTTCAATTCGCCACGGGGAACGGGCTGATCGTCCATTTCGTCTTGCTGATTTTCGCTCGGCTCGCCAGACTGCTGCTGTTGATCTTGCGAGTGCGGCGAGTCTTGCTGGTCCAACGAATTCGATTTGGTTTGTTCGTCTTTGGCAGCTTGATTCTCCCGTTGTGGATCTTTTCGATCTTGTTCATTTGAATGCTCTTCTTTGGTCTGCTGCTCTTCGGAAGATGATGGCTGCTGCTCGGACTGTTCTTCTTGCGAGTTGTTGTCCTTTGACTCAGAACCTTGGCTCTGCTGATCTTGCTGGCTCGGCTCTTTGTCGTTCGACTGCGATTGCTGATCTTGCTGATCTTGCTGCTCTTGCTCCTGCTCCTGCTGCTCCTGCTCTTGTTGCTCCTGCTGTTGTTGCTCCTGCTGTTGTTGCTCCTGCTGTTGTTGCTCCTGCTCTTGCTGCTCCTGCTCTTGTTGCTCTTGCTCTTGCTGCTCTTGCTCTTGCTGCTCCTTCTCTTGCTGCTTCTGCTCTTGCTTCAATCTTTTTATCAATTCAGCCGCCAGTTCGATGTTGGCGCGAGCGTCAACCTGATTGGGATTACCAGCCAAGGAACCGCGGTAGTGTTCAATGGCTTGGTTCAGTGATTCGATCGCTGCAGTCTTGTCGCTCTCTGCCGCTGCGACGGCATCGTTATAGAAGCAGTTGCCCAGATTGTATCTTGCGGCCGCAGCGAGCTTGGCGTTGGAAGACGTTGATGCTTTTGAAAACATTGACTTGGCTGATTCAATGTCGCCCTTGCGGTATTGGGCAACCGCCACGTTGTAGTCTAGTTCCTCTTTCACTTCCGCTGTGGGTACGATGCTGCGGTAATTGTCCAACGCTTCGTCGATTTTCCCTTGTCGGACCAGTGCGTTGGCCGCATTGATTTCGGTTGCTGAATCCGCGAACAGTTGTGAAGTCATCGCCCAAGCGAGCAAGGCGATCAAGAGTCGTTTTGAAGTGATGGATTTCATGGTTGGTTCTCGTTGAATTCGCAGCCGAAGTTGACAGACATTGGCGATCGTTTTCTGCTACGCTGCATGATTAGATTCGTCCAAGCTTTTGGCGTGTTCGGGTACGGGGTTCAAGTTTTTGACGCGTTCAACGACGGGGCGTTTACCAAATCTTTGGCGAGTTCCGCTACCTTGCGTCGAGACCAGTACTTCGAGCACCAACAGTGCCAAAGCTGGGACGGCGAACCATTGGTACCTGACAATGTACGCATTGATCTTTGCAGTCTCGAACTCACCTTGTTCGACGTTAGCGACATAGCCGTGATAGACGTCGGCCATGTTGACCCGGCGTGTTCCAGCGGGGATGTAGGCGCCGTTTGTTTTCTCTGCGATCTGCTGCAAAACTTGTCCGTTCATCTTCGACCAAACCTGCTGACCTTTGTATTGAACATAACCGCCGCGGCCGTCTTCGGACTCCGGCACACGAGCACCTTGATCCATGTCGCCAAGTCCGACAGTAAAGATGCGGATTCCTTGATCAGCGTACAAGTTCTCGGCCACCGCGACCGGGTCGCTCTCTTGGTCTTCGCCGTCCGTGAAGATCACGATCGCTTTGTGCTGGTTCGTCTTGCTCAAGAACCCATTGGCTGCTGCTGCGATTGCATTCCCCAGTTTTGAACCGCCGCTGCGGACGGTGTGCGGGCCAACCGAATCAAGCGTTTGTTTGAAATCCTCGTAATGACTGGTCAGCGGCACGGATTGTCGTGATTCACCCGCGAAGGAGATCAAGCCCACACGGTCACCAGCCATCTCGTCAACCATGTCTTTGATCTGTTGCTTTGCCCGTGCCAAACGATTGGGCGATGCATCTTCAGCAAGCATCGATCGTGAGACGTCGAGAACAAACATCACTTCGATTCCCTTTTGAGGTACTTCACGCCACGTCTTGCCCCAGCGAATGTCACTCAATGCAATGGCCAGCAAGGCGAGACTCGTCGTGACCAAGATTGCGGATGTCCAGCGGCGTGCGGATCTTTCGGTGGGAAGCAAGCGTCGTCGTTGTCGGTCGGTCGCAAACTGCATCGCAGCACGGCGCCGCGCAACCGTCCCCCAAGCCGTCACACCGATTCCGACCGCGACAATCGCCAGCAGATAGAATGCGGATGGGTTTCCGTATTGAATATCCATTGTTGGGTTTCCTTGGTTACCGAAACTCGCCAAGAGTTTCGATGGTCTTGTTCATTATTGACTATGTCAATTCTCGTAGCCAAGTTTCCTGCAGCACCAATCGTGTTGCTAGCAGCACGAACGCGATTAGCAAAAGGGGCGGCAGTGTCACGTAGCCTGCGTATGACTGGATCGCCAATTCGCGGTAATCCACAAAATGCTTGGCTTCGACTTTCGTCTTTTCGAGTTGGTCGATCTCGGCATAGATCTTTGCTAGCGAATCGGTGTCGGTCGCACGGAAATACTTTCCGCCTGTCAGTTCTGCCACTTTCGTCAGTGTCTCTTCGTCAATATTCACAGGCATCAACCGAAGGGTTCGTCGGCCGAACGGATCGGTCACTGGGATAGGGGCTTCGCCCTTGGTTCCAACGCCGATCGTGTAAACTTTGACCCCCATTGTCGCAGCCAGTTCAGCGGCTTGAACCGGTTCTAGTTCACCTGCATTGTTCTCGCCATCGGTCAGCAAGATGACGACTTTACTTTGTACCTTTTGTTTTTGTCGAGCATCGAGTGCGTTTAGTTTCTCTACCGCCAGCGAAATCGCATCGCCGATCGCCGTTCCGTCTTCACGACGATTGGTGACGATGCGGGAGTTGTTTAGCTGTGATACGAGGAACGCATGGTCGAGCGTTGGTGGTGTTTCACCATCGGCATATCCAGCGAAAGTGATCAAGCCGACGAGATCGCTAAAACGGCCTTCGAGGTTGTTTTCCTCGTCCCCTATCACAAATTCGCCCGCGACCTTTTTGATTGCGGTGAGTCGGTCAACATGCTCGCCGTTGATTTGGAAATCCATCGCCTGCATACTGCCACTTCGGTCGACGACCATTTCGATGGCGATCCCTTCGCTCTCAGCGACTGTTTGCTCGCGTCCTTCGCGAGGCCGAGCGATAGCGATGATGATTAGCGTCATGGCGGCGATTGTCAGAGCGGCCGGAAGCCACAGCAGACGCTGACGTAGCGTGCGCGGCATCTGCTGAGCGAGTTTTAGACTGCTGAAACGGATGGCGCCACGTCGCTGCGGAGCAAACAATCGCCACGCCAACAGGGGTAGCAGTAGCAAGAGGAGGAGGTACCAGGGGGAATAGAACATTAGTTATTGTCCTTTGTTTTCTCATCACCGAACTCGCCAGAGGTTGAATCTTTCCCATAGCTGATCTCGCCATGGATAGGACCCTCTTTTTCGGCGTCATGCAAAGTTTGGCGACTTCGGCCACTTTCAAATTCGTCGGCAATCCGTTGGACCAGTTCGCGTGAGTCGGCAATTGCACTTTTGAGTCCCATGGTCGATAGTTGCAAACCAGCAAACTTCGCTTTGTCAGCCAGCGTGAATAAACTTTCCAGCTGGTCGGATTGGGCAACCGCAACACGTTTGCTAAATGCCAGTTCATTCAGCAACTCGTGCGGCGTACGCCCTGCGTCGGCGATTCCAAATTGCAGCAACAGATAGCTGAGGACGATGTCGGATAACCGCTGTGCGGCGATTTCACTATCAATGGCATTCGCATCGATCGACGCTTCGAGTTCATCAAATTCCGTCATCGCCCATGCATTCGGGGTCAACCAACGGCCACGCCGCGACAACACAAGTCCAACGATCGCACAGAGCGTCAGTACCGCCACACCGCCGATTGTCCACCCTACCCATTCGTTGGAGGAAACGACGGGGACATCGACGTCAACCACCGGCTGAATGTCACGGAATTCGGTCGGGTCGCTACGATCTTCGAGCACGCTGGCAACACGAACAGCGATAGGTCTCGATTGAACAAGTGTGTCGTTTCCGTTCTCATTCACTCGGATCTCAATTGGCGGAATGGTCAGCTTACCCGTCGCGATACTTTCGAGCGTCATTCGACGCATCCAAACACGCCTGCCACTTGCATCGGGGGTCGGAACGTCAAATACATCTTGCGAGCCTCGAATGTCAAACTCGCCGAGCTTCTCGGCGACGGAGGGAAAGGTAACTTTCGCATCCGGGGACGCTATCACCGAAATCTCCAACGCGAACGGTTCGGCCACTTGAACCGATTCGGTGGAGGTTTTCGTTGTCACTTCCGCAGCCGAGGCTCGGCCGGCAAGCAGAATACAAGCGACCGCCAAAAGCCGAACTCGCCAAAGTTTGCGGGAACCGCCTCTTTCGTATCCGGAACCGCTTCGAGTTTGAATGGTTTCCGTCCAAGTTCTGGCGACTTCGGCTACGTGGGGTGTAGCCAATCGTGTCAGAGATGGAATCGGCAAGTGACCGTTTGGATGACTCATATTCGGCTCTCCCGCTGGTGAAAGTATCGGTGTAGCGGTTCGACAATGTCGCAACCCGTTTCCAAATGAATCGGCGTCAACCGCAACCGTCGAAACAGGTTGTCTCGCGCTTCGGAATGCTTGCGGTACAGCTCCGCGTACTGCTGGCGATTCTTGCGACTAGCCGTATCCAGCGTCACCACCTCGCCCGTCTCTTCGTCTTGCAGCCGAACCAAGCCCACGTTGGGCATCCTTTGTTCACGCTGGTCATAGATCACGACCGGGATAATGTCATGTTTGCGACGAGCCACCTTCAATGCCGATTCGTATTGACTGTCTTGAAAGTCACTGATCAAAAACACGACCGTGCGCCGCTTGCAAACTCGATTGAGATGTTCCAGAGCGTGTTTCACATTCGTCCCCGTTCCAATCGGTTGGCAATATAGCAGCTCACGGATCAACCTCAGGACATGTCTCGAACCCTTGCGAGCGGGGATTGCGATTTCGATCCCGTCGGTGAACAGCGTCAGTCCAACTTTGTCATTGTTCTTGATTGCCGACATGGCCAACAAAGCCCCGAGCTCTGCGACGAGTTCGCGTTTGGTTTGGGACGTCGTGCCGAGGTTCTGTGAACCACTGAGGTCGACCAGTAATTGCACGGATAGTTCTCGTTCTTCACGGAACAGTTTGACATAGGGTTGATCGCTACGAGCGGTCACGTTCCAGTCGATCGTGCGAACATCGTCGCCGATCTGGTACGGTCGCACTTCTTCAAATTCGATCCCGCGACCTTTGAAGGCCGAGTGCCAGTTGCCTGCTAGCAACTCATCAACCTTGTGCGACGTACGAATTTGAATTCGCCGGATCTTCTTGATCATTTCACGCGGGATCATAGGGTTCTCCTCGTAGCCGATCTGGCCAGAGACGGGAAGGAATTGATATCGGTCAATCCAAAGTCTGGCGACTTTGGCCACATCGATTAGTATTCAAATTCATTACGGTGTTGCAATGTGATTCAAAATTTCTGACACGATCGATTCGCTGGTGCGATTTTCGGCTTCCGCTTCATAGGTCACCATGACGCGGTGACGGAGCACATCCATCGCAATCTCTTTCACGTCCGCTGGCGTCACGTAACCACGGCTCGCCAAGAATGCATTTGCTTTGGCAGCCAGCGTCAAGTTGATCGTTGCACGCGGCGAACCACCGAACATGATCAATTCGCCCAAATTTAGTCCGTAAGCTTCCGGTTGGCGAGTCGCCATGACTAAATCCACAACGTAGTTTTGCACCTTCGAGTCGACGTAGATCTCATCGACCAACTCGCGAGCGGACAAAATCTCCGCAGGCGAAGTCACCGCTTGGATATCGAATTTCGCCGCCGTCTTGCTCATCCGCTGCAAAATCCTGAGTTCTTCATCACGGTTTGGATAGTCAACGATCACCTTCAACATAAAACGGTCCGTTTGTGCTTCCGGCAATTGGTAAGTGCCTTCTTGCTCGACCGGGTTTTGAGTCGCCATCACGAGGAACGGATCGTCCAACGTGAAGGTCTCGCCACCGATCGTCACCTGCCGTTCTTGCATCGCTTCGAGCAATGCACTTTGCACCTTCGCCGGAGCACGGTTGATTTCGTCTGCCAAAATCAGATTCGAAAAGATTGGTCCTTTCTGAACAACAAAGGTTTGATCTTGCGGACGATAGACCTGTGTACCGATCAAATCGGCTGGCAACAGGTCGGGCGTGAATTGCAACCGCTGGAATCCTGTGTTGATCGCCTTGGCTAAACTCGCCACCGCAGTCGTTTTCGCTAGGCCTGGCACGCCTTCTATCAGCAGGTGACCATTGGCAAGCAGCCCAATGAGCATCCGATGAACGAGCTTTTCCTGGCCCACTAGGACGTGGTTGACTTGCTCAACGATCCGCCGAAACGGTTCGCTTTGGTTACGAATTTCATGAGTCAGCTCGCTGACACGATCTCGAGTGGCGGAGTGGTTCTGCATGGCTTGGGCCTTCTGTTTGGATGTCTTCTCGTCGCCGCGTACCACAGGCGGCGTAGGTTTCGAATGCACTCGCTGTGCCAAAGCCCTGGGAATCCGTAAAACGCGAGGATTCCCAGCACAAGTTGCAAGGGAGTGGGTAAATACAGTGAGTCAAAATAACCCGGTGGGGAATTTTGCCCCAGTGGCACATCATCGCTCGGCAGTCGCCATTGAAAAAATGGTTCTCGTACACGGTGCCAGCCAGCGTACACGGTGCCAGCCAGCGTACACGGTGCCAGCCAGCGTGCACGGTGCCAGCCAGCGTGCTACCTTCCGGCAGCCTCGTTCTCAACGAGAATTTTGCTGACGACTATGAATTGGACGACGATGGGCTAAGATGAAAACAGAGTATACATAGCAGCGATTTTTGGCAGCCCCATTACGACTCCGATCGGAGGCGTTGGGGTCAACCGACAACCCTCCTGCCTCGATCGACGAACCGCAACACAATCATCTTCAGCTAACAAACGAGCGAATCGTTGGGTAAACAAGTGTACGGCTATAAGGCAATGCCCAGTCAAACCGTGTTTTCTCTCATTCCAAATAAGAGCCAGAGGCCAAGATGGTTCATGATATGAAAAGCCCAAACCAATCGAACGAATCGCAAGTCCCTTTGCAACCTGGATTTCCAGAATGGCTGCGTGTTTCATTTGTCGAAGAGCTTCCGCTCTGCGTGATCCTGAAAGACTTGGACGGGAAATTCACGTACGTCAACAAGCAGACGGCTCGTCTGTTTGGTTTGCCTGCCGAAGCCATTGTCGGCAAAACAGACTTCGACCTGTATCCTAATGAATTGGCCCAAAAGTACTGGGATGATGACCGGATGGTGATCCAGTCCGGACAGGCGATCGAGCAGATTGAGAAGAACGTCACGGTTCCGGCTAGCCGAATCGTCAAAGTCCGCAAGACGCCTCTGCGTTGCCGAGATGGCAAGATCATCGGGATCGAAGTACTCTTTTGGGACGTGACCGCACATCAGGAAGCCGAAGCGAATCTGGAGCAAGAGCGTTTCCTGCTTCAATCACTCTTGAACCACTTACCCGACTTTATCTACTTCAAAGATCTTGAGAGTCGTTTCCTTCGTGTGAGCCGTGCGCACGCGTCACGACTCGGCCTGTCCAATCCTGCGGATGCGATTGGCTCGAAAGACAGTGACTACTTTACCAAACCGTACGCGGACGCGGCTCGGATGGATGAGCTGCAACTGATCCGATCGGGCCAGAACGTGCTTGGACGTGAGGAGCATGCGTGTTGGCCAGATGGAAGCGAAACATGGGTTGCAACCAGCAAGCTACCGCTTCGCGATGAAGGCGGCAAGACCGTCGGCACGTTCGGCATCTCGCGCGATATCTCGGAACTCAAGGCCGCCGCCGAGGCACTCGAACGTGCAAAGCAGGTTGCCGAGGCTGCGAGTAGAGCAAAGAGTGAGTTCGTCGCCAACTTGAGCCACGAAATACGCACTCCCATGAACGCAATCATCGGCATGGCAGAACTGCTGGCGAATAGCGGCCTCGACGAACAACGAACGGAACAGGCTAGAACCATTTTGGAGTCAGGGGAATGTCTGCTCCGTTTGCTCAATGACATCCTCGATTTCTCGCGAATCGAATCGGGACGCGTCGAACTCGATCCCGTGCCAGGCGATTTGTCTAATTGTGTGCAAGGCGCAATCCGGCTGATGAAGGTCCAAGCCAACGAAAAGTCAATCAAACTCGAGGCACGAGTCAACCTAGCGACTCCGGATTTTGTCGTCGCAGACTTTGTTCGGCTCCGTCAAATTCTGGTCAACCTGATCGGCAACGCAATCAAGTTCACGGCGCAGGGAGGCGTAACTCTATCGGTCGATCATGTGAGTCGTATCAACCAAATGGTGACACTCCAATTCGCCGTTTCCGATACAGGAATTGGAATCCCCAATGATAAACTTGATGTGATCTTCGAAGAGTTTGAGCAAGCTGATAAATCAACCACGCGGCGTTTCGGCGGCACAGGACTCGGACTTGCCATTACGTCACGCCTCGTAAAGTTGATGGGCGGCCAAATCAAAGTCAAAAGTCAAACAGGACTTGGAAGTACCTTCTCTTTCTCGCTCACATTCCCTGTTGCGGACGAAACCGAAACGAGCGAGTTTGGCGACCCAAACAAAGCGTCATCCTCATCGCAAACTTCGAGCGAACCGCTTCGTATCCTGCTAGCCGAAGATGGTGAGACGAATCAGATGGTTGCAACCATACTGCTCGAGGGTCTAGGGCATCAAGTCAAAATCGCGCATAATGGATGCGAGGCGGTTCAACTCTCTGACACGGAATCCTTCGACTTGATTCTAATGGATCTCGAGATGCCTGAAATGGACGGGATCCAGGCGACGCGACAGATTCGCAATCGCGAATACGGTACGAATAGACACATGCCAATTATCGCGATGACCGCCCACGCAATGGAAAGCGATGAGCAGCGATGTCTTGAGGCAGGTATGGACGCCTATATCGCTAAACCAATTCGACAAAACAATGTATTTGTGACAATTGAAAATCTAATGAAGAAGGTTAAATCGAGGTCCTCTCTATGAATCGCGTTACACTTGCTCTCGCCGTGATACTTTTGGCTCAGAGCCAAGCGGTTTCGGTCGCAGCAGAGTCAGAGAATGTTGGTCCGAACATTCTATTGATTCTCGCCGACGATTGGGGCTGGGGCGACCTTGGGTGTCATGGGCATCCCTATGTCAAAACACCGAACATTGACCGTTTGGCCCGTGAGGGAACCGATTTCCATCGCTTCACGGTTGCCAGTGGGGTTTGCTCACCAAGTCGTACCGCCATCATGACAGGGCATTTCCCAGCTCGCTTTAACATCGATGGACACTTCGCCTGGGTCCCCAGCAACGCTCAACGCAATATGCCCGATTGGCTCGACAAGGATGCCGTCACCCTGCCGAAGATCATGCAGGCCGCTGGTTACGCGACGGCACATTTTGGAAAGTGGCATCTTTCCAACGATATGATTCCTGATTCGCCGTCCCCAGGTTTGTACGGCTACGACGCCTTTGGCGCATTCAATTGTTCAGGTGAACAAATGCCCGTCCATGAGGATGCAACGAACGCGATTCACTTTATGCAGCAATGTCAAGAAGCGGGCAAGCCATTCTATATCAATCTATGGATCCACGAACCGCACACTCCCTTCCACGTTGTGCCAAAATATCGTTGGCGTTTCCGAGACGCTGGACTAAGCGAAACGGATGAGATCTATGCATCGGTGTTGTCACATGCCGACGATCGAATCGGCGAGGTGCTCGATGCCATCGATCGCTTAGGGTTGGCCGAAGACACACTGGTCATTTTCAGTTCGGACAACGGGCCTGCTCGCAGTGGTTCCTCGGCAGACGTCCAATTGATGTACGACACAGCAACCGGCGCAGGTTTTGGAATCGCGGCCTCCAAAGGGATAACGGCAGGTCGCAAAGGTTACAAAGCCTCCTTGTTTGAAGGCGGCATCAACGTCCCTTTCATCGCCCGTTGGCCAGGAAAAATCGCGGCCGGGAAAGTCGACGACCAGCTAATGATTTCGGCGGTCGACTTGCTGCCGACATTCTGCGAGGTCGCTGGTGCAGAGCTTCCGGACCGATACGAGCCCGATGGAGTTAGCCAGGTAGCACAATTGCAAGGTCAACCGAAGCCAGGTCGCGACAAGCCGTTGTTCTGGAAGATGGCAGGACGTGGAGACGGTCGAAGGGGCAACTCCTTTCACTGGGTCTCCTACTGCGTTGTCGATCAGAATTGGAAGCTCCTCGCCAACGAAAACTCGACCTACTTTGAACTCTATGATATCGTCGCAGACCCCTTTGAGAAGACGAACTTGGTCGAACAGCAACCCGAAGTGACAGAGCGTCTGTTTGAGAAGTTGAAGCAATGGCAATCCAGTCTCCCGGCAAAGCCCGATGCAAAGAATTTCTCTTCACTGCGAGAAAATTAGAGTCCTTTCCTCGTGGCTGTGATTATTAGAAACGGTGCGAACTCGCGTTTGCGTTCGTAACGAAAGTCGCCAAGACTTTCGGCTTTCGGACGCCCTTTTGACCGTTGCAGAAACTCTTGACGAGTTTCGCTACAATGAGTCACGGCCATCTCGGCGAAAACTGCTGAAATGACAGCAACACGCCTAGTGAGCTTGCCTCTATTTTTTGCGTCAGTTCAAAATTTTTGACAATACCAATTAACCAATTACGGTTTCATCTCAATCGATGAGGTGAAGAAACTATCGAACCCTCCAAGCAAGAGTGCTATAGAATGAGCGTATGTAAAATAAACATCAAGAGATATATTCTTCCGATCGTAATGATTATGAGCCAACCGCTCTTTGTCCATGCCGAGTCGCTTGTCTATGAGGGTTCCGGCGGTGTCGGGGAAGGCAAGCATATTGTCTTTGTGGCTGGTGATCATGAGTATCGGTCCGAAGAATCGCTGCCTGCTCTGGCAAGAATTCTTGCGAAGCACCATGGCTTTCAATGCACGGTGTTATTCAACATCGATCCTGACTCAGGTGAAATCGTCGCCGGCAAACCATCGAATATTCCTGGCATGGAAGCACTCGACACGGCCGACTTGGCAGTCGTATTCTTGCGTTTTCAAAATTTGCCCGCTGAACAGATGGAGCATTTTGACGCATATCTCAAACGTGGCGGCCCCGTGGTAGGAATGCGGACGTCCACGCATGCATTCCAAATCCCCGAAGGCCAGCCGTTCGCCAAATACTCGTTCCAATCGAAGGATTCGTCGTACCCGCTCGGCTTCGGCCATCAAGTGCTCGGCCAGACCTGGGTCGGTCATTACGGACGCAATCACGTGCAAAGCACTCGTATTGAAACCGTCGATGCAATGAAACAGCATCCGATTTTGCGAGGCGTGAAAGATGTTTGGGTTCAAGCGGGCGGCTATGTAGGCAAGCCAACCGACGGTGATATTTTGACGATGGCTCAGCCGCTTGATGGCATGACACCCGACTCGTCCCCGTCGGCCACGCAGCCACCAATGCCATCCGAATGGACTCGCACCTATCAATCCGATTCCGGTGAAGAAGGTCGCGTGTTTACCTCACTATACGGAACTCCCGAGGACCTGACCAATGAGGGCTATCGTCGATTGATGATCAACGGAATCTTTTGGGCCTTGGGACTTGAGGACTCAGTCACACCTGAGTTGAACGTCGCATTGGTAGGACCGTTCAAGCCTAACACCTTTGGCAATCAGAAGCACGCTCGTGGCATCAAACCAGAGGCTTATGCTGGATTTGAAAGTCCCATTCCTGCTCATAACGACGTTCCAAAGTAAGGTAAGTGAGTGAACGCTGGTGGATAACCGCTACGGTTATCTGATGGCGGGATGTTCATTCCCTCCAAACGTCTTTCCAATCAAAAGCTGATTACAAATGCGACCGGAACAATCGACAGATTGCCGGTTGCGTGCAAGATCAAGATTTTGAATTCTAGCGCGACGAAACTCTTGGCGAGTTTCGCTACGGGGTTGGTTGCAATGAGATTTTTTTATGTCTCATGGTGAAACTTGACAAACTGTCGCAAAGCATTGCTTGAATGTCGTGATCTGTTATTGTCATCCTCGTGTTTTGCTGTATCTTAGTGCCTCGCGAAGGCAAATGGTTGCGTCGCAATTTGTTTATGCGTGCTAGGCCTAAGCGGGTGCAACCCAACATCAAATTGGAATCCTATGACTGACGAAACCCCTGACACTTCCACTCCATTGACGACTTCTGCGAGCGATGAATCGGCAGTCGTCCCGTCCAAGTACATTTATCCTTTTGTGATTGTTACGTCGCTTTTTGCGCTTTGGGGTTTTGCCAATGACATCACCAACCCGTTGGTGCGAGCGTTCAAAGAAATTTTCTTGATTAGCAACGCTCAAAGCAGTCTTGTACAATGGGCGTTCTACGGTGGTTATGCGACCATGGCGATTCCCGCTGCATTGTTGATCCGGAAAGTGTCCTACAAATCGGGCATCATCATCGGCCTGCTCTTGTACGCGATCGGCGCTCTGCTGACGATTCCCGCCAGCATCATGATGAACTTCAATATCTTTTTGGTCGGGTTTTACGTACTGACTTTTGGCCTTGCCTTTTTGGAAACGACAGCGAACCCGTACATTTTGTCGATGGGCCCACGCAAGACCGCGACTCAACGACTCAATCTTGCCCAAGCGTTTAACCCGATCGGTTCGCTAACCGGCATGGTCGTCGCCAGTCTGTTTATTTTGCCTGGATTACAGGTGTCAGAGTTTCGTGAAGCAGAGCAGAAGGCCCATCCCGAGTACGCAACGATGTTGCCCAGTGAAGTCGATGGTTTGATCACCGACACGATGCAACAGCATGCCGACGAGAATCCTGAAGCTCGGCAAGAGATGGTGGCTCACGATTTGGATGTGGTGAAAACACCGTACGTTGTGATTGCGGTCGTGGTCATTTTGATGCTCATTGTGTTCTCCATTTCCAAATTACCCGACACGGGCGGTGAAGAAGATGCGATCGAGCTGATGGCTTTGGTGAAACACCTGTTTACAAACTGGAAATACCTGGGTGGCGTGGTTGCCCAGGCGTTCTATGTTGGTGCCCAGATCATGTGTTGGACGTTTGTCATTCATTACGGGATGACACTTGTCGGGCTGAGTGCGGCTCAAGCACAAAACTACAATATCATGGCAATGGTCATATTCTTGACCAGTCGCTTCATTTGCACGTTCATCTTGAAGTACCTTTCGCCAGGCTTGCTGTTGGGAGTGCTCGCCGTGGGCGGTTGCCTACTAACGGCAGGTGCGATCTTCGTCCAAGGAATGCCTGGGTTGTACTGTCTGATTGGCGTTTCAGCCTGCATGTCGCTGATGTTCCCGACCATCTACGGAATCGCGCTGAGCGGTTTGTCGCCCAATGATGCCAAGTTGGGGTCGGCAGGTTTGATTTTTGCAATCGTCGGTGGCGCGTTTATGCCTCGGTATCAGGGCGCATTGATTGATGGTGACGGGATGACGATTGCCGGTCAAGCCTTGGAATCGGTTCGCGTGTCATTCTTCTTGCCGTTGATCTGCTTCGTCGTCATCGCAATCTTTGGATTCGCGGTCTATCTTAGTTCCCGAGCCAAACAACCAATCACTGCGTGATAAAGGAAAGAACATGAGTCTATCTGAAAAACTCGAAACGATGCTCGAACTCTCTCGCTTCCTTGGCGAGGAGCAGCGAGACCTAGCCATTCTTGGCGAGGGTAACACGTCAGCAAAGATCGACGACGAAACGTTTTTGGTGAAGGCCAGCGGCAGTTGTCTGCAAACGCTTGGTCAGGACGACGCGGTCCTCTGTCGCTTTGATGCCTTACTGCCAATGCTCGACCAAGACGACATTAGCGACCAGGGGATCGAGGATCGGCTGCTTGCATGTCGCGTGAACTCGGATGCCAAAAAGCCGTCCGTGGAAACGCTTTTTCATGCTTACCTGCTGTCGTTGCCCGGCATCGAGTTCGTCGGTCATACGCACAGTATCGCGGTTAACCAAATCCTTTGTTCTCCGCTAGCGGAGAAGTTCGCAACCAGTCGGCTGTTTCCGGACGAGATCGTCTGTTGCGGTTCCCAGTCAATGTTTGTCCCTTACGTCGACCCCGGCTTGAAATTGTCGCAGGTGATTCGCGACAAGATGCAGGCATTTGTTGAAGATTTCGGGAGCCCTCCACGAGTCATTCTGCTACAGAATCATGGTTTGATTACGACAGGCAAAACGTCGGGTGCGGTGAAGGCCGCCATGTTGATGGCTCACAAGGCAGCCGAAATTTTCACTGGCGCTGCGGCATTGGGAGGTCCGGTGTTCATGAGTGATGCCGAAGTCGACCGAATCGCTAATCGAATTGATGAGCACTACCGGCAAAGGGCGCTGAAACTTTGACATTCCTGCATCCATTGTCGCTTTGATGTTTTTTTGATTGCGATGATTTTTGTGGTGGATCTTTTAATCGCTCGGCCCTTGCTTTCCGATTTCGCGTTTTGGCGAGCCAGGCATACCGACATCATTTTTCTCTCGCCCTCGACGACGGTGTGGCAGCAATCGTGCCGCAGCAGAACGGGGGCGTCTTGCCGGGATTGGCGGAATCGATGACGACCAATGCGTCTCGCAGCCCTTTGTCGCCAGAAAGAAATCGGCTCGTGGCTCGTCAACTCCGCGGTAACTTAGCATCAGGTTCGCAAATCGACATGAGTGTAGGTGGGTAGAATGAATCTGGCTACTTTCATCTGCAGAGCTGACACTTGAGGTTTCATTTCCGATATAAAGGAGTGATGTTCCGATTTTTGATTATTCTGACGTCCTTTCTTTGGGCGGCCAGTCTAGCGGCTCACGTCCGTGCGGCTCAAAGCAATGGGTTTGTCGATCATCTTGACCAGCTTTCGTTGTCCGAGCTAGAGGCGGAGCTTGCCAGTATCGATAGTCAACTTCGATGGCTTGCTCCCCACAGCCTGCGCAGTGGAATCGGCGTCATCGGGTACCGATCCGATTGGCAAGAATCCTCGAAGCGATTGGAATGGGTTCAGATTGAGTTGGACAAGGAGTACCCGATTGATGAAATCGTTTTGGTACCGACTCTTTGGCGAAATACTCAAGAGGGATTTCAGTCGGATGGATTTCCTCGGGCGTTGCGGATTGTGGTCGGAACGACCGACGACCAGCAAGGCAGGGTGGTTGCCCAATACGGCGTAGCTGACAAGATCCAACCTCGGATTGGTCCCTTGGTCGTTCCGGTGCCCGGGACCACTGCGTCTTGGGTACGAGTGGAAGCAACGGATTTAACGCCGAGAGCGTATGACAGCAAGCCTGTTTTTCAACTCTCCGAAATCTTCGTATTCAGCAACACCGAAAACGTGGCGCTTCGCCAGAGTGTCTCGGTATCATCCAACTCTAACGACAATGTTGGTGCTTGGGACAAACAGTTTTTGGTGGACGGTCACACGCCATACTTGATGGATTCGTCGGAGGGTAGCCAAAGTATCGCGTACGTTAGTCGATTCGGAGAGCAGCCCGCTCTCTACCTTGATCTGGGCAAGGAGTACACGATCTCTCGAATACATCTGCATGCTGTAGACCAAGGGGATACGGTTCCTCAGGCGTACGCTGGAGACCTGGGGATTCCGAGGCGTCTGCGGATCGAGGGGGCGAGTGATGAGGATTTCACGGACGTTAAAACGCTGCTCGACTATCAGCGGACGAATATCAACGAGATGGGACCGATCATGATGTGGCGAATTCCCAAAACCACTTGCCGCTTTGTTCGACTAATCGCCGTCGAGCAGGACCAACCTGATTTCGATTCCTCTTCGCTAAATCATCGCCGCGATATTCGCATTGGGTTTGCCGAGATCGAATTATTTGCCGGCGAGAACAATGTCGCCTTGGGTAAGCGAAGTTACGCGGACTACCAGTTGAACCCAGGTGATCGGTCACCGTCGGCACTGACGGATGGCAGAAACCTTTTTGGTAAGATTCTGCCGATCAAAAAATGGTTAGGTGAAATGGCGCTGCGAAATGATATGGAGGCGATTCGTCCTCGTATTGTTGACGAATTGAATCGACGCTATACACAGCAAAGGGTTCAACTGACGTGGCTTACTTGGCTGGCGGCATTGCTTGGCATTGGAATTGGCGTGACATTTGTGGGTGACCGAATCTTTCGGATGCGTCAATTGGCGGCACTTCGAATTCGATTCGCCGCCGATCTTCATGATGAACTTGGTGCCAACCTCCATGTGATTGGGCTCTTGAGTGATCTGGCCCGAGCCGCGGTGGACTCTCCGCAAAAGCTTCAATCCATTCATGAACGGATCCGGTCCATGACGGAACGATCGGGGGACGCGGTGAGATATTGCACGAACATGGTCGAAGCCAAACAGCTCTATGGTGATCTATTGGAGGAAATGCGGCGTACGACGGAGCGTATCATGGCCGACCTGGAAGGCGAACTGTCATTTGATGGCGACCCAGCGGTTTTGCGTAAGCTAAAGACCCGCATTCGCGCCGACCTGTTCTTGTTTTATAAGGAATGTTTGGTCAATATCAGCCGGCACAGTGACGCAACGCAATTTTCCGCACAATTGACCGCCAAGCCGAAAGAACTCCGTTTGATCGTCTGTGACAACGGGCACGGGTTGACGGACCATCGAGTCGACGGAGTTCCATCGTCACTGGCCCGGCGAGCTCGATTGCTCCGAGCCAAGGTTTCAGCCAAACATGCGGACGGTGGCGGAGTATGCATCCTCTTGACAATGCCCACACGAAGATATTTTTATCAGAGATAGTAAAATGGCGGTTCAAGAATGGATAAATTAATTCGCGTCATGCTGGTAGAAGATCATCCGGAGTACCGAGAGGTCATCGATTTGGCGCTCCGCGACGAAGTCGATATCCAACTCGTCAGTCAGGTTGGCTCCTCCGAGCGTGCCCTCCGTATTCTGCAGGACCGATCGGATTTCGTCGTGCCCGACCTGGTTCTCTTGGATTTGAATTTGCCGGGCAAGTCGGGACTTGAAACCCTCCCTCAGTTTCGACGCACGTGTCCGGGATTGAAGGTCATTGTCTTATCCCAATCGAATGATGAATCCGACGTGTTGCGTGCGATCCAGCTTGGCGCGTCGGGGTACTTGTTGAAGTCCTCAACCGTCGACCAAATCGTCGACGCGATTCGAACGGTAGCCACAGGCGGAGCGTTGTTGGGTAGCGGTATTGCCAAGTTCATTCTCAGTTCGCTTCAGGCTCGTCTGCCAAATGAGGAGTTAGACGATGCGCTTTCCCAGCGAGAAATGGAAATCCTTACGCTGCTTGGCGAAGGCTGTGTCAAGAAAGAGATTGCCCGAGACTTGGAGATCAGTGTCTCCACCGTAGCGACCTACATTCGACGAATTTACGATAAGTTAGATGTTCAAAATGCCCCCGCTGCAATCGCCAAAGCGTACCGTGCAGGTATCTTCCCACTCGATGAAGGGGCATCGTCTCACGGCGACGGAGATCTTTAGTCACGGATCTCACTAACGTTCCGGTTCTGAACGAAATTCGTGAAAGTCTTGGCGGCTTTCGCTATCGATCGTTTGAAGCTTGCCGTCGGTATCTCGATCGAATTGGGGGGGGAATCGATTCAGGGACTTGAGTGGTTTCGGTATCGCGCTATCATAGGAGTTCGCCGGTGTCCCACTTCAATGTTTTCCTTGATAGGTCTATGAATGAAAGTTGCAAGCTTATTTCTCGCTCTCGCGTTGTCGTTCACCGGGGCTAGCACATTCGCTGCCGAACAGCCAAATGTCTTGTTCATTGCGATGGATGATTTGAATGATTGGATTGGATGCATGGGCGGGCATCCTCAAACGATCACGCCGAACCTTGATCGGTTGGCCGCCAGTGGTATTTTATTCACGAACGCTCATTGTACAGCACCGGCATGCAATCCTTCTCGCAGCGCGATTTTTAGTGGCCGGGCGCCAAACCAATCAGGCATGTATGACAACCGCCAGCAGATGCGTGAATTGCTACCCGATGCCACGCTGTTGCCCCAGAGGTTTCGCGATCATGGATACCACGCCTCGGGCTCGGGCAAGATGCTTCACTACTTCATCGACGCTCCATCTTGGGACGACTATTTCCCGAGTCCAGCCACCGAGAACCCGATACCTGATAGTTTCGACCCACCAAACCGGCCGGTTTCACTGCCACGCGGCGGGCGATGGCAATACATCGATACTGACTGGGCGGCACTGGACGTCTCAGATGAAGAATTCGGTGGCGATTGGTTGGTGACGAAGTGGATTAGCGAGCGATTGCAAGAGCCGCATGAGAAACCCTTCTTTCTTGCTTGCGGCATCTACCGACCCCATGAACCTTGGTTCGTTCCCAAGAAATACTTCGAGCCGTTCCCGCTCGAGTCGATTCAGTTGCCGCTGGGATACAAGGAGAACGACTTGGACGACGTTCCTCCTGCGGGCGTTCGTGGAGCGAGAAATCGATACTTCGAACACATCCAATCCGAAGGTCAATGGCGACAAGGCATCCAGGCGTATCTCGCGTCGATCCATTTTGCAGATGCGATGCTGGGCCGCGTTCTCGATGCACTGCAAAGCGGCCCCCATGCCAAAACAACCATCGTGGTGCTGTGGTCAGACCACGGATGGCAACTGGGCGAAAAGGAGCATTGGCAAAAATACACCGGGTGGCGCGGCGTTACTCGAGTGCCTTTAATCGTTCGCGTGCCCGCCTCGATTTCCCCCGCACTGCCGGATGGCACCGCTGCGGGTGAAACGTGCGATGAGCCTGCAAATCTGCTCAGTCTTTACCCAACACTGCTTGAACTTTGTGGGCTTCCGCCTCAGGCGGATAACGATGGCCCCAGCCTCGTGCCACTGCTGAAAGATCCGCAGCAAAGCCAGCCCGGTGCAAGCTGGACCCACCCTTGCATTACCTTTCTGGCCGAACCGGGGAGCTATTCGATCAGTGGGCGATCGCACCGTTACATCCATTATGCGGACGGTGGCGAAGAACTCTATGACATCGTAAACGATCCGTTCGAGTGGGATAACCTCGTTGCGGACGGTTCGTCCAATGAAGAGTTGGTTCGACTACGCTCGCTCGCTCCGAAGCAGTTCGCCGAACGAGTCGCTCCATCGGTGGCTTCGCTGATCGCGCTTCCTTGGCAATCGCTGCAGAACGAAAACGACGCCATTCCACGGTCAAAACCAGATGGGAACCCGTTTGACATCTACCTGATCAACCAACGCACCACAGCGGTGGAAGTGTTTAAGATTGACCCCGATGGGAAACGTCAACCTTTTGGGCAGGTTCAAGCCGGCCAGCAGAAACCGCAGCGGACTCGACCGGGAGAAGTGTGGATGATTGCCGACCCTGATTCCAAACAGGAACTTGGCTACTTTCAGGTCGATGATCGCACCGCCCGAGCAATCATTCCGGCTTCTTCCAACTGACGGACCATCGCCTGGTGTGCTTGAGTTCCACGGACCGTGAGGAAGCGGGAGTCTCCAATCCTGCGATTACCAGGCAGATCTCGAGCCCGGATGATTCATTAGCCGTTTTGGCGATAGCGGCCTGTCGATTTAATCGGTTTGACTCGACTGATTGTTTAACGCCAAGCCATAGGCGACCGCTTATGAAAAAGCTGACGCCTTCGGCTAAGCGTTAAACGATTAAATCGGTTTGACTCGACTGATTGTTTAACGCCAAGCCATAGGCGACCGCTTATGAAAAAGCTGACGCCTTCGGCTAAGCGCTAAACGATTAAATCGGTTTGACTCGACTTATCGTTTAACGACAAGCCATAGGCGACCGCTTACGGAAAAGCTGACGCCTTCGGCTAAGCGTTAAACGATTTAATCGGTTTGACTCGACTGATTGTTTAACGCCAAGCCATAGGCGACCGCTTATGGAAAAGCTGACGCCTTCGGCTAAGCGTTAAACGATTAAATCGGTTTGACTCGACTTATTGTTTAACGACAAGCCGTAGGCGACCGCTTATGAAAAGCTGACGCCTTCGGCTAAGCGTTAAACGATTAAATCGACAGCCCGCTAACGCCAAAACGGCTAATACGCAGACTGTTTTTCGAGCAATGAACGTAAACGCTTTAAGGCGGTGACGTTAGCAAAACAATTTGCAAGCCCATGAATCATCCGGGCTAGGAACAGGTACCGTCAGATCACGTGCTGTCGTCCAAACGGATGACAGACAGGGCTGTGCTGGCCGAATAGGATCGGAGGATTCGGACGCGTTCGTTGCCTGACAACCGTTCCCTGCCTGCCAACGATTGCCTACCAACGATTGCAAACTCCCATCCAGCATGTCCTGAAATAAACGGATCACATGAAAAATGTCTCGACAATCTTTTGCGCTATCCTCCTTCTCATTGCCAATCTAGCGGCTGCCTCTGCTGGACTGGCGGCTGGCGAACGATCCAAACCCAATATCGTTTTCATTTTTGGCGATGATTGGGGATATGGTGATCTAGGGATTCATGGCAGCACGTTTTGTCAGACACCCAACCTGGATCGAATGGCTAGCGAGGGAATTGATTTCGAGAACTTTACCGTTAACAGTCCGGTTTGTTCGCCGAGCCGCGTTGCCGTGATGACCGGACAGTTTCCCACGCGGCAATGTATTCATCAACATTTCCAAGGTATCAAGGCCCACATCAGTCGCGGCATGCCCGATTGGCTCGATCCCCAAGCCCCAATGCTTCCGCGTATGTTGCAAGAAGCTGGCTACAAAACAGGCCATTTTGGAAAATGGCATCTTGGTAGTGTCGGCGATTCACCCGTCGAATCCGAGTATGGCTACGACCGTTTTGCGACATTCAATGGATCGAACGTGAACCCCATCAAAAAGGGTGGCCTCGCCTCGGTCGATCACGCAGTGAAGTTCATCAAAGAGTTCAAGGACCAACCGTTCTTTGTCAACTTGTGGCTCCATGAAGCACATTTGGCGCATTTCCCACAGCAGCGGTACTTGGAACAGTTCAAAGATCTCGATGAACAGAAGCGGGTATATGCCTCCATCATCGCCGAGGGGGACGAAGGTGTTGGCCGTATCCTGGGGTTGTTGAAGGAACTCGGCCTGGATCAGAACACCTTGGTTGTCTTCTCTACCGACAATGGTCCTGAAGCGACCCGCGACGAGAATCAGAAGATTCATCGAGCGGGTGAAGAGGGTTTGGGTGGCTACTACTCGGTCGGCGAAACCGCTGGATTGAAAGGACGAAAACGGTCGCTTTTCTCGGGGGGCATTCGTGTCCCGTTCATCGTGCGTTGGCCTGGGGTCGTGCCAGCTGGAAAGACGGATTCAACGTCTACCCTAACCGCCGTCGATCTGCTGCCAACTTTTCTAGCCGCTGCAGGCGTGGCGTTACCGGACGGATTTACGCCAGACGGCCAAAATGTGCTCCCTGCTTTCAAGGGAGAAGGATTCCAGCGAACCAAGCCAATCTTTTGGGAATGGAAAGGCGGCGACAAACAAAATTTCACCTGGCCCACGTTGGGGATTCAGGACGGTCGCTGGAAGCTGCTCGTCGGTACGGAAACACGGCAGGTCGAACTATACGATTTGGAAGCCGACTGGCGGGAAACGAAGAATGTGTCAGCTGACCACCCCGAGGTGGTGCAGCGTTTGACCGACCAGCTAGCAGCCTGGAAAGACGAACTGCCAAAATCCCCCAGTGAAAACAGCCTGTCTGCTGCTCGCCAGAAGCAAACGAAGAATTCTTCGAAATAGTGTCTTTGCTCCGGTTTTGATCCGGAAAGAGGTCTCCGTTGTTCGCTGGCGGTCGAGCGAAGTGCGGTCGAGCGAAGTAAACGCTGCCCGGTGTCAAATCGCTGTAGCTGCTTCGCGGTAAACCCGAACGGAAACGGATGCGTCAAAGGCGACTTCGGTTTACAGGCTTTCTTTCTGATTTTGCCTATTGCTCAACCGCGAGTCAATCATCCGTCCGGAATTGACTTAGGAAAGGTGAGAGACCACACTATGGTTGCACATTGACGTCCGTTCCCTGCCACGTCGACACATCAACCAAGACGAAACGGCCCCCGCCTCGCACAACCAACCGAGCAGCAACCAGCAATGATGAACCATCGAATCGTTCTTTACGTCGTCCTGTTGAGTGTCACCTATTTTTGGACGGGGCGATGTGCTCAGGCGCAGAATGCAGCCTATTTTAAGTATGCCGAACCCGTCGAAGTATTGCCGCTGGATCAAGCTCCCGATGAGGCGCTGTCGTTGTGGTACAACGCACCTTCGACCTACTGGGAAGAAGCGTTGCCGATTGGAAACGGTCGGCTTGGTGCGATGGTCTATGGCGGGGTATCGACGGAACGTATTTTTCTCAACGAAGATACCATCTGGGCAGGTCCTCCCGTCCCGCAGGTCAAAGGCAGTGCCGCCGAAACGATTGCCAAGGTTCGTCAATTGCTCTTCGACGGAAAGTATGCCGAAGCGCAAAACTTGCAACAATCGATCATGCCAGCTCGCATCAGTCCGCGTAGTTACCAACCGCTCGGGGAACTTGTTCTTGACTTCGGGCACCGCCAAAAGGCGACCGACTATCGTCGCGATCTAAATCTTGACACCGCCGTAGCGACCACACGTTACAACATCGATGGCGTCACCTACACTCGTGAGGTGCTGGCTAGCCCGGTGGACGATGTCATCGCCATCCACATCACTGCCGATCAACCGGGAGCTTTGTCGTTCGTGATGCGTGTCAAACGCCAGGGAACGTTTTCGGTCACCGCCTCGGGGACGGATACACTGATCGCTCGTGGCCAAGCATCTCATGGCAATCGCCATTTGGGTGTCAAGTTTGTCGGCCAATACAAAGTGCATACAGAGAATGGCTCGATACAGATCCAAGATGAGACGCTTTCGGTTAACGATGCCGATTCGGCTGTGATTTATGTTACGGCTGCGACGGACTACAATCGCGACGACACCGATAACCCCTTCACACATGACCTTGAGGAAGTCTGCAATCGCGTTCAAGCGGCTGCTGAGCAAAAAGATTTTTCGCAGCTGAAAGCGGATTCGATTGCCGCGCATCAAAAGCTTTTTCGACGAGTCACCTTGGAACTTGGTGAGGCCTCGACGGAGGACACGCTCAGCCGCATAGAAGGTTATAGGAACCCTGATTCGACCACGATCGATCCAAACTTTGAGGCCTTGTATTTTCAGTATGGTCGCTACCTGCTGATCGCCTCATCGCGGCCGGGTTCGATGCCGGCAAATTTGCAGGGTATCTGGTGCAAGGATATGGCAGCTCCGTGGAATTCAGATTATCACATCAACATCAATATGCAGATGAACTACTGGCTGGCTGAAGTAGCCAATCTTTCGGAATGCCATCTGCCGTTTATGGCATATGTCGAGCGGTTGGTGCCGTCCGGTCAGAAAACCGCTCGTGACCTCTACGATTGCGGTGGGTTCATGGCCGGCCATGGCTCGGACGCATGGCATGCTACGGTTCCGTTTGGAAAGGTCCAATACGGGCAATGGGTCGTCGGCGGGGCCTGGTGTACCCAGCACTTTATGGAACACTACCGATTCACGGAGGACAAAGAATTTCTAAAAAACAGAGCCTATCCCATCCTGAAAGAGGCGTCGCTCTTCTTCCTCGATTGGCTGGTCGAAGATCCCAAAACAGGAAAACTGGTTTCCGGTCCAAGCACCTCACCGGAGAATAAATTCTATATTCCCGGTACAGAGGTGAGCAGCAATCTGACGATGGGGCCATCGATGGATCAGCAGATTATCTGGGATGTTTTCACGAACACACTCGAAGCAGCGAAGGTTCTTGGCGTCGACGATGTCTTCACGCAAGATGTTCAGCGTGCGCTTGATAAGTTGGCGATGCCGAGAATTGGGTCCGACGGACGACTGATGGAGTGGACCGAAGAGTTTGTCGAGCAAGATCCTGGGCATCGGCACATTTCTCATCTCTTTGGGTTGTATCCTGGTCGCCAGTACAACACGACCGATACGCCCGAGTCCATCGCGGCGATGCGAAAGTCACTCGATACTCGTCTTGCTTCAGGAGGCGGGCACACCGGATGGAGCCGCGCATGGATAATCAATTTCTGGGCACGATTCAAGAATGCGGACAAGGCACACGAGAACGTTGTGATGCTGTTGAAAAAATCGACCTTCAATAATTTGTTCGATAAACATCCACCGTTCCAGATCGATGGCAACTTCGGCGGGGCCGCTGGAATGGCCGAGATGCTTTTGCAGTCTCATACAGGTACAATTGATCTGCTTCCCGCACTACCTGAGTCCTGGACCGACGGTTCCGTCACAGGGCTTTGCGCCCGGGGTGGATTTGAGGTCGATATGACATGGAGTGACGGAAAACTCAAATCTGCAACGCTGCGTTCAAAATTAGGCAACCCCTGCACGGTTGGCTATGGCGAGACCACTGCGACGCTGAAAACCGAAAAAGACGGTACCTATGATCTGGTAGACTTTTAACAAACCCGACGGATACTGCCGCCGGGGAGGAGTCATCGTTTTCCAAATCCTTGGTTCTTGCCTGCCATGACGACAAGCCATCGGCCGGTTACGTTTTGAAAATTAAGATTGGTTGGCGATTGTTACCACGATTTAACGCATGGTAGATCACGCCAGCTTCATCTGACCGTTTTTGCCGAGGCATTTTGAACACTCCTGCCATCGAGAGGAACTCGCAAACCCACAATATCAGGTTTGCCCTAAAAACTGCTCCGTCACAATAGAGCATTTTTCGTTTTCTTTGTCCCTTTTTGTCAAGAAAGGACGCATTGGCTTTTAAGAACGATTTCCTCCGCTTATCCAAACGGCAGACGCTGTCCACCGACTTCCATCGGGAGAATCACCATGTCGAATCGACAACCACACACCCGGCATCCGCTGGACCATCATGTGCGAGCGGTTCCGCTCTCGGAGATCAGCAATTCTCGGATGACCCGTATGGAGTGCGACCGGAAAACACCAAGTTCAAGCCGCAAGGCTACCGATGATTCCGAACCGGAACGCCAATCGTCTTGGCCAGACAGGCCCATTGCCACGTACGCCCCCCGGCCATCGTCGATCAACATCGAGGCGTTAGATAACTGCTATCGCAATTTGGAGGATTACTTGCAAAATCATGACGACGATTAATATAAATTGCGTGACAAACGTGATTGCGAAGCCTCCTAAGTTCCTCTCATCGTAGTCTTGTCTACGAACCTTTTCACCAAACCCCTCTCAAGGAAGAAAGATGTTGGTTCTATCACGAAAAGTCGGCGAGCGAATCACGATCGGCGACGACGTTCAAATTATCATCACCCGATTTGCGGGAGGACGGGTGAGCCTTGGCATCGACGCACCCAAGCATGTCGCCGTACGCCGCCATGAACTCGAATCGCGGCCGATGGATCGCCAAACCGAACGTTTTGCGGTTGGAATCAGCGGCGTTGGTCATCAAGACTCTCGGCTCCCGGCGTGATCGAGACTCTGGACCGCCGGCACGTTGGTATGAACGCAAGGGCTCGTAATGATCGTCCTAAACGAAAGAACTTGGTGTGACTTTCTATTGTCCATTTCGTCCTTACAAAGAGGTGTCCCCGTCGGGTTCCAACGAAGCACATTGCCATGGATTGGCCCGGCGGGGCTTTCCGAGAGATTGCAATGTCAAGCGACGTAAAAAAGACTCCGTGTGCCGCCCGTTCTGTTGAGCAGATGATCGCCAAAGTGCGCGACGGCAATGCTGAATCGCTGGGGGATTTGCTGCAGCTTTACCAAGACTATTTAGCAATTCTCGCAAGCACGCAGCTCGATCATCGCCTACGCCGCCGCATGAGTACGTCGGACTTGGTTCAAGAAACGATGTTGGCCGCTCACCGCGACTTCGCTCAGTTTCGTGGCAACAGCGAAGGTGAGCTGATGGCATGGCTACGTCAGATTCTTAGCAACTGCCTCAGTCATGCAGTCGAAAAGCATGTACATGCAAAGAAGCGAGATCTTCGTCGCGAAGTCGCACTCGACGCGATGGTGAAACGGCTCGATGACAGCATGGCAAGGCTTTCGCACTTGGCCACCGACAAAGCTGCCAGACCGAGCGAAGTGATGATGCGTCGTGAATTGGCCGCTGAGCTATCCGACCAACTGGCGAAGCTGAAAGATAGTTATCGGGATGTCATCGTGTATCGCAACATGCAAGGTCTTTCATTTGACGAGATCGCCGAGCGGATGGAAATCAAGTCGGGAGCGGCGCGAATGCTGTGGGTTCGAGCGATCGCGAAGTTCAAAGAAGTGTGTCAGATGAATGAGAACGGAGACAAGATATGATTCGATTTCAGGGTAGCGAAATTCGTCAAGATTTCCGGAATCAGGATCGAGACGAGAAACGAATCGTAGTGGACGAGGTACCGCGGCCCGTCGCGGAAGGACTCGTAGCCTCGTCCACTACCAATACGATTGACAACGACGATGAGCCCGACTTCATGCGCGGCTTGACGGACGCACCGACATCTATTCGCTGGCCACGACATTGTACGAAATGCTCGGTCTGCGGCCAGCACATTCGGGTGACGACACCGCCTCGATATTGCAACAAGTCAACGCTGGCGGCATCAAGCCATTGCGGCAACTCCGCCGCGATTTGCCTCGCGATCTGGAGACCGTTATCGCAAAAGCCATGTCGGCTCATCGCGACCAACGCTACGACTCCGCGAGTGACTTTGCGGACGACTTGCGACGGGTATTGGCGAACGAACCAACGGTCGCTCGTCCTCCGACCTTGATCGACCACATCGTGCGACACGCTGCCAAGCATCGAACGGCAGTCATCACCACTCTGTTGGTTGGCAGCTTGGTACTGGCCGGTCTTGCCATTGGCACCACGATGCTGGCTGCGGAAAAACAAGTCTCCGATACGTTGTTGATTCAGGCGCAGCATGACAGAGCGATCACGCGTGAAGCCGTCGATCGCTTGGGAATGCAGATCTCTGAACTATTGGCCGACATTCCCGCTGCGAACTCGGTTCGACAACGATTGCTATCGGAAACACTTGACTACTACAAGCAAATCGCGGCCGCTGAGGTAATTGATGATCGCGACAGCCAGCAACGTATCGACCTGGCGGTGGCGTACGGAAAGATAGGGATATTCCAAAGTGAACTCGGCCAATCCGCCGATGCGACCGCGTCGTTGCGAGAGTCAGAGCGACTTTATGGCGTGCTTGCCCAAGACTCTCCCGATGACGCTGACGTACACCTGCAGTGGTCGATCAGTCAGAACAATCTCGCCGAAAGACTTGCCCAAGTCGGCGATTTGCAGTCGGCCGCGGAATGGTTCGCAAAAGCAATCGCCACCCAGAAGCGACTTGGAAACAACGTTGAGCTTGCCAAGACGCTCAATAACCTCGGAGGCATGCTGTCCGATGCGGGCAATGTTAGCGAATCTCAACAAGCGTATGAACGAGCATTAGCGTTGATCGATGGTGGTGGACGAGGTAACGAGTCCGTCCCTGATGCTGGGACGCGTGACCTCGTCCACTACGAGGAACGCACGCTTCAATCGACCATTCGATCCAATCTGGCAGGACTGTTGGCCAAGCATGATCCGCACCAGGCGGCAACACTTGCACGTCAATCGCTCCAGTATCAACTTGAATTGTTAGCGAAAGACCCAGGCAAACCGAAGCTTGCAACGCAGGTCATGCTGACACTCAACACGCTTGCCGACACGCAAACCCAGATCGGAAATCACGCTTCCTCAGTCGAATCGCTGCGGCAAGCGGTTGAGATCGGACGTCAACTTCACACACGTTGGCCTGACCAACCGAGCTATCGGCGAGATCTGGCCATCAGCCTGAACCATCTGGGACTTTCGCTCTCCGCGCTCGGCGAACTGAATCAGGCGCAGTCAGTGTTGCAGCAAGCTGCTGAGCAAGGGCGAGCTTTGCTGGAGGTGTACGGTGACAGCGCGGAAGTCCAAAACATGCTCGGTGGCATCTTGAACAATCTGGCGTTCCTCGCCGGTCGAATCGGTGACCGCCACACGGCCAGTCTGCTTTACGAGGATGCGATCGTCCATCAGCAGATCGCCATTGACCTGGCACCGAAGATCCTCAAGTACCAATCATCGCTGAAAACGCAACAAACCAACTTGAAGCAATTACGAGGTGAGTCATGAATGGAAACCACGAAAGTCGTATCCTACGCATCGAGCGTCTCGAAACCCGATCGCTATTGGCAGGAAACTTGTTCGCTGCCGATGACCTAACACTCGATCTCTTCATCGATGGCGCGGACTTCAGCGGTTCGCAGCAGGACGTCGAGGTGACGCAAACGCAAGAAGTTCGATCGATTGGAAACAATAATAGCCCCAATGTTCAGGAAACAACTCGTCCGAATCCGTCGATTACGGAGTCCGATATTGTCCAAAATTTGCAGTTTGATCTCGCGGCCCAAGAAGCTGTAGCACTTTCGCCAAGCCAAGGCCAGCAAGCTCAACAGTCGTCGACGACCGAAGTTGTGAACCACCCACCAATCTCGGCAGTCGACGCAGCTTTATCGGCACTCACCGCCACTGCACCGACCGAGGCCGTGGGCGCTGAAATCTCGATTGCGAACGAGACGCAACCGGGGCTTGTGACCGAACAAACGCTGGAGTCGTCCATCGTTTCGGGGCTCGAAACAAGTCAACGACAACTTGCAACATTTACAGCCGATCTCACAACCGCCATTCAAGAACCTTCCGATGGATTGATTGAATTGGCACCCGCAGACTTTGATCCATCACTTGACGGTTTCAAAAACGATAGTCTTCTGCCGTGGCAGATCGATACAGGACTTTTTCCAAAGATCCGATCGGTAGTTGAACGAGCATCGAATCATCGAGCTGAATTTACCGACGCAGCCATTGCGTCCTGGCTCGGTAGACCTGGCGGAATGATCTCGCTCGACCAAGTGCGACTGCCGGCCAACCCCGTGATTGCTGGCGTCAATTGGTTCGATGTGCAATTGGAATCGTCGTTGCAGTTACATCGTTCATTGGAATTGATTGCCAGCGGAAAGGCACTTCCGATTTCCGACGTAGCGATCGACGCGATCATGGCGTCACTCAACGAGATTGCGGAATCGCAAACGCAACCGATCAACATCATTCATCCGATTGAGGTTCCCAAACTCGTCTATCCCGCGATCGCAATCTTAACAGCCGCAGCGATAGCGGCTAAACGCAAACATCGACACCCTGAACCCCTCAACAGCGTAACATGACTCCGCTTGCAAAGAACCGATACCTTTTCCGCTCCATCGGCGGTT
Source organism: Novipirellula aureliae (assembly GCF_007860185.1). Lineage (NCBI taxonomy): Bacteria > Pseudomonadati > Planctomycetota > Planctomycetia > Pirellulales > Pirellulaceae > Novipirellula > Novipirellula aureliae. The sequence continues at coordinate 193,923 of NZ_SJPY01000005.1, forward strand.
TGATTCCAGTCGTTGGCTTGATGCCAACGATGTTGTCTCCATTGACCTGTCAGCCAACACCGTCGCCGTGGATACGATCTTTGTCGCTCTCGCTTGGTGATGGTGAGGAGACGCTGACAAACGATGCGACGATTAACGGCAACTTGATCGAAGATGAGTTGGAAGACCTGCCTCCAACCGACTTCGACCAATTGCGTCACGCTGACATGGATTCAGAAAACCAACGACGCCACTCGCACCCGCAAGATCAGGCGGGTCGAACTTCCAATCGGGATGACAGTGGACTCGTCGATGTGGAAGAATCCGTAAACGACAGTCTGACCGACAGTACAGACACCATCACAAGCGAAGACTCATTGGTTGATTCAACCGAGGATTTTCAGCAACGAGCGCGCCTGCTGGGAGTTGCCGCAATTAACGGCGTCGAAGCCGGTGTTGCCAGTTTTGGCTCCGTTAATGTCGATCTTCGTCGACCCACCGGCCCCTTCGTCGCTCTCGATCAACTCGCACGCTACCTCGTTCACCTGAAGGACAGCGACGTCTACTCGCAAGACGCCATCTTCGTGTCCAGTCAATCGACTTCGTCTCGATGCACGTGAGCTTTTCTGCATTTCAACCTAATGATTTTGGTCCAAAAAGATGATGCAAAACAACGTGTCGCCCCCTACGAAAACCGATGACGGAGACCCGCTGGCCCAAAAGGTCGCGAAGTCACTTCGACGCTATGGCTACATTCATATTGCGGTCACTCACGTCGGTGATCGAATCATTCTGCTTTCCGGCCTACCAGAAACCGCTAACGACCGAGCACTCGCCGTCGAGCATCACTAAAATACTCTGGCATGATCGTCATAACACTCCATGCTTCATATGCCGCGTATTGTGGTTCCATTTAGCCAAAGTGCATTCATCGACAGGATCGCCGAGCGCTAACGGAGCTCCATCACATAGATGACGCAAAAACGCCTCCAATTTAGCAAAACTAGCTTCGAGTCCAGTCTCAAGCCCTCGATATACGGCGATTCGAGTCGCTAACCCGCTTTTCGCTTCTTCTTTGTCTTGCCAAGTGCAGCCCAAAGTGGATCGTTGTCGTCATCTTCCCATTGGGCGTAGTGATTCCAACAAACCTTCGGCGTATTTCCCATCAATTCGGCAAGCACCTCGATCGAAACCGGGTTACCGGTGTAGAAACCCGATATTGTCCTTGCCGCGAATCCGTTCACCGTTCTCGTCAAAAAGACTTTTCTCTTCTTCGTTCCGGGTGGCGTGAATTACTAGCAGTCCGTTTGTTTCCATTGCCACGCAGAACCATGCCGCTGGCGACGTGATTTTCGATTCCTTGCCATTTTGAATGAACCTTTCTGAGTTGCCCCGGTTGTCGCCAGGAATTGACTTAGGAAACGAGAGAGAAGACACTATGTGTGGGAACCGAATTCGGTTCCTTGCCGCCAAGGGATCGACATACGGTTTGCCGACCGTGGTCCCTTGGCTTTTTTATGCGCAGCTTCAGCCGCTAAAGCGGGTGGAGCACGAGATTGAAACGAGTGTAAAGCACCCGCTTTCCAAAGAAGGGGATTCAACATGATTCAGTGCCTTGCCAAGTCGACGCGTGTTTTTGGAATGCTCGGTTGCCGCCGAGAATTCCCACGTCATTTGCTACACAGAATAAATACACTCGCCATTTCAGCTTGCACAGCACTCTTCGCACAAACCCTCTATACACCGACACTTCAAGCCGAGTCAAGCGACCGACCCAACTTCGTTTTGATACTTACTGATGATCAAGGCTATGCGGACCTAAGTTGTTTCGGAGGAAACCATGTCGTGACGCCGAACATCGATCGGATGGCGAAGGAGGGCGCACGGTTGACCAGTTTTTATGCCGCAGCTCCCCTCTGCACGCCGTCGCGTGCGGCGCTGATGACGGGCTGCTATCCAAAACGGATCGATATGGATGTCGGCTCCAGCCTTGAGGTCGAGTTGCCCAATGTCCCAGAGGGTAAGCTCTTTCCCGTTGCTTTGGCCGGAGACGGGAAGGGGCTCAATCCGAAGGAGTTGACCATTGCCGAAGTGGCTCAGTCCGTAGGCTATAAAACCGGCATGTTTGGCAAATGGCATCTGGGGGACCAGCTTGAATTTCTGCCGACGCGTCAGGGTTTCGAGGAATTCTTCGGACTCCCATACAGCCACGACATTTATCCGATGCATCCCCGGCAGAAGTTTTTTAACTTTCCGCCGCTGCCGCTGCTTGAAGGTGAAAGGGTCATCGAACAGAACCCGAATGCCGACTATCTAACCCGACGGATTACCGAAAGGGCTGTCGGCTTCATCCGCGAGCACAAGGATGAGAAATTCTTCCTTTACGTTGCCCATCCTATCCCGCACGGTCCCTTGGCGGCGTCCCCTGAAATCAAAGAGGCCTATGCTTCGATCGCGTCAACTGACAAGACCAAAGCAGGGATCTATTCGACCGCGATTTTTGAAATCGACTGGTCGGTCGGCGAAATTCTAAAAACGCTCAAAGAGACCGGCATTGATGAGAACACCGTCGTGCTATTCACCAGTGACAATGGTCCAGCGGGTAGAAATGGTTCGGCGAAACCCTTGAGTGGTGGAAAAGGGAAAACCCTAGAAGGAGGCATGCGGGTGCCTGCAGTGATCCGCTGGCCCAACGTGATTCCCGCTGGAAGTGATACCGACGAGCTGTTGACCGCGATGGATGTGCTCCCCACCTTTGCAAATCTAAGCGGTGCGGCGCTGCCGGACGATCTCGTCATGGATGGAAAAGATATGATGCCCACACTTTTTCACGGTACCGAGAGCCCTCACGAGTACTTCTATTATGTGCACTGGGGTGAGCTTGAGGGGGGACGGTGGATGTCTTGGAAATTGCGTATCATCGAAGGCGAAACGGCCCTCTACAATCTGGATGACGATATTGCTGAACAGAAGAATCTGGCGGCTAGCCACCCAGAAATCGTGACACAGCTAAAATCCGCCATGCAGGCCTTTGAAAAAGAAATGAAAGAAGAGGCTCGACCTGCCGGTTATGTCAAAAACCCGCGTCCTTTGACCGAGAAGGATTGAGATTAGTCGTTAGCTGTTAGCGATTCGGTGTGGGGGCAAAATATTTACGAGCGACATTATGAAGTTGCGAGACATTGTAGCCATCTGTCTGGTCGGTTCTGCAGTGATGACCAATTCGGCTGGGGCTAAAGAACCGGTCTGTATCAAATCACTTTTGGGGGAGATGGTCGATCGAGATGGTGTGTCGTGTTATCCCGAGTCGGACTTCCGGTTGAAACAACCAAGCAGTTATGATCGGAGATCGACAAGTCCTGAAGACTCAGAAGGTTGGCTTCGAAACAAGAACTCTAACTGGAATGACACGGATTCGAATTTTTATTCGAATCGGGCTCTTCAGAAGAATTAGTGGTTAGATTCATCAAGTAAACGCTTTAAGGCATAGACGTTAGCAAAACAATTTGCAAGCCCATGAATCATCCGGGTTAGCCCACAAATTCTGCTGAAGTGCCTTTATATTGGGGAGAGGGGAATAAGAGAAATGAACAAAGTAATATTGAAGTTGCTAATGGTGGTTTGCTTCGGATTCGCGTTCACGGTTCATTCGGATGCCGAGACCGTGTTGTTTAACCCGACTGCTGCGGATGTCGTCGCAACGGTGGGTGACCTCGATGCAGCGACGATCGGAGGTAGCTGGGATGCCTCGCTTTCGCAGACGAGTCGATTTGATGAAAACATCGGCGGCTACGTCTATGTGATGGAGGGCGATTATGTGGAGCTAACGCTCGATGACGGCGGTATCGATTTTTTCTCAACCGACGTGGCGATCCATTTTGAGATGTTGGCAACGCGGGCTTCACCGGCTGGCGATAAGTTCATCACACTGATCGGGTATGATGGGGCCAACGAAATCTTCCGCCTGAGAAATGTTTCGAGCACAAACACTCCCCAGAATTCCATTAGCGCGACGACCGGTGATGGTGAGGAGCCGATGGGGTTCACGCCCCTACGCTATATTGCGGAGGATGCCGGATATCCGTCTGGCCTTCAGGACTTTCGAATTGTCCTCTCCGACAACCGCGTCTCTTTCAGTGGATCGAGCCTGACCCCACAGGAGGGGCCGGTTCTTCATTCGACACGAACGCTGACCCGTCTGCGTTGGGAGATGACCAACGGTGGCGGTGGCAACCATGGGGTATGGCTTGACGACGTCCGGATTCAGGAAGGTTTACCAAGTGCCCCGCGAGAGGCGACGGATCGCCCGAATATTATCTTTATGTTGGCGGACGATTTGGGTTACAGCGATATCAGCTGCTATGGCGCGAAGAAGTTGGACACGCCAAACCTCGACACCTTGGCTTCAGACGGACTACAGTTTACCACCTTCCTCTCCGCGGCGAACGTCTGCTCTCCCTCGCGGGCGGCGTTCCTAACCGGTGCCTATCCGTCACGATGTGGGGTGCCGATGGCAGTGAATCATCCGCTTCAGAACCATTGGTTTTTGGGACTCGATTCGGATGAGATCACCATCGCCGAGCAATGCCGAAAACAGGGCTACAAAACGTTCATGGTCGGTAAATGGCATCTGGGGACCGAGGATGTCTTCCTTCCCTTCAATCAGGGATTTGATCGTTGGTTGGGAACGGTGGCCAATGCAGGCAGTATCTATGACGACAGGGAGGTTGCATACGACACATACCCTCAAACAATCCTTACGTCTTTGTATACTCAGCGCGTCCGAGAGCACATCCGTGACTCGCGTGACCAGCCGTTCTTTATCTACTATCCACATAACTATCCGCACAAGCCCTTTACGGAAGGGAACGCCTTTGATGGGAGCACTGGTAGCGGAACTCGCAGCGACGTGTTGAAAGAGATGGACTGGAGTGTCGGACAGATTGTTGCGGAGCTGGAAGCTCAAGGCATCCTGGAAAACACACTGATTGTCTTTTCGTCCGATAACGGCGCAGTCCCGCCATCGCAATATGGCAATGCGCCGTTCCGCGGCTCAAAATATGTGACGTGGGAGGGAGGACATCGGGTTCCGCTTGTGATGTACTGGAAAGGGCAAATTCAGACGCCGGCAATGATCGATTCGCCGCAGGTCCGTGCAATGGATCTGTTTCCCACAATATGCGAGCTAATCGGAGAGCCCGTACCGAAGGATCGGGTTTATGATGGTACCAGCTTGGTGCCGCTGATGAGCGGTCAGTCGATTGATCGTGATCCGAACGAACCATTCTATTACTACACCGGAGACAACTTGCAGTGTGTCCGAGTCGGCAATTGGAAGCTGCATGTTCCGCGAACCGAGTACCAACTGCCCTGGTGGGATCAAATCAAGCCACCGCCATCGACCTATCAGCTCTACGATCTGGCCAATGATGTGCATGAGGACCGGGATGTCTCGGCGGACCATCCGGAAATCGTCGCTGCGCTAAGCGAACTGGCCGCGAACATCGTCCTTGAGCTCGGCAATCCCGATCCTGAGACGGGAACGCTAATCGTAGGAAGCGGGCAGCGGGGAACCGGTTCGATCTTTCCCGAGGTGCCGACCCTTCTCAATAATGAGTCGGACTATAAGTATGTGCCGGACTGGAATACCTTGACAGACGCTGAAAAGGGACGGGGGAAAACACGCGAGGGGATGAACGGTGTTGTCGACGCAGCGAATGAGTTCATCGACGGATCCACGTTACCGCATGGATGGCAATATCTGGAAGCTTCAATAGCGTCCGGTGGCAGCGAACGTGCGATGACGCCGGGCGTTGCAGTAGGCTCGGAAGGCAACACGGGATTCCTGGGAACCGGTACTGCCGCGCTGATCGGCAGCGCCGATGCGGGCCGTTTCGTCATCGATTCGGCCCATACGGCCAATGCAGCCGCGGCAGGAACCGATCTTCTTATCGTCACCGATGACGCGGCAGCCCGCGATCATGTGATTGTTCGCTATACTGTTGACGATGCGGATATCGGTATCGGAAAGACCCGTGCAAACATCACCGGAAGCTTCCGCGATCTGGTCGGTGAGATGACGGACGATTCCATCACCGCACAGATTTTCCATAACGACACCCAGCTGTTTTCTGCCACGGGATCGGCGGGCCGGCTGACGCTGGCCGACGGCTCCTTTGATTTGAGGGATATCACGGTAGCCACAGGCGATACGATCGGTTTTGTAATCGGAAGTAACGGCAGCAGCCAAGGCGATGAGGTTGCCCTGAGAGCGTCGATTCGATTTTCGGTGCCGCGAATCAAAACGAATAAGGAATCAGAGCATGAACACTAAAACGATTACTAACTCCGAATACCAGTCTCAATCCTGCGTTTGCAGGCCGGAGATGTCACGATGCCGCTTCCTCGTCACGGCGGCGATGTTTGCCGTGGGGCTGGCCGTCTCTACCAATGCCATGGCGGCGAAGCCGAATATTATAATTATTTTCAACGATGATCAGGGCTATCAGGATCTGGGGTGCTACGGTTCGCCGAACATCAAAACACCGAACGTCGACCGGCTGGCCGCCGAAGGGATGCGTTTTACAGATTACTATGTCGCCTCGCCCGTCTGCTCGGCCTCGCGCGCGGCATTGCTGACCGGATGCTATCCCAACCGCGTCGGTGTGGAGGGAGTCTTTTTCCCCAACCGTGGCCACGAGGGGCTAGATCCCAAGCACGTCACCATTGCCGAGACGTTGAAAACCGCAGGCTACGCCACTGCCGCCGTCGGTAAATGGCATCTCGGCGACGAGTTGGAATTTTTGCCGACCCACCAAGGCTTCGACTCCTACTACGGTATCCCCTATTCCAACGACATGTATCCATCGGAGAGCATGAAATATGCCGAGGATTGCCTCTTCCGCGATGACCAAAGCCCCGCAACCCTCAAAGAGGTGTTTGCTCAAGGAAAGTTACGATCCGTAAAGGATAAGGTACCGTTGATGCGTGACGAGGAATGCATCGAGTTTCCCTGCGATCAAGCGACCATTACCCGCCGTTATGCCGACGAAGGAATCAAATTTATCTCCAAAAGCGTGAAGACTCAAACACCGTTCTTCCTCTATCTCGCCAACTCCATGCCGCACACTCCGCTGTTCGCGTCAACCGAGTTCAAAGGCAAGAGCGACCGCGGTCTCTACGGCGACGTGATCGAGGAGATCGATTTCAACACCGGACGGATTCTCGATCACTTGGAAAAGATGGGCGTCGAGGACAATACCATCGTGATCTTTTCTTCCGACAATGGCCCATGGCTGATCAAAGGCGAAAACGGCGGATCCGCGCTTCCGCTGTTCGAGGGTAAGATGACCTGTTTCGAAGGCGGACAACGCGTGCCCTGCATCGTTAAATGGCCGGGCAAGATTATAGCGGGATCCGTCTGCTCCGAAATGGCTTGGTCGATGGACCTCCACCCCACGCTCGCAAAAATCGCAGGTGCCCAGTTCAAACCTGCTATCCCGGCTGATGGCGACGACATCTCTGATCTATGGACCGATCCCGGAGCAAAGTCGCCGCACGACTATTTCTTTTATTGGCACCAAGGCTCCTACAACGCGGTCCGGCAGGGCGACTGGAAATACCACAAGAAGGAGCTCTTCAAAGTCAAGAAAACCGCCCGCAACACCCAACAACCGACCCTCTATAACCTCAAGGACGACATCGGCGAAGCCAACAACGTCATCGCCGAGCACCCGGAAATTGCGGAACGTCTCGCTAAGGCGCTTGATGCCCAGATTAAGGCTACCGGTGCGAAAAAATAGAAAAGGGTACAGCGATGAATCTTAGAATTCTAATCGGTATGGTTCTGCTGGGAATGATTCCAGGTTTTGATGCAGCTTCCTCCTATCAGCAGAAGAAGGGACGCATGAACCCTGTTGTTTTGCCCGCAATGGTGCGCGAACTCGATTATCGTATCGGGCAAGTCAGTCATGAATTCGTTTCTGCCCTGGACATTTTGCCAACCACCGCTGCCGCCACCGATGTCTCCTTGCCGACAGATCGAAAACTCGACGGGTTTGACCTGATGCCGATGTTGGTCAAACAGGTTGATTCCAGTCCCAGGCAAGAAAGTCCCAGGCAAGAATTTGTTTCCTACAACGGTTTAACGCTTGAAGCAGTGCGAATGGGGCCGTGGAAACTGCATCTACCCCGTAAGGCGGTGAACCTTGTCTAATGGGCAAAGAAAAAGGGTGAGTATAAATACCTCGATCATTGACTGGTCAACAACCTGTCCAACGACATTGCCGAAAAACGCGACCTTGCGAACGCGAATCCAGAGAAGACTGCCGGGCTTGAAAGGATGGCCGAGCAAACGCGTCACGAACTGGGCGACTGGAACAGGGAGGGAAGCAACCGGTCTGCCAATGCCTATCCCGGCCAATGCCTATCCCGGCCAACTGAATACCCTCAATTTTATCAAGAAGCCCAAAGGGGAGTAAGCTCATGAGAACCCGACGCCCCTCTCTGATTTTACCAACGGTTTTGTTTGTTTGGGTCTTAGGTCCTACAAGCATGGCTGCCGAAGGTCCATCGGAGGTGATTCCGTCGAAACCCAACTTCGTCATCATCTTCACCGACGACATGGGTTAGTTGACCGCGGACAGGGACCCTAGACTCGACGAATCACGCTGTTTTCCGCACTTTTACTTTCATTCGAATGACGATGAATTCAGCGGGATTCAGCTCAATTCGCGTTGATTAGCTACACTTTGCTACATAGAGAGCCAAAGCAGGCGTCCTCCGCCGACTGATTTGCATTGGTCGTTGTACGGCGTTCCCGAGCAACTCGAGAACGATGAAACTAAAGCGAGGTGTATTGGGAACTTCAAAAGTTCATCGTGTTGGCGCTCAAGGCGAACCCAAATGTCTTGGAATGCCTCTAGTCACCGATCGTCGAAGAACTGCTTGCGATGCGAGAAGCGTTCTTGTCTAAGCTCGTCTTCCAAACGTTCTCGGGCTACGTCGCATCACAATTCAAGAAGATGCAAACCGACATTCGCGGGTCTGGCCGCGTGAAGTGGAAGCACGTCATCCAGGCGATTCGCGATCGTCATCACCGTGGCGAGAGTCTGTTGCGAACCAAACGCGAAGATCGCGTTTTTTACGAACCCGGCAAACATTGGTTCAGGACTTGGTCGGCAGCCCTTGAAGCAGCCGGTCATCCAACGTCCAAACGTGAGTCTTATACAGCCGATCAAGTGCTACTGAGGATTATTGACCTGTATGAACGCGAGAAGCCGATCACGTTTGCTTCGCATGGTGACGACAAGCTATGTCGATCCGCAAAGAAACACATCGGTGGGTGGCGACGCGAGGTCGAGTCACTCGGTTTAGGGAACGAACTGCGCAAATCAAGGACTGATCGTCAAGTGCTCGAAGCGATCTGGGTGCGACGTGCGGAGGGACATCTTTTATTTAGGGCTTACGAGGAAGATCCGTCGCGGTTTCGTGCCGCGAGCAAGCATTTTGGAGATTGACCCCGCGCGATGCAGGCGGCTGGTATGGAGATGCAATCTCGTCAACGATGGGATAAATGCCGTGTGATTGGGCGACTGAAAGATCTTGTTGAAACGTTTGCGACCTCACGCAAGCACGCGTAGAACAACAACTTCGGCGTTTGTGTACGACAGGCTACGACCTCGGCGCCATGGTGAACCGAAAACGCGACCGCGCGCTCGATGAAGCGGTACTCCGCTACCACTGCACTTGGCGAGCCGCCCTCGCTGCCGCCGGCATCAATCTCGCCAACGTCTCCCGCCGCCGTCCCGACCACTTCGACCGAGAGACCATGATCCTCTGGCTCCGCAAGCGGCAAGCAGCCGGCCAAACTCTGGTCTTTTTCGAAGTTTGTTTAGAAAACCGAGACCACGCGTTGGTGATCCGCCGAACGTTTGGAAGCAGGGGCAAGGCGATAACAATTTCCTGTGGCGAGTCACACGACAGTCTCTAAAGCGGAACGATACGCCTCGATGAACAATTGCGTCTGATTTCTTCCTTCGCAATCGGGCCGACGACGACATCAAAGTCAGTCATCTGTTATGAATCATATTGCGAACCTCGTGCAATGGCTGGCCCTCACCGGCTTCCATGCAAGCGATCCCACGTCGGATCGCGTCAAGATCCTCCAGCCGAGCATATTCTTCGGCTGAAATCAAAACATATCGTATCTGCGTACTCGGATCGACAACCGTCAAACGAGCGTGGGGCGATCCCGCCATGGTGGCTGGTTGGTCAGTCGGCCACGACGGTTTGTGGCCATCTAAGCGTTTGTCTGGCCGACGCAGTTATCCCTAACGTTATCCGATAGAAAACACCGGAAACTTTTTTGACGCATCATCGAAAGCGACCTAATCTTCAGTATCAGCTTAATTTCATCCATGCACCGGATTCGCGTGTAAGGCGTTTTTGTAATGGCTGACTTTTTCGACGCAACGCGTTTATCGCAGCGTTATCCGACGGGAAATCTGCTATTGGTCCCTTTGCTTGAATTGGAGAAACGATTGGCTACTCGAAGCTTTACCTGCAAGACATGCGACGGCGGTACGATGTATGCCACCAAGATGCACCGGCTATCCGGTCCCGCCGTTTTTATCGGCTACTTGATTTTGATACCTTCAGTTCTTGGTGTCTTACTAGGTATGGGCATTGGCGTGCTGGGAGTAATTGGATCTGCTGCTGTACCAAGCGCCAGCAAAGCTGTCGCAACCGAAACGCTGACCGAATCGGGTATTGACGCGAACTTAGCCGAACGAATTGTGAGCCTTCAAATTTCGGTTGATGACCCTGAGATCGAGTCGCTTTCAGACGAACTACAAGTGATCGTTACCAAAGCCCGGAGAGAGGTGATTAGCGGAACCGCTGCCACCGGCGTCGGCTTCGTTGCATTCGGTGGTGGTGCCATATGTTTTTCTGTGTTCTGCTTCATGAATGGCTTGATCGGCTGGTTGCTAACCATGAAGAAGAAAGTGCTGCAGTGTTCGGCTTGCCGTGCTATCGTCGACGCCTCTTGACTAGTCGCAGCGCATAACCGCCCAATCAACCGCCATCGGCAATAGCGTTTAATCTATGGTGAGTGTTAATCTTGCCGCTGCGATTATCGCAAGCATTATCCGCCTGAGTTTTTTCCATCTAACGCACATCCCCTAGGCTTTGTGGTATGAAAAATCATCCAAGACATTCGATGGCTCTTTTTATTGTCGCTCTCACAGCAATCGCGACTTACCAAATCGCGTTAGCTGATCGCACTCCGACATGGCAACACCCTGGTATTAACGATTTCGGCGATTCACCCTGCTTGGTCTCTTTTGACCTTGGTTCTGGAGGCGGTCAAAGTACGGGAGGCGTCCAACGAACAGTTCTTGTGAACGCTTCGTTTAACGATATTAGTGGCAAGCGGTTCCTTGGTGGGATTGTAACTGACAAATACAAGAAATTCACACGATTGGACGTCACGTTCCCAGGTACGCAGGCGTACATTTCGCTGGATCGCATAGCCTGTATAGAACTCCTTGACGTAGCAAAGGCCCAAACGGGCGGGTAAACATCGGATGCTCCGACGTCGCCTACGATAACTTTCCTGATGGCAAATGAAACGGGCCGACTCGATGATCCTGGACGTTGCCCGACTTCTTGAGTTCTGTTCTCGAAATGCAATTAATGATTTTCACTTTAAGAAATCGTGTCCGCGAGCTAAAAGCTGAAACTCGCAACGTGAATACGGAGATTGCAGAAATGAAAGAGGCGATAGCAATTTGATCATGTTTTTTATTCGCATGTGTCTTCACTTGCTTATTGCATCTTTTCTTTTGGCTACCCTTCCTTTCACGATTGTTGTTATATTGTTCGGCTTACTCACCATTGTTAACCTGAGACGAACTATGGAGCCGAAAAGTTAAGCTCCTGATGACGAACGGATTCCCTCAGCTAGCCAGATCATTAATGTACCTCAACGGGGATGTAACGTGTCCGGAATGCGAATCGCGTTTTAACCTGATCGAATCTCTTGAGAATGCCACACAACCCAGAGCCAAAACATGCAACTTTCCGCTGGGTTATTCGCTAACCGAGGTTCTTTCCATAACCCGAACGCCGAAACATCCCGCCAGATCTACGAACCGTCTGGCCCATTCGAAATTCGTTGTCTACATGTGCAATCAGATTCGACGGTGTCCCAACAAAATTGAATGTTTGAATTACCGGCTGGCAATACGTTGACAAGTGTATCTTCCGATTGGAGGGAAAAAACGAGGACTATTGTTTTGGCGGGTCAGGTAGCAGGCCAATGCTTTCCATCGACTGGACGGTCAACGCAGCGTCCTCGCTCGTGTATCCTCGCCTCATCAACAGCGCCTTCGCTGCGGCTCGGCGTTCGCTAAGCGTGTAGCCAGGTTGCCAAGGTTTACGATTGATACCGTCGACCTTTCGCTTGTTTATTTGATTGATTTCTTCCACCCGGTCCAATAGCTCCTGCCGCTGCTGCTTGCCGCTGCGTTGATTCGCTTTCAGCTCGCTTTCAATTGACTTCAGTTCACTCGCCAGCTTCTCAGGCTGGTAATTGGTTGAAGGTTCACGTAGTTCTCGCGTCAATCTAGTCGACCATGTTGACTCGGCACGTTGTCTTTGTGACTCTACTTCTGCAGCAATCTTGTCAGAGTGTTTCTGCGCACGCGATGCCGTTCGCGACAAGTATGGCTGTAGCTTCAAAGCGATGCCCTCCTCGGCTATAAAGACCTGATTCTCGAAGGACAGACGTGGCAAAAAATTCTGCACTCCGTACTTCGCGATCAGATCGCAGCACTGTGTAATCCTATTCAGCGACCTCGACAGTCTTTCGATCTTAGCGACATCGCGATTCTCAAAAGCACGTTCTTGACCGAAGCGTTCTTCGGGAATAAGAGCACGGGCGAGGTCCAATCCTTTCTCAACCACTGCGATCTCGTCGTCCGACGGCGTTCCTTCCACGCCATTAACGCCATTCGCATTGGGGGATGTTGGTGTAGCTGATTCCTCGGGGGCGGATGCAAATCGGTTTTCCCGAACATCCCCTGCGAACGTAGGAGTCGCAATCGGAAACAGATTGAGTGACGCAAGAGCAATCGAGCCCAACGAGAAAAACGAGACGGATTTGAGTCGAAGGAGATGTCTCACTTGAGGCTCCAGCTGAAGTTGCGAACGGATTCTCTTGCCTCTTTTATGCATCCGCATTCCGGACGGCGGCACTTTCGGAGGCCAAGAAAGTTTAGAATAGCGGCGTTCGAGAGGGCGTGCAAAACACCCACGTTCATTAGCCGAGCTATGTATTTGGTATCAGACATCCCAATTGTAGGGGTCACAATGATCGGCTTTGATCGACATGCCTGAGTGAATGCCGCAACTGTCCGACGTGACCCATGTTTTCGCGTTGTGAATGATGGCTTCTCCGAAAGCGATCATCAGCCATTTCCATTCCCCTGAGGACCATGTTCGCCGGGACGATGAACTGCTCCAGGCCGCAGCGTGCGACGAGTTCCAATTCAGCGGTCAGTTGCTCGTATTGCGTTGTGTGAAAGTCGAGATCAGCCGCGCTGAGCGTTCCCTTCTCGGGGCCGGTTTGCTTTTGGCTAATCAGGTCGTCGAGGAATAGTAGCGTGGCGGTCTCGTTGAGCTTGACGAGGTTGGCTTCGACTTCGCCGGTCCGCATTAGATGGATGCCGGTCAGCAGGACGCGGTAAACGTGCAGTAGCGGTTTGACCCGTGGCGGTGATTCTTTTCCGAATAGTTTCCACTGGGTTGCGGCGAAGCCGAGGTAGTGATGGGCGTGATGCTTGGTGATACAGTCGGCTGTGATCGACTTCAATTCGTCGAACTCCTTGGTCGCGAACACGACCAACGGTGAAAATATCTGTTCGAGCACGTAGCCGTTACAACGCAGCATCAGAGCGAAGAATTTCGATGCGTCGTGGGTGACCAAGTCGATTTCTAACCCATCGTAGATGCCTTCCTTTTCGACCGTTTGATCACCTTCATCGAGACCCACGACTGTTTCAATAGGCAGCAAATGCACGCCACGAAGATCGAAGTCAGAATCAGGCGACGGGAAACCGTCGCGCGAGTCGTGAACCAAGCACGGCACCATCTCAACGCCCAGGTCCAATAGAATCCGATAGCGAAGTGTTCCGTCGAGAATCTCATCCCCGTCTTCGAGCGGATAGACAATCAGCGGATCGATCAATCCCACCGCCCGCAGAATCGCCTCGATCCTTTGCCGATACTTCTTAGCGACAGTGCGTTCGTTTCGGGGAACCAGTTTGACAATCGAGATATCCATGCCGTGAACCGGCTTACCGTTCTTTTCGTTGGCACTCATGACGATACCTCCAAGTTGTTGGTCGGATCAAACTGAAAGTCACCAGAAAGCTCCGGACGATTGTCAAGCTGAAAAAGCGACGCAACGAACTCCAGGGCGGTTGTCCTGTGGAATTGACGATCGAGCATGTCGAACCGATGTCGGAAGAAGAGGCTATCGAAACCGAGCGGCGTTGGCACTTGCTTTTGGAGAATTTGCAAAATCGGGATGCGTGGGAGGAGACTGTATTCGCCGACGTGCAATCGCTGCTCACATCTCGGTGGTTTCCGTATGCGAACAACATCAAGTCGTTCGTCGAACAACTCAAGTCAGCGACGCTATGTGATGAACTCTATTCAGGCACCGAACGCCAATCGATGCTGTTCTAAAGGCGGTTGTCAATCCTAGATAGCGAACATCTGGATCAAACTTGGAAATGGTTTAGCGTGTATAATCGATCGTTTCAATATCAACCCAAACGCCAAAGTGATCAGACAAACTCGATGTCCGCTCGCTCTCACCAGGCCAAACGTTTGACGATCTGCGAAAACGTGATGTCCATGATTCGGAGAGACAATTATGATCGATCGCCGAACATCGACCTTCGGTCAATTCACTCACCCGATCGAATTCGCCCGATGCCAAGCAATTCAAGCCGGAAGTCTTGATCGCATCGCGAAGTGCGGTCCGTCCGACTCTTGAACCGCAGTAGTGCGAGTTGGCCAAATCTTGATTAAGGTCGCCTGCGATACAAAAGCCGCTATCAGGATTCTCCGCTTGAATCCTAGTCCAATCGGTCGCCTGTTTCGCAAACACGCTGACAAAGGCGTCAGCACCACGGAGTGGATCAAACCACGTGTCAGCGAGCCAAGGCAAGACGGTTCCATAGACGATCAATGAACCATCCGGCGTTGCGATTTCCACGCAGACCGAACGAATAGGATCTACAACCGCCAACTCACGGACAATTGGAAAACGACACCAAATCGCCGTCCAAACCTCGCCCTCCGATTGCGCACGATCGCTACCTGTTGTCGATCGCATCTCGAAGTCAGACCCTGGAGAAACATCACTATGCGACTCGGTTAAGATCCAAATATCAGAACAGTCACGCTTGATATGTTCCATAAGCAGCTTCGCTTTGGCCGAATCTCCGCTCGTCGGTCGTGCCAGATTCCATGTCGCGATTCTCATTGATCGACTTCCAATTATTGCTGAATATTTAAAACTAAAGCAGCTCTACCTCAAGCAACTGAAAATACGTCGTAGAACGGACGTAGATACCTTCGTTCGTCAGACCAATCGGTGATGGCAAAGACCACGCGATGGAATGCTCAGGCAAATTCACCTTTCAGAGCACTTCGAAAATCCTTTGCCTTTTGCAGCGGGTCATTCGCGAACATGCTACATCCCCACGCACCCAGCCCGAGAGACTCGTCATCGTAGGCCCAGGCAATCGAAAGCACGCGTAAAATCCGCTGGCGAAGCATTGGCTCTGCATCGAGTCGACCGATCGCCGGTGCGTACGGCGCGGCACACGTCAAAAAGCTGAGCGGCCACGGTGTATCGCATTCCATTCCCGCATCGTCACGAAAAACGGGTACGTTCGGCGACAGAATCGTCCAGTCGCTCGAAGCGGCCGGATCATTGTCGCGGTGAAAGTCGTACATCGGATCATCGAAAAGCGTGGCGTACAACTTACTGGACCGCCAGAGCGTTTCCTCTTGAGCAGTCGCGTCCCGCAAGAAACCATTGCCAGGTTCAACGCCATTTGCGATATTGAGAGCCAAGGGACGATGCCCTTCTGCTACCAGGGCAGGGGCTGCGGCCAGTGTGGTTTGTCACCAAAGTCTCAGCGTGCCTGTCGTCTTGAGATCGCAGTGTCGCATCCGGCAGACTGGCATCGAGTGCAATGGAAACCTTCGCCGCTTCAGCCGCCTTGATTTCCGCTGACCAATCGACCACCCCATCGTCGGTCAGATACTCGCCATGGTCCATTGCCTCGAGGGCAGACCGCCCAAGTGACTCCGCGATCTCCTGACGTATTCCAAGAACACGTTGATGCCCCCGAGCCAACTCCGCTGAATCGATACAATCTGTGAAACGTAGGGCAGTCATGTCAGAATCTCTCCGCCAGAAGTATTTTCCTTCGCACTATCGTCACCCATCGCGTTTCCTCACCATTGTTTCAATCGCCCGAATCCCATTCTCCATCTTTGTCCGCGCCGACACATTGGCCGAATGCACCATCATCGCTGGCGGGACAAAACCGTGCAACGCAACTTGCTCTTCGATCCATATCACAACATCGTAACCGGTGCCGCGTTCATCGTCGCCAAGGTCGTGATCCAAACTGATCTCCGTGACATCACCAGCCTTTAACAAGTCTATCGCCTCATCCGGCCAATAGGCCCGGTGCCATCCATCGGGTGTCGTTCGTTCGTCATCGAGATAGATTTTCATCTAATTCTCGTTTCAATCATTTGGCCCTTGGCACTCGGCGGCCTTCACCATCTCGCCAATCGGCATCAGAGATTCGGCAAGAGTATTCTCCGTTATAGTCGAGCAACCGAGGCAAAATTAACTCCAGAAAGCGAAAGCAGAGAGTTCGACCCTCGACTGGACCTGCAATCCCGCGGCGCTAAGCTTGCATCGGTTCTTGGGACGAGGGTGTGCACATACGAGTTGCTAAGCCTTGAAAGCGTGGTCGCGGCATCTTCGTGGTAAGCGTACCGGAACAAATCAATCTCTAGTCGTGCCTCCTTTGACGGGCATCAGGTTGCCGCGTAGAGGCTGTTGGTCGAGTTCATCCGCGTCATCTCGGTAGCTGCGGACAGCCATCTTCCAAAATTCGTATCCGTACCTTTCCCGTACTACGGTCATCCTCATCACATCAGTGGTGCCATCGGCAATCCGCAGCCCCATTAAGTCGCGAACTCGATCACCGAGATCGACTTCGCGGCTGTATCCCATCGCCCCATGTGATCGCATCGCGGCGTCGCATGCGGCGAGCGCAATTTCGACTCCTTCGGCCTTCAGTCCGTCAACCAAAGGCGAGGCAGCTTTGTAGTCCCCCTGGTCAATTAAGTCAGCTGCCTCGCGTGCTAGCGCCATCGCCATACGCAGCTTCGTAAGGTATTCGCCAATCGGTTGCTGAAGGTGGGTGAAACGACCGATGGGGCCGCCGAATGCATCTCGAGTTGCAATGCGTTCGGCCATCTGGTCCAACGCTGCCTCGCCGCATCCGATCGCTGCAGCCGCCTGCATCAATCGCCAGTATTGAAAGTGTTCAGTGAAAATCTTGCCACCGTCGCCATCTTCGCCGAGGATATGATCTTTGCTCACAAACATATCGTCGAACTCTAACCCGCCGAAGGAATTGCCAGTCAGCCCGTGGGCGTACCGGTCGACAATCCGCAATCCAGGATGGTCGATCGGGAGCAGAAACGCCGACCTAGATCCGGTTTCGCCATGGGCCGCGAGGGTATAGAGAACAACATGAGTAGCCTCTCGAAGGCGGGCGTTCCAAAGTTTGCGACCTGTCAGTTTGAAACCATCGCCGTAACGAACCGCCTTCGATTGCATCTGCTTCATGTCCGTTCCGGCCTCGGGTTCAGTGATCGCGACTGCAACGTAGGCACTGCCAGCGACGAGGTCGTTAAGAACTTTCCGGACAAGAGCTGAGTCCGACTTCACGAGCGGTCGACCATGCGCACCACCGATAACGTCACGCAGGTTCAAATTGTGCCGTCCAGCATGCCGGAATATCTCAAGCGTCTTGCTTGCCGACCAGCCACCACCGCCGACCTCTCTAGGCAGGTCCAGACCCGGCAAACCAAAAGTCGCGCCCTCACGCCGCCAGGCATTCGGTGATGAAAACTCGCCGGTTGATTGCAGGCGCTCCGCAAGCTTTTCCATCTCCGACTTAACAGATTCGATGGACGCCCCGACGTTGCCGTGACTATCGCCATTGGGTGAAATCAGTCGAATGGTAAATACTGTGTTCAATTCATAGGTCTGATTTGACTTGTCGACACCGGCCGGGCTGTGGAAGAAAACTTGTGCTTTGGAGGAGAATGATTCGCCGCGATATTCGATAATGAACGTGCGATTACCGAGCGGACTGCCCGGATTAAGGAAAGACAACTTACCATCGCTGATTTCCTTCAACAGCACAAAGTGACGTCCACGAACCGTTCCATCCGCTTGTGTCACAGTGTATGCGAGAATCTTTAATTCGCCCCTCTTCGTCGATAGATCAGGGCCGTCGGCTGGAGACCACCTTTGCCCCGTGGTCACATGAGGGCTATTCGGAGCTGATACTGTCGATATCGCGAACGGTTTTTCGTCAAGATCGCTGCAAACGTACGCCAACAATTCAACGAAACGCTCGTTGTCAATTCGCCCCTCTTTCAGTTCCGGTTTGGACTGAAACATCCGGAGTGCCGATCGGTGTGGGTACGGATCGACTGGCAGGTCAGCCATGATGCGTATTCCTTGAGCGGCGATCAACGCCGCAGAGAGCGGACACGCGCCACCACCATTACGGTCAATCAGTTGATCAAGCTCGCCTTGTGCAACGATCACGGGGGAGTTTTCACTGTGCAGGTGCTGAACTTGGATGAGGGCGTCGTTTGGCTCTAAAAGCAGTTTTGTTTCGTGCGCCGTCTTCGGCATATCCTGCCCGAGAGAGATCCCAGAAATCGCAAAACAAGCTATCGCGAAAATGAGCAAAATAGTCATTGGCAGTTGAGTGCGATTCTGCCTATCGATTGAGCAGCGAATGCGATTAAACATGCTACCCACGAGTGGTTCGAGATCAGAAATAACTCTTGGTTTGCTTCGCGTATTCATGATTGCTAAACGGATCCTGTTTACCTAGTTGGCGTTTCTGACGTTTTGTAGCATTGTGCTAGGGTCTTAAACCTGAGTTGTGTACCGCTACTTTTTCTTTCCCTTCGCGGGTTTCGTCTTTGGTGATTTTGGCGGACGTTTGCCCGCTTTTCGCTTCCCCTCACCTTTTTTCATGACAGGTACCCGCAGCTGAATCCATGTCTCGAATTAAAAGCGACCGAAGCAACCATGCAGGTGGTTGTTTTGTAAATATTACGTACAGACACCCCATCCGTCAAACAGGCAAGCAACACGCCGGCAGACATGCCGGCACCTGACGGCGGTAGTTGACATCCGGTGATTTGTCGTGATAATGGACGAAAATCAGCAGTGCAGGAGCTTGCCACGGGTGGACGCGTTTAATTCAGTTTCAGAACAGGCGGAAGAATTCGGCTTGATTGCTGGCCCCAGTGGGCCGCACTCCAGCCGAACGATGATGCTTGCTGAACTACAAACGCTCCTAGATACGGTTCCGGCGGAATCTGATTTCGGGCAATTCCAGCAGGCCGTTGTTGATGAAAACGTGCTGGGTAAGTCGACGGACTCCAATCGCAAAGGAACCCTGCGTCGACTCCGTGAGCTTTATTCGCTTGATAAGTTGGCGCCCTTGTTCCGTGTCTTTCGATCGTTGTGGGAGTTGGATGAATCAGGGCAACCACTACTGGCGATTTTGATTGCTTACGCCCGCGACCCGTTGCTTCGATCAACCGCGACGGCGGTTCTGGAAACACCAGATGGCATGGAACTGATGCGACAATCGGTTTGTAGCTCGATCGATGACTTCACGAACGGGCGCATGGGTGAGTCAACAATCGACAAGGTTGCGCGCAACACAAGTTCATCCTGGAGTCAGTCTGGACACTTAGTTGGACGGGTTCGGAAGGTGCGAACACAAGTCGATGCAACACCAGTCACGGTCACGTTTGCTTTGCTGCTCGGGTACGTCATGGGGCTGCGAGGCAAGAAGTTGTTGTCGAGTGAGTTCATGCGACTGCTAGATGCACCAGAGGATATCGCGTTAGCTCGGGCGATTGACGCTCGCAGGCTTGGGCTGATTTCCCTGCGTGAAGCACAAGATATTTTTGACGTTGGCTTTGGTGCTCTGTTAACCGAACGTGAACTGAGGATTGCAAATGGGACGAATTGAAGACCTGGCCGACAGTTACGAGCGAAACATCAAAGCGCCTTGGCAGAAGAATCTCGCCGGCGCCCAGAAAGCAATCTTCGTCGTCTATGCGAAAGAGGATGAACGAAAGCTCAATGCACGAATCGGTGACTTTGAAGTTCGCACGAAGGGTGCTGGCCATGGCTGGCGACAGCTTGATCTTGCGCCACTGTTTCCTGCGTGGATGTCAGCGGAAGAATATCGCGAGTCCTATTTTGAATGTCCTGAAGATTTGCAGCTCAAGCTGGACACTGAGTTTTTCGACTATGTCGTCGCGGCTGTGCGGGCCGAGTTGACTGCCGACGATGTTGACGAAAACACTGTCGTCGCAATCTATGGCACGTCTTCGCTGTATGGATTCTTGCGAGTTTCCGAGGTGCTCGACAAATCGGTCGGCGACATCCGCGGACGCATGGTGCTGTTCTTTCCTGGGACATTTCAGCAGGACAACTACAGCCTACTGGGCGCTCGTGATGGCTGGAACTATCTCGCCACGCCCATCACGCTTCACCAAAGCGAATAGCCGGCTATTCCACGCATAACAAATCAAGCAAGAAGTCTATCGAGAGTCGATCCATGATTAAGAACAGCGAGCTATTCGTCCGTGATCCAGCCCATTCAGAGCTGATGAATAATGGTCAAGCACGGATCACATCGGAAGGAACCGACCAGGAACGCGACACGCTTCGCGAAGAGCTTTCCAATTTCGTATGCGAAGGCCAGTATGAAGATGGAATGGTCCGCATCTTGGAGTCGTATCTTCAGCACCTTAGTGGCACCAGTCAGCCGGCCGCCTGGGTCAGCGGTTTCTTTGGCAGTGGTAAATCTCACCTTTTGAAGATGCTGTGTCACCTTTGGGTCGATACTGAATTCCCCGACGGCTCCCGCGCCCGTTCGCTGGTAAAAGATTTACCCGAAGATGTGGTCGCAGCGTTGAAGGAACTAGACACCGAAGGGCGCAAGGCTGGTGGTCTCCACGCCGTATCAGGAACGCTGCCCTCGGGTGACACCAGCAGTGTTCGCTTGACCGTCTTGGGCATGATTCTGCGATCAAAGGGGCTGCCCGAACAGTACGCTCCTGCGAAGTTCTGTCTGTACCTCAAGAACAATGGCTTTTACGACCAAGTCAAAGCAGCCGTTGAAGTCAAAGGGAAAGACTTCTTTCGCGAGCTGAACGACCTGACCGTCAGTCCCGTTCTGCACGATGCCTTGGTCGAGGTCGATGCCGGATATGGCGACCGCAAGTCGGCGAGGGAAACGATCCGAGGACAGTTTAAGAAACCAGCGGACATTTCATCTTCAGAATTGTTGCAACTAACCCGCGAAGTGCTCTCGGTCGATGGCAAGTTGCCATGCACGATCATCGTGCTGGACGAAGTGCAAATCCACATCGGTGACTCGAAGGATCGGACACGAGATGTGGTCGACGTTGCCGAAGCGCTCAGCAAGCAGCTGGAATCTCGGATCATCGTCGTTGGTGCGGGCCAGAACGCTCTCGCGTCCCAGGCACCGCACTTCAAGTGGCTACAAGACCGCTTCACGATTCCGATCGAACTCTCCGACACCGATGTCGAAACGGTGACGCGACGCGTTTTGTTGCAGAAGAAACCTGAACACGTTGACGCTGTCCGCAAGTGCCTCGACATACACTCGGGTGAAATCGAACGTCAGCTCTCAGGGACGCGCATCGGAAGCAAGGGGAGCGACCGTGAAATCATGGTCGAAGACTATCCACTGTTGCCTGTACGCCGTCGCTTTTGGGAGCACGTGTTCCGCGCCGTCGATCCAACCGGCACCAGCGGAATGCTTCGGTCCCAGTTGCGAATCATTCACGATGCACTGCACGACTACGCATCCAGCGGACTAGGCACGGTGGTGCCGGCCGACCTGATGTTTGACCAGCTTCAGCCGAGTCTGGTTCACCAAGGTGTGCTACTGCGTGAACTCGACGAAACGATTCGATCGCTCGATGACGGCACCGAAAAGGGAAAGCTGAAACGCCGGCTTTGCGGACTAACCTTCTTGATTCGCAAAATCCCACGTGAAGCAGGTTTTGACATCGGCGTTCGCGCGTCGGAGGAAATGTTGGCCGATCTGATGGTCAGCGATCTGCAAGACGACGGGGCGCGGCTTCGCAAAGAGATTCCGGATTTGCTTGAGGAGTTGGTCAACGACGGAATTTTGCTGAAGGACCACAGCGAATACAACCTTCAAACCAAGGAGTACTCTGACTGGGACGCTGAGTTCCGCAAGCGAGAGCAGCAGCTCAACGCAAACTCTGGCGAGCTGACCACCAAACGTGACGCGCTGATCCGTGCAGCCAGCCATGACGCCATCAAGGGCATTTCGCTGATCCAAGGTGAGCGAAAAGAGAAACGCAAATTGGCGATCCACTTCGGAGACGATGCCCCAGTCGTGGACGGTGATGCGGTGCCCGTATGGATTCGCGATGAGTACTCGGCCAGCGAAAAGAACGTGGTCGATTCAGCTCGTGCTGCCGGAACCGACAGTCCAATTGTCTTCGTCTTCCTACCGCGTGGAAACTCGAAGGACTTGGAGAAGCAGATCGTCCGGCATGAGGCTTCCACTGGAACCATCAAGATCAAAGGTGTGCCAAGCACGCCAGAAGGAGACGAAGCGCGGAGCGCGATGGAAAGTCGGCAAACTGATGCCCAGCGAACTCGCGATGAAATCCTCGGCGAGATTGTCGACGCCGCCAAAGTATTCAAGGGCGGCGGTGCCGAGGTGATGTCGCTGACGATCGAGGAAAAGGTCAAAGATGCCGCTAAGGATGCTCTCGACCGGATGTTCCCCAAGTTTGGTGACGGCGACCACAAGAATTGGCCCGTCGTCATTAGTCGCGCCAAGAACAACGACGACGCACCGCTGGGGGCCGTCAGTTGGACGGGCGAAACCAAGGCCCACCCGGTGTGCAAGGCGCTTCTGCGTGAGATAGGAGCTGGTTGCGAAGGTCGTCAGTTGCAGAGAATTTTTGGGAATGCACCCTACGGTTGGTCCCAAGACGCGATTGACGGCGCAATCATGGCGCTGCACAACTCAGGCGATATCACGGTTCGCGCTGGCGGTGACAGTGTCCCGCCAGGCAAGTTGGACCAAACCAAGATTAAGAAAGCGGAACTTCGACAGGAAACGATCACGCTTTCGGCCAGCGACAAGATTGCGCTTCGCGGGTTGTTCCCGACCGCCGGGGTTCCGACTCGCCCCAGCGATGACTTGGAGGACAAGTCAAGCGAGTTCCTCAAGGCGATGTTTGACTTGGCCAGCCGCGCCGGCGGCGATGCCCCACTACCTGTTCGTCCCAATACGGATCATCTGACTGACCTGCGAAATCACGCAGGCAACGAACGCCTCGCAAAAATGCTGGCGGTCCGCGATGAACTGAGCAAACAAGCCGAGGATTGGACATCGCTTGCTGAGCTGTCCGAGAAGAGAATGCCCCAGTGGGAACGGCTTGGCCGGCTGATGAAGCACGGCGAGGGGATGGATGAGTTCGCTGACATTCAATCTGCGGCCGATGGAATACGCGACAGTCGTTTGCTGCTAGAGAAGACCGACCACGTAACACCGTTGGTGAAGAAGGCTGCAGCAGCGTTGCGATCGGCAGTCACCTCTTCTCACGACCAATACGAAAGCACTTACAACTCCGAGTTCGACACTTTGAAGGCCAGCGAGTCCTGGCAGAAGACGGATGCAGCAAAACAGTCTGAGTTAATGCAGGCGGAAGGATTGGACGGCGTTCCGGCGATCTCAGTTGGCAGTGACGACGAACTGCTGCGAACGCTAGATGCGACCCCGCTTTCATCATGGAAAGACAAGACCGATGCATTGACTAGTCGATTTGCCAGTGCCGACGCAAGAGCAGCCAAGTTGCATGAACCCAAGCTTCAGCGCATGCACTTGTCGAGTGGAACGTTGAAGACGCCTGAGGATGTGAAGTCGTGGTTGGCAGAGCAGGAAGCAGCCATCAATCAAAAACTGAAAGACGGCCCCGTCGTCATTAGTTGAACAAGCTGTGCCAACGTGCGCGGGCACTGTTGCGAATCCTGACACTGACTGCCGAAATCAAAAGCGGCCCACTGCAAGACGAAGAAATTCATGGCATCACTTTCTAGCGAACTGAGACGGAAACTCGAAAAGGCGGTTGTTGAAGCGCGCAAGGTGGCTGAGCTTGGTGCTCGCCAGGCGTTGGAATCGTTGACAGTGCATGAGGCAAAGCGGGGCGATCACGTTAAGACCGAGGAACAGATTCAGCTGCGGAATCGCTTGCGTGCTCACGGTCGGTTCTTGGGTGATCGCCGGGACGCTTCAGGGGTGCAGTCGATCGACCGGCTGGTCGAAGAGTGTGCGTATCAACATTGGCATCGCATTCTGTTCGCTCGTTTCTTGGCTGAAAATGATTGTTTGTGGCACCCTGACCTGAAGGCGTTGGTTTCGTTGGAGGAAGTTGAGGAGCTGGCGCACGAAGAGGGTACGCACCAGTGGGAACTGGCGGGTCGTTTCGCTCAGGCTGCCTTACCGGCCATCTTTCCAGCCGACAATCCGGTACTGGAAGTCAAGTTGCCGCCGGAGGTCTTGAGTACCTTGATCGAACTGGTCGAAGAACCGGCGAGCGAACAGAGCAATACTGGGTTGGCGAGGGAGGTCTTCCGTACTGACGACAGCTTGGGCTGGGTCTATCAGTTTTGGCAGAACGATGCCAACGAGCGAGCGAACAAGTCGGAAGAGAAGATCAATGCTGCGACTTTGCCGGCGGTGACTCAGTTCTTCACTGAAGACTATATGGTGATGTCACTGCTGCATAACACATTAGGTGCTTGGCATGCCGGCAAGGTACTGGCGGAGAATCCAGAACTAGCCAAAACAGCCAATGATGAAGATGAGCTTCGCCGAGCCGTGGCGCTGACCGAGGCAGGTGGATATGAGTTCGAGTACCTACGATTCGTTCGTGAGTCGCAAGAAACTGACGGCGAATCAGAGGATGGCGACGGACCATGGCGGCCGATGGGCGGAACGCTAGAGGGTTGGCCTCGGGCTGCGGCGGAGTTGAAAGTCCTTGATCCGTGTTGCGGCAGCGGGCACTTTCTGGTGGCTGCATTTGAGCTGCTGGCTCGGCTACGGATGCGGGAAGAATCGCTTGGTCTGTCAGCTGCAATTGACGCAGTTTTGGAAGACAACCTGTTCGGCTTGGAGTTGGACAAACGCTGTGTTCAGATCGCGGTGTTCAACGTCGCGCTGTCGGCGTGGAAGATGGATAGTTATCGCGAGTTACCATCAATGACGATCGCCCACGTCGGTCAGTCGATCGGGGCCACGCGTGAGCAGTGGATGAAGTTGCTCAAAAAAGAACCGACGGCAGAATCTAGCAGTGCTGAGAGAAAGACACTTCCTGCCGAAGCTCAAGAAGGGCTCGGTTTTTTTTGGGGACAGCTCTATGAAATGTTCAGTCAAGCTTCGACGCTTGGAAGCTTGATAAATCCAAAGCGTTCGCTCGATTCATTCTTGCTGAGCGATGAGCAAACAGCGTTTCTATACGGATTGCTGGCGACGGCAGTCGCTGCCGATCCGAATACCGAGCCGGAATCGCACGAGCTGGGATTGGCGGCAAAAGGTCTTGCAGTCGCCGTGAGTTTATTGTCGGAGAATTACACATTGGTAGCTACTAACGTACCTTACCTGGGCAGGGCGAAGCAGGATGTCCCGCTTCAAGAGCACAGTGATGCGTTTTTTAAGATTGGGCGGGCTGACCTATCGACCACGTGTGTACTTCGTGTTATCGACCTGCTCGAACGCGGTGGCACGGGTTGTCTCGTAACACCCCAAAATTGGTTTTTCCTGAAAACGTACCGTCGTCTACGTGAGCACTTAATTAAGACCGTCGAACTAAACGCAATCATCACGTTGGGATCGAATGCGTTTAGAGACATGAATTGGTGGGCTGCAACTACCGGACTCATCACATTCACGCGAGCACAGCCGAGCGAAACCAGCCATTTCGCTGGAATGGATACGGGCGGCGTGAAGCCTCCAAACGGAAAAGCCGCATTATTGAGAGGCTCACATGATATCGCGGAGGTTAGTGACGAGATTGCTGAAGACGGGTTCAGTCTTACATCAGATTCTAAGACGTCGCTTATTTCGCAAACAGGGATTGGCGCAAACCCCGACTCGCGATTTGTAATAGCTAAGCAAAGCAAGTTTCGTTTGCTTCGTCATACGGCTGAGGCGTACCACGGACTTACAACTGGTGATAGCTTACGAATGCAGTTGAAGTTTTGGGAATTCGATTCCAAGAGCCCGGAGTGGGACTGGTTCATGGGGTCATGTGACTCGACAATGCTCTACGGCGGGAGAAGCAATGTCCTAAGGTGGTGTAACGGTGAAGGAGCAATTGACGAATTACTTGGAGCAAGAAAGGATGGGAGAGAGGCGTGGGGCCGAAATGGCGTTCTGGTACGACAGATGCGTCATCTCCCAGCAACGCTCTATACCGGCGAGCCGTTCGACAACAATACTGCAACGCTTGTTCCAGAAGACGAGAGTCATCTTGCTGCAGTATGGGCTTTTGCCAGCTCACGTGAGTATCATGAGGCAGTTAGGAAGATAGATCAGAAGGTTAGTGTGACCAGTGCTACACTCGCTCTGGTGCCATTCGATATAGATCACTGGAGCAAGAAGGCTAGTGCTGATTTTCCGCTTGGTCTCCCTGCACCTGAGTCCGACGATCCAACACAATGGCTCTTTCACGGATGGCCATCCGAATCAACATCACCGCTGCAAGTTGCCGTTGCTCGATTGCTAGGCTATCGCTGGCCAGCGGAACTCGATTCCGAAATGCGACTGAGTGAGCGTGCGCGCGCTTTGGTTGCTCGTTGCAGCGAACTCGATTCATTCATCGACGACGACGGCATTGTCTGCGTTCCATCGGTTCGCGGCGAAGACGCCGCTGCCGATCGTTTGGCTCGTTTGCTTTCCGCGTGCGATGTCACGACGAACGAGAACCTGGATGATTGGCTGCGCAACAGATTCTTCAAGGAGCACTGTGAGACCTTCAGTCAACGTCCATTCATTTGGCACATTTATGATGGTCGAAAGCAAGACGGTTTCCATGCGTTGGTGAACTATCACAAGCTGGCAGGACCCGGTGGCCGCAAGGTGCTGGAGAGTTTGACGTACAGCTACCTGGGTGACTGGATCACACGTCAAAAAGACGAAGTGAAACGTGAGTTGCCCGCCGCAGAGGCTCGCTTGCTGGCTGCCGAAGAGCTGTTCAAGCGACTTGAAGCGATTTTGGAGGGTGAGCCGCCGTACGATCTGTTCGTTCGCTGGAAACCGATCCATGAGCAACCGATCGGCTTTGAACCGGACATCAACGACGGCGTCCGCATCAACATCCGACCCTTCATGGCCTTGGACTTGCCGGGCGTCCCAAAGGATGCCGGCGTCTTTCGAGTGAAGCCAAAGATCAAGTGGACCAAGGACCGCGGCAAGGAGCCCGAACGTCCCATCGAAGAATACCCCTGGTTCTGGAGTTGGGATGAGAAGACCACTGACTTCACGGGAGGCGACGAATTCGACGGCGTCCGATGGAATGACTGTCATTACACCAATGCGTTCAAACAAGCAGCGCGTCGTGCTGCGGCCACCAGACCTCAACATTCAAACACAAGAGACAAATGATGACTGAAATCATTGGCAGCCGTTGGTGGAAATTCGACTTCCATACCCACACGCCGTTTTCGACGGATACACCGTGGCATTCACTTGCCGGTGCAGATGAACTGTCACCATCTGCTTGGTTACGTAAATACATGGAGGCCAAAATCGACTGTATCGCCGTCACCGATCACAACGGTGCGGGATGGGTAGACAAGCTGGCCGCTGAATACCGAAAACTGGAAGAAAACCCACCTGAATGGTTCCGGTCTCTGACCCTTTTCCCAGGTGTCGAGATTTCGGTGAACCAGGGATTTCATATTCTTGGAATATTCTCGCCGTTAACCACCACAGATTCGATTCATGAGTTACTGGCGGTGTGCGGGTACATGGGACTCAAGGGTGACCCTCAAGTCCGCACTGAGAAGTCGTGTCAGGACGTTGTCAAAATCATTCGTGATCGTGGCGGTATTTGCATTCCGGCACATGTCGACATCGACAATGGGCTATTTGCGGCGAGTGAGACCGGCCAGGTTAGCGGAGACTCACAGACGATCCGGCAAATCTGGGAATGCAACTGCTTCGACGCGGTTGAAATTCGCGATCCAAACTGGCAGCCGCCTGGGCTTTGGAACGATCTTCGATCAGAGCTTGCCGTAGTGGTCGGATCGGATTGCCACAACTTTCGAGGCGAGCGTCTGCCCGGTCAACATTTCACCTGGGTCAAGATGGGCGAGCCTTCATTTGAGGGTTTGCAACTTGCTTTGCATGACGGTAACGGCACGTCGATCGTTCGGGGAGAAACGGACGCTGATCCAAATGCTCACGCAACACCGATCATCGAGTCCGTTGCCATCAACAACCTGAAGCTTATGGGGCGAAGTAGCGGAGCCATGACGACTCCCCTTTCGCCTTGGTTGACGGCGCTGATCGGAGGTCGTGGATCGGGCAAGTCGACCATCATCGACAGTCTTCGCATTCTGTTCGACCGAGTTGGTGACTTACCAAAGGACATGCAGTCTGAGTTTGCCGAATTTCAGCGTATTGCTCCGGAAAAAGACAAGCGGGGTTTGCTACTAGAGGACACATCAATCAGTGCAATCGTTCTGAAGAACGCCGCACGTTTCCGGCTGACCTGGACCACGACTAGTGGCGAAACAAAAATCGAGCGAGAAACTGCGCCGGATGTTTGGGAGCTAGATGACGGCGATGTTCGTCAACGATTCCGTGTCCGCGTGCTTTCGCAGAAGGAGGTATATGAAATTTCACGTGACCCCCATGCACTTACTAACCTCATTGATCAGTCGGAAGGATTGCGACTGAACGACTGGCGGGAGAAACGTTCTCAGTTGCATGCGAAGTTCAAGCGGCTACGAAATGACCAACGTGAATTGGATTCTAAAATTCAGCCGAAACAAAGACTGCTGGGTGAATTGGGAGATGTCAACATCCAATTGAAGGTCTTTGAGGAAGGTGACAACAGGCAGGTGTTGCTGGACTATCAGAGACGGGGCCGCCAGGAACGAATCCTAGACGACCAGATTGAGGATGTTGGCCGGCTGGAGGAATCCATTCGAGGGTTGGTCGAAGAAGTAGCTCCGAACGATTTTGACGAGGAACAGTTCGATCGTGATGTTCAAAGTGATGCGAGCGCCGTCAAACTAATTGAGGAAGCAGTTGCGAAACAGCAGGCTGCCGCAGCGTCGCTTCGCGCGATCGCTGATGACTTGCAAGCGTTCGCGATTCAGTGGCGAAGTGAGCTTAGCTCGACTGCCTGGGCGACCACGAAAAAGCGTGTCGATGAGCGATATGAAGCCGTGGTTTCTGAATTAACTGAAGCGGGAGTTCAAGACCCCAACCAATACCGGAAGTTGGTCCAGCAACGAGCGCTAATTGAAGGAGAGCTAAAGCAGATTGGCGAATCGGAGAAAAGACTGGCCGAGATTCAGGTGGAATCAAGGGACTGCCTGCGTGAGATAGCAGGGCACCGACGGGAAATCTCGCAGCGAAGAATTGAGTTTCTGCGGGACACACTCGCTGACAACCAGTTTGTCAGAGCCAGCGTCGTTCCCTTTGGGGCGACGGCGGATGCGTGCGAGACGGAGTTTAGACGTCGCGTAGGATGTGATCAGGGATTCGAGCGAGACATTTTAGGTAACGAAAACTATACCGGAGCAATTGGCCATCTCTTTACCGCCCTGCCCACGGAACAGGAAGAGCGAAGCCGCGTCTTGGATGAGCGTCTTTTCGAGTTGAAGAGCGGTGTTGAGGAAATGGCCGTCGGAGGCGATTCCAAAGAGTATTGCACACAGAGTTTCGCGAAACGGATGGCAAAACTGTCGCCCGAACAGCTCGATAACGTTCTGCTTTGGTTTCCTGACGACGTGCTGAAAGTCGAGTACTGCCATGATCGTTCGAGAAATCGCTGGATGCCGATTGAACAGGGTTCGCCTGGGCAACGATCCGCTGCAATTCTTGCCTTTCTGCTGTCCAACGAGACCTGTCCGATCCTGCTAGATCAACCCGAAGATGATTTGGACAACCATCTCATTTATGACCTGATTGTCCAGCAGATTCGCGAAAAGAAGAGTCAACGGCAGATAATCACCGCAACGCACAACCCGAATATCGTGGTCAACGGTGATGCCGAGTTGGTGCTTGCTATGGATGCGACAACCGGACAATGCAGAGTGCATCCACAACGAAGTGGAAGTTTGCAAGAACCGAGAGTTCGCGCTGAAGTCTGCGATGTGATGGAAGGAGGACGGCAAGCTTTCCAGAAACGCTACAAACGCATCATGTTGCCGGCACCGAGCAATGGAGGTCGTCATGTTTGAATCCCCCCGCCAGTTACTCCAAGCGATCGAACTTGGTGAAGACAGTCGTCTCGAGCTGAAGGAAGTTCAATATTCGGGAGCTAAATGGAAAGCTCCCAAGGTTGATGATTTGGCTGCCGAAATTGCAGCGATGGCAAATGCAGATGGGGGTGTCATTGTCTTGGGCGTCGATGACGTTCGTAAAGAGATCCTTGGCATCCCTGAACTAAATTTGGACGATGCTGAGACCATTGTCCGCGATCTCTTGAATGACAAGCTCGAACCGCCGCTGATCGCTTCGGTTCGCAAGGTTCGACTACCGGACTCCCAAGGGATTGATCGCTCGATCATACGTATCGACATCCCGAAAAGCCTTTTCGTTCATCGTTGCAAAGGCAGATACTGGGTGCGTGTAGGAAGTAGCAAGCGAGAGATTAGCCCTGACTA
This sequence comes from Novipirellula aureliae, assembly GCF_007860185.1. Taxonomy (NCBI): domain Bacteria; kingdom Pseudomonadati; phylum Planctomycetota; class Planctomycetia; order Pirellulales; family Pirellulaceae; genus Novipirellula; species Novipirellula aureliae. The sequence goes on from NZ_SJPY01000005.1 coordinate 225,262, forward strand.
CTTAGCGCGATTGATGCAGCAGCGTAGTCAGGCTCGTTTGATTCGGTTCGATGAACAAACTGTTCCGGGAACCTCGTTATCGACACTTGACCAATCGCTTGTTGAAAGATACCGGTCGGCGTTGTCTGACAGTCATTTTGCTACATTTGCGAACAAGCTAGCAATGCTTCGGCCCGATTCAGAAGGCATCGAGCGGGCGACTGTGACGGGCATCCTACTTGGAACGCCGGGTCCGACTGAATTTCTTCCCAATGCGTTCATTCAGGCGGTGGCGTACCGAGGAGACTTCGAGACGGCTTTTCTTGATCTTGAGAATTACCAACGCGATGCGAAAGACTTCATTGGATCAGTCGACCAACAAGTCAGGGATGCTGTCGCATTCGTTGACAACAACATGACCATTTCAGGATCGAAAGATCTGGGTCGATCCAATCTGCCCCAATACGATCTGACGGCAGTTTTTGAAGCGATCGTCAACGCGGTATCGCATCGGGATTATTCGATGCATGGATCTAAGATCCGCTTGCATCTATTCGCAGATCGGCTTCGGCTTCACGTCCCTGGCGATTTAGCGAATTCGATGGACGTTGAGGCACTCCCCGTACGACAGGCGACCCGCAATGAAGCGATCACAAGCTTGCTGGCTAGGACGCCCGTTGATATTACACTTCGTGATTTTGATTCACCTCGTCAATTCATGATGGACCGGCGAGGTGAGGGCGTAAATCAAATTCTATTGCGTAGCGAGAATTTGTCAGGTCAGCGGCCGACCTACGAAATGATCGGCGACGGCGAGTTGTTGCTAACGATCTTCGCTGCAAATCCAAACTCAGACACCGAACATGTAGTATCAAGCACTGCTGCCAAAGTCGAATCGGAGGATGCAGAGTGAATTCAAAGGAATCATACGTATCTGGCCGAGGACTCTCGATTGCTGCCTGTCTCGTCATTTATTACCGCATCGTGGCCGCACTATGGCCGCGCCCATTCGCCGCGTCGTCCGCAGAATCGGCGATGTTCTCGATTTTAGCGAGGTTTTTCGGTTGCAAGGTGTCCTCACTTGTCCGGATTGGATGGCTTCTGTTCGCATATGCAATTGATCCGAAGGCGATAGGGGAGAGCCTTGCATACGAGGACAGCGATAGAGTCCCGCGGCTCGCGACGTCGGCTCAGGGGGATCAGATATGAGTGGCGACACGATGCTCGAATCACTGTGTGATTCGCTTCTTGATGGTTCAAAGCACTCCGCCGGCGAGGTTCCACCGGTTGCGATCTTGTGGACAGATGCAAAAGGCGAATGGTTGCCGTTGGTCGAAACCCTGTGTGCGCGATTACCGCAGTTGCTTGTTCATGGTGAATACGACAGCGATAAGCGAACTGGCCCGGCGATCTGGTTGAAATGTGCGATTGCTCGGCAGTTGCCTGAGGTTGAGATTCCCGAAGGATTGACGCCCATCGTCTATCTGCCCTTGGTCAGCCGGCAAACATTACGTGCCGGAACCGAATGTCCGTTGCAACTGCAGCCCTTGGTCGAGCTGTTGTATCGCGGTGCGGTGTGGACACAAAAAAACGGTCGCGATTGGTCGGTCGAAGCAATGTTGGTCAGCAAGGACGCGCCGGGACTTGGGCTGGATGTCGCTGGCGACAGCCACACCAAGCTTTCGATGATGGCTTCCTTGTCGGTTTTGGCCGATACGCCGGTATCCCGTTTAACGGGCCGGAGACTGGAGGCGGAAGATTTTGACAAGCTGATGATCGGTGACCATCCGCGTGACCTGTTGCGTTGGATGAGTGACCCATTGGTAGTGCGTGAAGAGATGGGCGGCGTCGATAGCGAGGGTGGCACGTGGCATGCCTTCTGTAACCGATGCCGCGAGGATTATGGATTCGATCCGGATACCGATGGCGAACTGGTGGCCGCCGAAAAACTCGGCATGCAGGAAACGAATGTTTGGGAGGGGCTGTGGGGACGCTACTGTGAATCCCCCAAGACATACCCTGGTATTCCGAATCTGCTTCGCCGAGCCAAGCCGACCAACCGAATCGCTTACGAGAAAGAAACATGGCCGGACGAAAATGAAACGGAGGAAGCGTCGCTTCGCACCGCTTTGGCTGCGTTGGATGGCGTCAATGCAACGCATGCTAGTGAGGCGATCGCAAAGTTGGAACAGGCTCATGGTTTTCGGAGGTCATGGGTTTGGGCTCGATTAGACCAAGCTCCGCTTGCACTAGCCTTGGAACATCTAGGGCACCTGGCCGAGCGGACGCAAACGGCACTCGGAGGCGATTCGCCCGAGGACTTGGCGAAGCTGTACGCGGACGGCGGTTACTTGGTCGATGATGCGGCTCTCGCGGCAATGGCGACTATCCGTACGGCAGCCGACGCTGTGGCAGTACACGCCGCGGTGCGAGCGCTGTACTTGCCGTGGTTGGATCAGGCGGCAACTCGATTACAGGAAGTATGGCGTGACCCGCCCCGACTGACCGATCGTGTATCGGAGCGTTTGCCTGAGCCGACGGCGCTAGCTGCGGGCCGCAGCGCAACTGGTGTTTACGGAGGCAGACCCGAGAATACCGCATTCGGTTCACATGGAACGGTTTCTTCTTACGAATCTATTTCGGCGGACGTTGGATGTTGCTTGCTGTTTGCCGACGGTTTGCGTTACGACCTGGCGCAGCGGTTGTCGCTGGCTCTGTCTGAACGCAGCTTGATGGTCGCGTCACGGCGACGGTGGTCTGCGTTGCCATCGGTGACCGCAACGGCCAAGCCCGCTGTGTCGCCGGTAACGGCCAAGGTTCGCGGTGTGGGCCTGCCGGATAGCTTTGCCCCCTCGTTGGCCGACGATCCAGAAAAGTCGCTGACGTTCGCTCGTATGCACTCGTTGTTGAAAACAGACGGCTACCAGATCATCGGCGCGGGTGAGGTCGGCGATCCGGCTGCCGCTAAAGCGCGTGGTTGGTGCGAGTTTGGTGAGATCGACAAACGCGGTCACAGCATGCAGGCCAAGTTGGCATCGGTGGTGGCAGAGCAAGTCGAACTGATTGCCGAACGAATAACTGAACTGCTCGATGCCGGTTGGCGAGAAGTTCGCGTTATCACGGACCACGGTTGGTTGTTGATGCCAGGTGGGTTGCCGAAAGAAGATCTGCCGCATTACTTGACGGAAGCTAAATGGGCTCGCTGTGCGACGATCAAAGGTGAATCGAAACCGAATGTCCCCAAGGCGACGTGGCATTGGAACCAATCGGCCGAGTTCGCCACCGGCACCGGCATCCGATGCTTCTCTGCTGGTCACGCGTACGCGCACGGCGGCATCAGTTTGCAGGAGTGCTTGATCGCAGACATGTCGGTGACTCTGCAAAACCAGCCTGTGCGACAGGACGTTTCGATCACGAAAGTCGATTGGAAGGGGCTGCGTTGTCGGATCTCGGTCTCGCCGGCATCGGCTGGATTGAGCGTGGATTTGCGTAGCAAGCCTAATGATCCGGCAACTTCGGTCGCTGCGGGCGGCAAACCGCTTGACGGAAGCGAGACAGTCACGCTGTTTGTGGAGGATGATGACCTGTTGGAATCGGTCGTCGCGGTCACCGTGTGTAACGATGCCGGCCAAACAATTGCAAAACAAAACACCACCATTGGTGGCGAATAAATAGGGATGAATATATGAACGCAACAACATTGCAAATGGACGGACTGGATCAAATGTCCGCGTCCGTCTTTGACGGGTACTTGGTTCGTAAGGACTTAGTCCGAAAGTACGCCCGCCAATACCCTGTACCAACTTACGTGGTCGAGTTCTTGCTCGGTCGCTACTGCGCGACGGTCGACGAAGAGGAAATTGCTGAGGGGCTGCAGATTGTCGAAAAGCAATTGCAGAACCGCACGGTGAAGACCGGGCAAGAGGAGGTCTTCATCAAACAGGCTCGCGACAAGGGATCAGTGAAGCTGATCGACGTGGTGAAGGCGAAACTCGACACGAAGTCGGATTGCTACTACGCCGAAATTCCTAGCCTGGCAATCAAGGATGCCCTGATTGATGACAAGCTGGTCGACGATCACGAGCGAATGCTGACAGATGGTTTCTACGCCGAGATCACGCTGGAGTATGACGCGGTTGTTGCCCAGGAGAAAAACGGGAGGCCGTTCCGGATCGCGTCACTGCGCCCGATTCAAATGTCCAAGTCAGACATTCTGGATGTACTGAAACGCGGACGAGCCGAATACTCGACCGAGCAATGGATCGACTTTATGGTCCGTTCAATCGGATTGGAACCGACCGCGCTATCGGATCGGGCGAAGTATGTCGTCTTGCTGCGAATGGTGCCATTTGTCGAACGCAATTACAACTTGGTCGAACTAGGACCGCGCGGCACCGGCAAGAGCCACCTGTTCCAGCAGATTTCGCCGTACTCCCATTTGATCTCGGGCGGCAAAGCCACCGTGGCGAAGATGTTCGTCAACAACGCCAGCGGCCAACGCGGTTTGGTTTGTCAGTACGACGTGGTGTGCTTCGACGAAGTCTCCGGCGTCTCTTTCGACCAAAAGGACGGCGTCAACATCATGAAGGGCTACATGGCGTCCGGCGAATTCAGCCGAGGCAAAGAGAGCATCCGAGCCGAAGGCGGCATCGTCATGGTTGGAAACTTCGACGTCGACGTCGAACAGCAACAACGCATCGGCCATTTGTTAAGCCCGCTGCCGGCGGAAATGCGCGACGATACGGCCTTCCACGACCGTATTCATGCATTCGCGCCCGGCTGGGATTTCCCCAAGCTGAATCCGAACGAGCACCTCACCAATCACTTCGGCCTCGTCAGTGACTTCCTAAGCGAATGCTGGACGAACCTGAGAATGCTTAGCCGCGTCTCGACGCTGCAGAATCGGGTGTTTTTCGGCGGCGCGCTGAGCGGCCGCGACATTGAAGCGGTCAACAAAACGATCAGCGGTTTGTTGAAACTTCTATTTCCCGATCCTGACATGGAAGTCTCCGATGAAGACCTCGAATTGTTGGTTCGCTTGGCGCTGGAATCACGCCGGCGCGTGAAAGAACAACAGAAGAAGTGTCTCAAGAGCGAGTTCCGTAACACGCACTTTAGCTTCACGATGGGCGTCGACGGTGTCGAACAGTTCGTCGCAACGCCGGAGCTTCACAGCGACGCCGCTATCGACGGCGACCCGTTACCACCAGGCCAAGTTTGGGCGATCAGCCCCGGATCGCAAGAGTCCGGCCCCGGACTGTACCGACTGGAAGTCACATCCGGCCCCGGTAGCAACGTCCGCATCCTGAACACTCCGACACCGCCCGGCTTTCGCGAAAGCGTCAAGATCGGCGAACAGAACCTTTACACGCAGAGTAAGCAACTGGTCGGGGATCGCGACCCGCGAGCACACGAGTTCTCCATCCAAATGCGAGCGATGGACAACGACCACAGCGGCGTAGGTCTAGGCTTGCCAGTGCTCGTCGCTCTTTCAAGCTCTTTGTTGGAACGCAGCACAAAGGGCGGCATGATTATTGTCGGATCGCTGAACCTCGGTGGCTCAGTTGAGATGATTCCGAACCCAGTCGCCATCGCCGAAGTCGCCATCGAAAAGCAAGCAGCAACCCTGCTCATGCCAGTCTCAGCCCGCCGGCAACTCAACGATCTGCCGGACGAACTCTGGACCAAAATCAGCATTGAGTTCTACAAGGATGCTCAAGACGCGTTCTTTAAGTGTTTATTGGATTGATACATTACGTTTTGTGACTTAAGACGCCAAGCGGCGGGGGTGATAATGGACGACTGGGACTTCCACGGCACATCGTTAGTGGTTTTGGGCGCAGGTTTTTCCTATGCGGCTACCGATGGCGGTACGCCGTTGATGCAAGGTTACTTCGATAGGCTCAACCAGCGGGAATATCCCGATCTTCACAAGTTCGTGGTTCAGGTCGGCTGCGATCGTTCATGCCCAACTGTCTCCGACGCGAATGTCGAGCGTGTTTTGTTGACTTTAGAGCAAGCGAGAACCGCCAACGCCCTCATGCTAGACGGTTGGTTTGAGGATTGGATTCCCAAGTTGCAAGTGCTTAGAGATCAGCTCGGGCGCTATACGCTGTTTCGATTGTCCGACCAAATCTCAATGGACGATGAGAATTGGGCAGTCAATCTTCTCGCACGCACGGGTTTCAACACGTCCTACATATCGCTGAACTACGACAACATTGCCGAAAGCATACTCTCTGCACGGACTGGAACAGTCCATTGCCGTAATGCCAATTGTCCACACTGCAAAATGCGTAGGCTTCTTCAGTTTTCATGTTCGTGCGGCGAGACTCGACGTGATCTGGGGCGTCGCTGGCACGGCAGCTTAATCAAATTGCATGGGTCAATTGCGTGGCGTCGTTGTGTTTGCGAAAGCTGCTGTGCGAAGGAGTGTATTGACGCCGATTGTCGTTGTGCCCCATTTAGTGAAATTGCCTGCGAGTACTGCGGGGAAGCCTGTGTGCCTGTGATGGTCTTCCCGACCATGAGCAAGAATCTGGGTGAAATTCCGCAGATTGGCACGATGTGGCAAGCAGCTCGCGCGGCGTTAGAAGAGGCAGAATCAATCCTGCTCTTCGGTTTCTCGTTGCCCACAAGCGACGAACTTTTAGCCCAGTTGATGCGCAATGCTTGTGAAAAGCATCGGAATCTTCGGCGAGTTGGAGCAATTGACCTGAATCCTGAGCAGGTGCTTGATCGGTTTAGGCAAGCAGTGAACCCAACCTGCGACATAGAGTACGTGCCACTCTTGGTTGAACCTGGAAAGGTTCCAGCATGGTACAGGGCACCGGCGAGCCCCGCACTCGAATGGTGCGGACAAGCGCCGATACAATCGAACTAAGAATTTGGACTACAGAAGCATGTTTGGAATACGAAAATGACGAATGAACAACCTGAGAAGTTGTACCTTAAGATTGGCGAAGCTGATGCTGTTGCCGTCATGGACCAAAGTGGATTCACGGTACTAGAAGGTTCGACGGCCAGGAAGGAGGTAACGTCATCTTGCCGACCCAATGTGCGAGCAATCCGTGAGGAGCTGATTGCTGAGGGAGTGCTTCAGGAATTCGGCGATCTGTACCGATTCATGAAAGACCACCGTTTTGCCGCACCAAGTAGTGCTGGCGTTATCGTGAAAGGATCCCCGTCGAACGGCTGGTACGACTGGAAAGTCGCGGATGGTCGCAGGCTAAGTGAGGTGCGCCGAGTTTCGCGACCTGAGGGATCGACGATGCTTAGCGAATCGAAACGCGATGAACTAGCTGCGACTTGTGAAAGCCTCTTGGGAGAAGGCCGGGTCTATACCGCAGATCAGCTAGATGCATCCTATTCATTGTTCTCCGAGCGGTTCTCGCCACAGGTCTTGGCCGGAATGGATGGTGAGGCGTTACTTGAGTTTTTGCATGACCACGGCAATCGAGACAGTTTGGTCTACTGGCTGGAGTTCAAGAGCGATGAAGAATTTGACACCAAGCAATTTGGAAGCATCGCTGGCGGGAGTGCATTGAAGTTCCGGATCTTCCGACGAAAAGAAACCGGGCGATGGCAGATGGCCGCGGATAACGGCAAGCCGATTGATGTTTCAATCGACGACGCGATTGAGGCCGCTCGCTTGCATCGTGATCAGTTGATCGAAGGAGCTGAGTTGCTTGCTCAGTTGCCAGAGAATGCGTCAGATGACGAGTATGCTGAGCTTCAAGATCAGATGGACGAAGTTGTTCCCGAAGTCAGCAAGTTAGCGTGGGGGCACAAGTATTTCAGCTTGCTATTCCCCGAAAAGCTTGATGATTTCCATAGTCCGGATTGGCAACACTTCCACCTCCTGAAACTCCAGCAGTTGCCACCTGAGGGCGACGGACGCTACATCTGCGCCGGCCGCTTCGTATCGGCAGCATCCGAAGTGGGCGTTCGGATGAATCAATTCACCGCGTCACTTAATGCGGTTCAGGGACGTCTGCACAAGTACTGGCGTGTCGGAACTCGCGGTGGTGACGATGGTGTTAGTCATTGGGAAATGATGAAAGAGCGAAACGTCATCGCAGTGGGATGGAAGCAGCTCGGCGACCTTTCTTGGGTACAAGCCAAGAAGGAATCTCGGGTGAAGCTGAAAGAAGCACTGGTGGAAGCCTATCCGAATCAGAACGCGATCGCGGCTGGCCAGGACTGTTCGCAATTGACACAGTTCATTGCAACGATAAGCGAAGGCGATTGGGTGTTGGCGTCAGACGGCGCGACAGTGTTAGGTATTGGACGCGTAACGGGGGAGTACGAATACGACCCTAAATTCGAGTTCCCACATCAGCGAAGTGTTGAATGGTTGAGCCTTGACGAGTGGAAGATGCCAGTCTTGGAGGGGTTGCGATCAACTGTTCGTGAGATTCGCAGGCACGACGAGAATATCGTGGAGGCCGAAAAAAAGGTCCACGAATCGGGGGCTGTTGTCTCTAATGGCAAAACATCTCCGGCAATCACTCCGTCTCGGCCAATTCGCCTGCAGGAGACCGCAGGCCGTATTCAATCCGTATTGGCTCGCAAGTCGCAGGTGATTTTATACGGTCCTCCGGGTACCGGAAAAACTTTCTGGGCTGAGAGAACCGCATTTGATTTGGCTGCCATCTCTCATTTCGGAAAACTGTTTGCAAACTTAAGCGAAATCGAGAAGCAAACGATCTTGGGTGAAGGTGAGCAGTCAGGATGCGTTCGGATGTGCTGCTTTCACCCCGCGTATGGATACGAGGATTTCCTCGAAGGCTATCGGCCGACAACGGTGAACGGCCAAGTGTCCTTTGACTTGCGCCCAGGCGTTTTCAAGAAGCTCTGTCGCGATGCCGAAACATTTCCCGACAAGAGCTTCTTCCTGATCGTGGACGAGATCAATCGCGGGGACATTCCGCGAGTGTTCGGCGAATTGTTGACCACTTTGGAGAAAGACAAACGCGGCAGACGAATCACGCTACCTGTTAGCGGGGATATCTTCACGGTTCCAAAGAATGTGTTTTTGATTGGGACGATGAATACCGCAGATCGCTCAATCTCTCTGCTTGACGCTGCTCTTCGACGTCGCTTTGGATTCATTGAACTCATGCCAGACGGCAAGGTCCTGAAGGATTCGACAGTAAGTGGCATTCCTTTGCGTGCCTGGTTCGAGGCGTTGAACGAGCGCATTCGGCAGCATGTAGGCCGCGATGCGAGGAACCTGCAAATTGGCCACTCATATTTGCTTCAAGCCGGTAGTCCGATCAAGGAGATCGCAGTCCTACGGCGTGCAATTCGGGATGACATCATTCCGCTACTCGAGGAATACTGCTACGAGGACTACACCGCACTTGCGAACATTCTTGGGCATGAGCTTGTCGATTCCGATAAGCAAGAGATACGCCAAGAACTACTCGAAGCGGGACGCGAGGATGACTTGGTTGCAGCTTTGTTGACGTCGTTCAGCGATATCAAACGGACAGCAGCAGGACTCAGCTCGGATATTTCATCGCAAGACGACGACGAGACGAATGACGCGAGCGACGATGATGATGCTTCAGGATCGGTCGATGGTGAAGAACCATGACGATCGCGGCGCACTCGATTGTGCTCTCCGAGTGGGAAACAGCAAGTCCAGAAACCCATGAGTGCCTACGTGGCTTTTTCCTTGATTCCGGCAGTTCTGCCTTCGCTGCCGCGGAAACGCTGACTCGGTCGAGAAGGCTTGAACTAAACGAACTTCGCAATGGTCTCGAAATCAAGGCGCTTTCACATGTAGGACGGCTACGCCTCGGAGGTTTGACGGTAACGATAATGCCCAAGCTTCCGGGAGCCTCGTTACTGAATTTGCTTAGATATGCATACGGGTTTCGTAAGCTTCACTTGCTTTTCGATGCCAACCATCTCGCCGAGCCATGTGGGTTTGAAGATTTGCTGGTTGCTCAGCTGAACACCGAGGCGCAGGAATTACTTTCACGTGGCTTGCAACGAGCCTATGTCCGAAGGGGCGAACGACTGGCGTCGCCACGCGGTCAAATCGACATCGGCTGGATCGCTCGCGAAGGTGGACTCATGACGGCAGAGCTACCATGCTGCCACTATCCACGAATTGAAGACACCCTGTTCAACCAAGTCTTGCACGGAGGGCTTCGATTGGCGGGATCGCTTGCGAGCAATTTGGATTTGCGACGGGATTCACGGCGGCTGGCGTCGCTAATGGAGGAGTCCGTTTCAAGCATCCGACTTAACTCCACAACCATGAATCAGGTCGCTCGCCAGTCCAACCGCCTTACCAGGAGCTATACAGCCGCATTGTCGATCATCCGATTGCTAGTTGAATCGGAAGGGATCACTCTCGAAGGTAAAGCAATCTCAAATCGCCTTCCAGGATTCCTGTTCGACATGAATGCGTTCTTCCAGGCATTGATGTCACGCTTCCTGGCTGAGCATCTAAGTGATCACCGTGTCGTCGATGAACAGGGGTTGAAGAATATGATGCGGTACAATCCCGACTTTAATCCGCAGAGGAAGCAGTCACCAACTCCCCGCCCAGATTACGCGGTGACAAAGGACGGACATCTCTGCGCTATACTGGACGCAAAGTATCGCGACCTATGGGATAAGCCCTTGCCGCGAGAAATGCTTTATCAACTTGTTGTCTACGCGATCAGCCAGCGGGCGAATCCGACAAGCAGCATTATTTACCCAGCCGCAAATTTGCATGCCAAAGAAGCAAGAATAGACGTTTCTGACCCAATTCGCGGATCAACATTGGGCCGAGTTTGTTTGCGCCCTGTCAACTTGAAGCAGATCGAGCAAATGTTGAGCGTCGACAATCCGCAGTCTCGTGACGAGCGGCGCATCGAAGCACATAGAATGGCGTTCGGAGATCAATAGCTTGTTCAGGCTTCCTTGATCAGTATTTGCAGCTACAAGTCGTGCCATCATCGGCACCTGATGCGAGTGCGGGTACCTTTCCACGACGATTATGAACATCTAATACGAAATAGCGATATCGGTTGCTGATCCAGCCCGAAAAACAAACGCCCGCGGGGGATTTCTCCTCTGCGGGCGTTTCGGTTGTGCCGTAAGCTTCTAGCTTGCGATTGTTGGCAAGCAGGATGCTTACCCCACGTTACAGTTCGACGGATTCGAAGATCGCGGACGAAGCGGGATGCGTCTAGTTCCCACCAAATGCCAAAAAACGCTGGCTCGGCGTTGCAACACATTCGCCTGGAATGGGAGTACCAGGGCAAACGTCCGAACAAGCCGGACACCGCACCAGCGAGAAAACCTTTCAGAGAATCGGCCGAATGGGAAACGACCGTCGTCAAAAGGCTTGTTACCACTTGGTGGCTACTTTAATAGGTCCAAAAGCGTCCTTGACGGGGCGAGAAATCTAGAATTTATTCCCAAATCCTGTACGATGCGATCTTTGGCAAGATCCACCACGTGAAAATAGATTCGGAATGAACTGGTTAGACCGTGCTCCGTTGTTTTTGTTTGTTGTAGCGGCTTTGACTCTGGGGTTGGCTCCGTTTGTGCCAGAACCGCATATTTGGGAAAAACTCAAAATGCTCGTTGCTGGGACGCTGCGGCGACCGATCGATATTTTCGATCTTGTGCTGCATGCGACGCCTTGGGTGCTGCTGGTTGTGAAAGTGCTGCGGATGGTAATGAAGACGTAAGGCCGCAGGCTCGTAGCAGAGTCCCTCCGAAACGCTGGATTTGCGAGTCTCGGAGCGACTCGCTAAGTGATCAGCGCAAGACTCCTGTTCAGGTGAAATGGATCCGAACACCACACAAGTGCAGCTTATCGTTTCTTCACGGGACGCTTCTTCGTCAAGCTTTTCTGCTTCCAAATCTTTTTTTGAAGCTGGCCGAAGCTCATCGCATGCTTTCGCGACGTTTTTTTTCCACTTTTCGTCATAATGGTTTGCATCCTCCTGCACCCGATTGTACCGCCAATCGCGACAAGTCGTTACTACCCGTGAACCTGATCGCAATTCTATGACTCCTGATCTTGAAATGACTCCGTTGGTAACCGCCCATCGTTTCTTCGCGAATTTCAAATGAGAAAACTGGCCACGATCTGCACCGTTCATGAGATACGACCAATCAATGGGGCGGACATGATTGAATTGGCCGTTGTTGACGGTTGGAAGTGCGTCACGAAAAAGGGCGAGTTTGCCGATGGTGACGCAGTGATTTACTGCGAGATCGATTCGTTCTTACCGGTGCGTGTGCCTTATAGTATGGATGCGATTTTGGCGTTGGCCGAAGGCAAGAGTGCTTTGAATCCGAAGACGGAACGTGAGGGGCTGGTTTGGGTTCGCAGCTCTGGAGATGATCGCATTTCCTTCAAGACGATCTCCAACAAGTTTCTGGCCAAGTACGGTGAATAGACGCAGCGAGGAGACTGACGGCATGAAAATCTGGTTCATTTCGGACACTCACAACGAGCACCATGGATTGCAGGTTCCAGATGTGGATATGGTGGTCCATTGCGGTGATGAGTCGACGCATGGAAATGCTTGGATGAATGAACCCGAGGCGAGACGGTTCTTTGATTGGTACTCGGCGTTGAACATCGACACAAAGGTGTTCGTGCCTGGAAATCATTCGACGGCTGTGGAACAGGGATTGATCCGCGCCGAAGAGTATCCCGGTGTTCGGTTCCTGATTCATGAGTCGATGCAGTGGAACGGGCTGAAACTGTTCGGTTCGCCCTACACGCCTCGCTTTCACGATTGGGCGTATATGAAAAAACGAGGACACCTTGATCTCGTTTGGCAATCCGTTCCCGATGATGTCGACATCCTTGTCACGCATGGACCGCCAAAGGGTGTTTTGGATGTCACGCACGACATCGAGTCAAAGGAACTCGTTCAGGTCGGCTGCGCTGCACTGCGCCGACACGTTGAAGAACGGATCAAGCCGAAGATTCACGCTTTCGGTCATTTGCACGACGAGAAAGGTATCAGCAACTATGGGATGTTCACTCGCGGTGCAACGAAGTACATCAACTGTTCATGCTGCAACCTCGCAGCCAAACTGAATAATAATGGGTTTGTCGTTGAGGTCGAAAATGGCGTCACATGAGTGGTTTCATGTTTCGTTCTCTGTCAGAATAACAACTCTTGCGTCCACATTCAAAACCTGCGTTCCGCACGAAAGTTCCGCGAGAGGCTCCTGCCAATGCGAATGCCCCCGAACAACAAGCGTGTTCTCGAATTGCTCGAAGACTTCTCGAATTCGCGGTGATCCACGGAAGCCTTTGCCTGGAACGTCCGGTCCATCGTGCAAGAGTGTGATCGCTGGCTCCTCGCACAAGAGCATGCCAAGTGTCTCGACATAGTCGTCTTCGGTGCGTCGCCAGGGGCGTCTTGGGTTACCTTGAATGCCGCTCAGTCCGGCGATCGAAACGCCGCCGATCGTTGCGTGGTCGTTGTCTAGGAAGTGAACCGGGCCAGTGAAGCTCGGCCGGTTCGACCCGTCCGCGAACGTGTCGTGGTTTCCTGCCACGCCGACAACCCAGTCGAACTCAGCGGCGAACGCGTCCCACACGGGCCGCACGTCGCCCGAGCCACCACGTTTGTCGAGTGCTGGGACAGTGTAGAAATCTCCGGCGAGCAAGACGCCAATGTCGCCTGATGGAAGGCTGAGATCTGGCCGTACATCCGCTCGCAAGATCCCTGGAATGACTTCTCCAAGGAGCCGAAGCGGATGACCGTTGGCTGACTCGAATGTCTCGCGGCCTTGCAGATCGGCTGTGACCACGATCGCAGACGTTCCGCGGGGCAATGCGTCAACGTAGCCGTGGTGAACCGGAACGACGTCGTTGTAGAAGTCGCCTGGCCCGTGTCCTGAATTGAGGAATCGGATTTCGGTTAGCAGTTTCGATTCGATGGATGTGATTCTCATAGCCAACTGAGACACTATCGCCACGCATCGGTTCAGTACAGCGTCCTCAGGGCAAACAAAAAACGCCCGCAGTGGATTGCTCCTCCGCGGGCGTTTCGGTTTGTTCGACTTTCGACTTACAGTTCGACGGACTCGAAGATCGCGGACGAAGCGGGATGCGTCGTTTTCTAGGAACGATTGGCAAACGTTGAACACGGCGTCACTGAAGTTTGACGAGTGAACGGTGAAGGTCGAAAAGAAGAAAGTGCGGTGACGCCCATTGCCGATCCAGCTATCGAAGTATCCGTCGCATCGCCGCAGCCACGCCGAGGGTTACTTCGGTCATGCGGGGATAGTCCAGCGTTTCGGGCGTATCGGTGGCTTGGTGATAGTTTGGATTGCGAAGGAAACTGGTGTCGGTCAGCATCAATGCCGGATAGCCTTGGTCCCAAAACGAACTGTTGTCGCTGAGCCGGATCTCGTTGATCTTCTCAGGAAGACAAATCGAAAACAATGGCATCCGCCGTGTTCCTCGTTTGAATCCGCGTCGGAATTGCCAGTTGAGCTTCCATGATGGCATGTTGCCGACCGCGGCGAGGAAGTTGCCTCGCTGAGGGAAGAACCGGTGCAGCCATTTAGGGATCGCTGGCGGAATGGACTGCGAGCCCTTGTGCAGAGAATAGTAGCCGACCATCTCCAGGCAAAGCATGCCAACGATGTTGTCACCACGAACACGTGACTGGCGAGCGTGGTGTTGGCTGCCCATCGAGTCGAGATTGAAATACGGAGGCTCCTCACAAGCGAATGCGACGTAGCGTGCCGTTCGGCGTCCCGTGTGTTCGCGAATCAATCGGCTGACTTCTAGCAAGACGGCCACGGCCGATGCGTTGTCGTCGGCACCTGGTGTGGTGGAGACGGTGTCGTAGTGGGCACCGAGTAGTACGATCTCGTCGGGCCGTTTGCGTCCCGGTTGTTCGACGATCAGATTCGTCGCCTCGTCGCCGATCGCGTCGTAGCATTCGCGTTCATTCGAGTATCCCATCTCGGACCATTGACCTTCGATATAACCGATGGTCGCTTCGATCGTTTTTGGCTTCTTCAAAGTGCGTACGCCGATCAATCCCGCAAGCCGATCGACATGCAGGCGTAGGTTGGCTTCGATTTGGTCGCGATCGTCATTCATTAGTATGGTGGGGCAAGACGGCGGAAGCCGTGAAAAAGAACAATGAACAGGAAAAGCAGATTGCGAAGCAAAACTGCAATTGGATTGACAGTTGCAACTTTGGCAGTGGATCTTGTTATAGATCCTTGTTGCGAGGGATCTTTAACAAGATCCACTACGGCTAACGCTTCGCCGAGGTTTCGCATCCATGGAACGCTGCGGGGATACTCAGCTATCCCTTGGATCCAATTTGACGGGATTCCATCTTCCCCGACGCCGGCACCGACGATCCCGCCAACGATTGCTGCGGTTGTGTCGGCGTCGCCACCGCACTCGATGATCGTCGTGACTGCACGGCGGAAGTCTCTTGGGTGTGAGAGCCAAGCGTGAATGGCGACCGGTACCGTGTGATAGGTGTAGCCGGTGACGCCGCGTACAAGACCTAGCGACTGAGCAAAGACCTTCGTCGAGTCGCCGGCCGTAACACTGTCGATCGCTTGTCGAAGCAGACCAATGAACTCCGATGCATCTTTACCAACCGCAGTGACAACTTCCTCGAGCCAAAGGTTCGTGTCGATCGACGGATGTTCGCGAGAGTGCTTGGCGGCCAAGGCCACCGCGATCGCTCCGTACTCCGCTTTGGGGTCGGTATGTGTCAGCCGTGACGATGCACGCACGAATTCGAGCATGTATGGCAAGTCATCGATCGCCGCGCCGAAAATCGCGGCTCGCATCGCCGGCCCGTTGCCCGCAGAGAACACTCCGGCGCTGGCAGGCTTCGCACCCAACCAAAGTTTGATGCCCGCTCGAGCGGTCGCTTTACCGACCCCCGCGGGCAAAGCCAGGATCCACCATCGCAGTCGACTCGCGAAACGACGTGCGAATAAAACGACATCGCCATGGGCTTCGATCAGCGACTGAGCCGCCATGCATGTGTGTTCGGTATCGTCGGAAATCATTCCGCGGCGAAAGAAGAATCGGTACCGATCCGGCGGACCAAGCAGCTTTGGTGCCCGCGTTGGCGATACGCCTTCATAAGGCAGACCGAGGGCATCGCCGACGGCGGTTCCCAAAAGGCATCCGACAATGGCTTTATTTTTCACTAGATCGCTTCTATTTCGAGTGCATTCAATATCTCGGTCACCCGCTTAACTCGTTGTTCAAGCGGACCAGCGATTCTAACGTATTTGATACCTCGCCGTTTCAGGTCTGATTCGATCGCCTCTTGAAAGTTCTCACGGTGAACTTCGCCACTACGGTCCCATGTGTTGTCGTAGGGAATGTCAGTATCGCACAAAAAGAAAACTTGGTAGCGATCGCGACTCTCATCAGCACACTTGGCAACCGTAGGATGGGCTTGGTCGTGGTAGTACATAGAGAATTGATAAGTGGTCGTCGCATCCGTATCGATGAATAGGTAGCGATTGGCATTGACGATCATTTGATCCTCGCTCTGGCGATGTCCCACCGCGATCTCGGCTAGTTGCTCCAGTGTAAGACGTCGCTGGACGTGATGTTTTTCCCAATATTCGCGACCGTACTCTGGAACCCATTTGGTCTTAAACTGCTCTGCCAAGTAGGATGTGAGGGTGGTTTTCCCAGTTGATGGAGCGCCAAGAAAGACAACTTGCGTAATCAGATCACGATAAACCACCGGATCTAGAAAGTGGCGGTACCGAAAAGGATCGCATCGGATAGAGGTACCCGATGTCGGTACTGAACTTCGGCTTTCGTCAACTCGGCGATCAATCGCATTCAATGCACGACTGACGTGGTCGCCGTAGAACTCACTGCTGTAAAAATGCGTTATGTTCCTACCAGCAAGTAATCGCTGCAAGTAAGCATCGTGTAATCGCGTGACTTCTGGAGAATCACCAACGATTGTCGGCCCATCCTTTGCCAAGATCACCTCGACATTCGGGTACAGTGTCTTGATCCAGCCGGCCCGTTTCTCGAGCGAGATTCGAGTCACTTCCGGGGCATCGTAAATCACTACGATCACATGTTCATTTTCTGCGCAAGCTCGCTCGATGACCAACTGATGCCCACGATGGAGTGGTGCGTACTTCCCCAACGTCAACCCTATCGTCACGCCGACACTCCTTCGGTTCGCATGGATGCAGGACAGGATTGGATCGCCAGTCGCTGCTTCCAAATCGCCAACCCGATGCTCGCTAGAATCAGAAACGCAATATACAGCACCGCAGTGGCATTGAGTTCCTTCGTAAAATAGACCCAGATTGCGACGACATCGACTGCGATCCAAAAGGCCCAGTTCTGAACGTATCGTCGGGCCAGCAAGAATTGTGCGACCAAGCTTGCAACTGTCGTAAAAGCATCGGGATAGGGAAGTGACGCATCGGTCCAGCGACTCATTGCCCAGCCCCATCCAGCGGTGCCGATCGCCACGATTGCGATCCAAATCGCAAGCCGCGATGCCGGTAAAGATTGGACGACCAACGTTTTGTCAATTGCATCGTCACGAGTCCAGCAGTACCAACCATAGAACTGAAGAAAAACATAAACGACGTGTAGCAGCAAATCCGAATATAGTTTTGCATCGTAGAACACGAAAATAAACAGCGTGACTTGCACCAGTCCGATCGGCCAACACCACACGCTCCGGCGAATCGTAAGCAAGACACATAGAAATCCAAACACGGTTGCGGCTAGTTCTATCAAATTCATCGCGTACTTTTACAGTTTCTCGGCGGTTGCCATTGAAAAGAACAATCGTGACGGCAGCCGTGGAAGTATCTGAAAGCCGAACTTTTCATGGAATTGCCGAGCGGCATCGTCCTTTGCATCGACGACGATGACGCTTGCCGCAATCTGCTTAGATGCTTCCACACAGCGAGAAAGAGCATCAGCCAACAACAAAGTCCCTAGCCCCGGAAAATCGATATCTCTTGCTAGCCGACCGATCAAGACGCCGGGTACTTGGGGATAGCGAGGTAATCGTTTTTGCACGTCTTTTGGCAAACCCATCAATTCAATGGACGTTGAGCAAAGTGTATAGAAACCAGCGATCCTCCCTGAGTCGTTTTGAGGACATAACACGAAAACGGCAGCGACTTTTCGCTTCACGTCCTGACTTGCCGATCGAGCAAGATACGAATTTAACTCCTCGACACCGCAATCAAACTGTTTACGATCATGCTTTCGACTTAATGCCTCACAAACGTACTCGGTCATCGTCTCTCAACTTCCTTACGATGCCGAACTGCCGCGTCACGGAGTCGTTTGTTGGGCTGCCGCGTTGACAGCAGCACTTCCACTAAAGCGAGGCTTTGTGCTCGCGTTAGCTTGAGCTGCTCATGTTCTTCGATAACCGCCTTGGCGGCTTGTTCAGCGTTCGCGATCACGAACTCTGATACGCTGCATCCCTGATAGGCTGCAGCTCGCTCAATCAATTGTTTTTTTTCCGTTGAAACGCGTGTTTCAATTCTCGCCATCTTTGTGTTACTAGTCGGCATCATCTTTCTCCTGAAGCGGCTAGAGGCCATTGTACGGCAAAATCCCGTACACAGCAATAGCGTCGGCTATGTTCGCTGTGGATTGGAACGCTGTGTTTTGCTCAAATCCACTCCCGATCGCGCAGTCGCTACGCTGATCGCGATCCCCAGCAACAGGAATAGAAATCCGTATTTCATCGGATACTCGAGCGAGGGAATGTCAAGTACTTCGTGGGCACCATCTCGACCAACCAAATCCCGTTGGCCGAAAGGTAGAATCGGTGACCATCCTGATGCATTGCCGCGGCATCGACGAGCAGGATGATCGGCTTGCCTCGTCGCGATCCTACATTGCGCGCGGTCGTTTCATCGGCAGACAAATGCACATGATTTCGAGATCGCTTTTGCAAACCGCTCGCTCGGATGCTCTCGATGAAGGCTGCGACCGTTCCGTGACAAAGGGTAGCCGGTGGCGTTGTCTCCTCAAGTTTCAAGTCAACGCCTGCAACCGAATGCCCCTGGCTGGCTCGAATCCGAAGTCCGTCTTCACTTAACGCAAAACGTTTCTTGTCACTCGTCGCGACAACCTCGTGAACCAGTTCGAGAGTCAATTGATTTCCACGTTCATTTGCGTTGGCAATCAGCTCATTGACGTCTAGCCACCCCTCTTCGTCGAGAGTCAAGCCAACGACTTCCGGTTGATGCCGGAGAATTAAGCTCAATAGTTTGCTGATCGATACAATTAGCTTATCTGTCTTCATGCGGTTGATTCTAACGAAAAGAAAAAAGCCCGCGGGGGATTGCTCCTCCACGGGCGTTTTGGCTGTGGCGTAAGCTTCTAGCTTGCGATAGTTGGCAAGCAGGATGCTTACCCCACGTTACAGTTCGACGGATTCGACTTCGCGGACGAAGCGGGATGCGTCGTTTTCTAGGAATGAGCTGACTACGTTGAACACGGCGTCACTGAAGCCGCCGATGTTCAGGATGTCGTCTCGCTCGGGTGCCTGGCTGGTTCCGTAGGGTTGAATGTCAATGCAGACTAGCTTTGGATCGACAACGCCGTGTCCACGCTGCGTCTTCTTGAACTTCTCCCATTGGGTCATCACTCCGGTTGAACCGTTTTGGCCGTAGCCGTAACGACGTCCCGAGGTGATCCAGCTTTCGTTGTCGCTGACCAGCACGATGCCGGCGAAGGCTTGCTTCGCGTATCGCGTGTTGGCTTCGACAAATGGCAACGAGCAGTCCGTTCCTCCGCCTCCGTACTTCGACAAGCGTGCTGACAGTGACAAGATCGTATCGCTTGGATCGATCTTCGCCTTGTAAGCTTGCGTATCGAATGGAATCACGACGCTGTCTGGGTTACGACGCAGGATCGCTGCTGCGAACAGTGCCGCAACATCGACGCATCGCATCTTCGACGTTCCACCGCGACCACGGTTGCCCGTGACAGCACACCCCATCGAACCCGACGCGTCGAGTCCGATGATGACTGGTCCGGGTAGCGTTGGCACGTTTCCGCACGCAATCTCGGCCGCGTCATGTAGCGCAGTCTTGATCTTGCTTGGAACCTCGTCCGATGCGTTCATGTAAGCTGCCAGGAACTGGTACGGGAACTGACGGCTGCGAGCGATTGCGCCCGGGTCAGCCAGTCGGCCGGCCACGTAGTCGATCATCGCGTTGTCGGTTCCACGTAGGTCAGTCTTTCCAAGACTGACACCACCGTCTCGGAGAGACGAAGCTACTTTGAACACGTCGTGACGCAATAGCGTATTGAGGTTCATTCGCAGTGCTTGCGGTCCCATTTGTCGGGCAATCGCCTTCCAAACCAACGGTCCCTTGGCTGCATCGGCTAGCAAGTCCCATCGAACTGTTGTGAGAGAGTCGCCAGCGATCAACGTTTGGGATTCGGCCGTGTCGGCTGCTCGGTAAGCGACCAGCGACTGCACCGTCGATGGTAGGTTGTCAGCCGTAGCTGGTGACCACTTCTCGACTGGCTTGTCGGTCAACCATCCGAACAGTGCTCGACGCTCGTTGTCCTTTGGCGTTGGACGCGCCATTCGCAAGACGTCTCGCAGGCTTGGATCGTTTCCGATCGAAGCTGAGAGCAACTTGCCAACTGACGCGTCGTTGAGCCATCGCTGGAACGCACGCTGCAGCGAAGACGACAGACCCTTGCGACCGAATTGTCCGCTGCGAGTCATTTGGAAAACGGTGCGTAGAACGCGGCCGTTATCCGCGACTCGGTCGAAGACTTGGTGCATGAGCTTGGTGTCTCGCGTCGACAACACGACCAAGAGCGCCGCCGGCATGTCCTTCATGTAAGCACGCTCACGTGAGTAGACGGCCAGCTTTGCCAGGAACTCGTTGTCGTCGATCTCGTCGATCAGCTTTCGCATCGCGTCGAGTTGGTTTTGCGCGGACGTGTAGTAGACGTTACCGAACGTGCCGGTCGCCGCCATTTGCGCAAGCGCGTGCTTCGCAGACAGCTTGTACGCTGGTCCGCCTGCTTCGTTGACGACAGTCGCTCGTGGCAGGACGCTGGTGATGCTTTGGAATAGAGACTTGTTGGCCATGTTGACCTCCTACAGGTAGTGGATGTTGTCAAACATCCTGGCAGCCGGGGATCTTTAACAAGATCCACTACGGCGAAGTAAAAACTCACTCGGCGAAGTGTTGGTCAGAGAACCCGTGACGCTTTCGAGAAAGCTAACGGGACGGGACTCGAACCCGCTAAACCTTTCGGTCATTTGCCATGTACTCCGAACCGGCAGCCGAGTGTGTCTTGTTGCCGCGCGCCTCTGTCCAACGAAGTTAGGGCAGGAAAGCACGCGGCGTATGATTTGCGTAAAATGAAGTAGTGATGCAAAAAACGCGATCGACGAAGTTGTGACCAGAGGGTATTACGGTGCTCTACCACTGAGCTACGGCGCTGAAAAGAGTCTTGAGTTTTGAACCCTGAGACACGAGCGTTTTTACTCAGGTCTCACGACTCATCTCTCACGACTCGAATTGCGCCGGTGGGACTCGAACCCACGACACCCGGCTCCTGAAGCATGTACTCCGAATCGGCAGTCGATCGTGTGCGCTTTCTATTTCGTTTTCTTCTTCGCAGCCTTTCGCATTTGTTTCCAAAGCGACCGGCCGTTGTCCCGGTCAAGCCGGACGAGTTGTTGCTGTCGTGTGTCGAAAGCGATCAAGAGAAGTTTGAAGAGTGAAGGGTGAAGTTTGAAAAAAAAACAGGTTTGGGTGATTGCTTTCACACTTCTAACTTCACCCTTCAAACTTCCACTGATGTCTTCGCCTGCGATCCTGGCCGCGACGGTCGTCACGGGTTTGGATCGGCTTTCGGTTGTGGTTTTCATGTTTCCGCAATCGTTAAAAGAATGAATTGTGCATGTGTGTTCTCTGCTGGACCGCGAGTATGGATTACTCGCGGCCGGTCGTAATCGCGAAACAGGAATGTAAAACACGCATAGTTCAGTCTCTCGAGACGATTGGGGAATGGAAACGCCAGTGAAGAGTGAAGAGTGAATGGTGAAAGTCGTGTTCGTTTCACACTTCACCCTTCTCACTTCAAACTTCTCAATGTCGTGTATGGTGGGCGACGAAGTTTGTGGCCAGAGGCTTTTTCCTGAGCTATCGGCGTTCCTTGCGGATACCGAGCGGGACTTGAACCCGCGACCTCGCCGCTCTCGCGACGCGCTCTAACCTATGTACTCCGAACCGGCAGTCGCCTTGTTCTGTGGTTGTTGTGTAAAAACGATTGACGAAGTTTGTTAATCAGACGTTTCGATGCTCTACCAACTGAGCTACGAAGCGAAAAGAGACTTGAGGTTTGAGTCCTGAGACCCGAGCGTTCTTACTCAGGTCTCACTGCTCATCCCTCACATCTCAAACTACTTCGGTAGGATTCGAACCCACGACAGTCGAGGTAATGTAGTCCAATCAGGCAGTCAATCGTGTGTTGTGGAGTTTTGAGTCTTGAGGGGTGAGTCTTGAGCGAACTAACAACTCGAGACTCGTGACTCAGGACTCGCAACTTCCTTTGTGTTGTGATCGGCCAGCGAAGGTTTTGAATCAGACGGTTCTTTAGCAAAGATGTATTCCGATTCGTCAGTTGGTCGATCAAGAAACGCTGGTGGGAGTCGAACCCACTTAAACCGGGTTGCAGCCGGCCGCCTAGCCATCTGGCTCCAGCGTTTTGGTAGTATTTAGGGGTGAGTCTTGAGTTGTGAGTCCTGAGAAAAAAGGGTGACGTATGCGGGATCATCGAAAACTACGAGCGTTTGAACTAGCAGATCAGCTTGTCATGTCTGTCTACTCAGCAACAAGGACATTCCCAAGGGATGAAATGTTCGGTCTGACGTCGCAACTTCGCCGAGCTTCCGTTTCGATTGCATCCAACATCGTCGAAGGATGTGCGCGGAACTCCGAAGCAGATTTCCTACGTTTCCTCGACATGGCACTTGGATCCATTCGAGAGGTCGAATATCAGCTGACCATCGCAAGACGGCTCGAATACACAAACGGCGAGACCGCCGAACGACTTGCAAATCAAGCGGATGAGACAGCAAGGGTGCTCGCTGGTCTCATCCGTTCACTTCGCTCGTCAACTTGATCCTCACACGACTCAGGACTCATCCCTCAAGACTCGTTTCAGTCTTCAGTCTCTAAAAGTAGTCGTCGCGATTGACTCCATCACAGACGCCCCGATCGTAGGCAACAACGTTTGAACCGCTGACCGCTGCCGCATGGGCACAGGTCGTTGCGGCCGAGTTTTTCCTCGAGTTGCTTGCCTTGGATGATTCGGACTCCGCGTTTGACTTTCGTTTCTGACGGGTAGCCTTTACGACGTTTGCTCATTGGCTCGAAAGCATTGGGCGTTGTCGTCATCATACAGGTGTTCGTATCGCATTGTTCTACTCCGGTTTGAGTGTGAAAGTGTTGTGTTATGCAAAGACCAATCGGCGAAGGGACAACTCAGATGGTTCACATTTTCAAGATGTAATCAGAGTCTGCAGTCGATCAGTCAGAAACGCCGGTGGGAGTCGAACCCACTTCGATCCGCCGAGGGCGGATTGCCCAGCCATCTGGCTCCAGCGTTTTGGTAGTCTTTAGGGGATAGTCTTTAGTCTCTAGGAAGTTGGAGGAATGAAATGCGAGATCACAGAAAACTGCGAGCGTTTGAGTTGGCCGATGAATTGGTTTTGGACTTGTACCGTGCTACCAAGACATTTCCGCGTGAGGAAATGTTCGGGCTAACATCTCAACTTCGTCGGGCAACCGTTTCGATTGCATCCAACATCGTCGAAGGTTGCGCTCGCCAATCGCAAGCGGACTCCGTCCGTTTCCTCGACATGGCGTTCGCCTCCGCACGCGAAGTCGAGTATCAACTCAGCATCGCAGCTAGACTCGAATACCTACCCGCCGATGTCGCCACGAGACTCAACGACAAAGTCGTCGAAACATCGAAGGTCACGTATGGGCTCCTCAAATCGCTTCGCAGCGATTCTTGATTTCCCTACAGACTAAAGGCTACGGACTATCAACTATCGAGTGCTCTCGCCAGGAATCGAACCTGGTCTACGACCTTCGCAAAGTCGCGTGCTAATCCGGCACACTCCGAGAACGTAGGTGAGGTGTGAGTCTCGAGTTGTGAGACCTGAGATTTCTTCCTCAAGACTCATTGCTCAAGACTCACTCCTAATCAGTAACCCGCCCAGGAATCGAACAAGCGTCCGACAGTTTCGAAGACTGTCATGCTATCCAGCACACCCGCGAGTCATTTGGTTGTCTTCATCATTCATAGTCACAAGAGCCGACGACTGGGCACCCGTATGAGCGAGCCAAAAAGGAAACACTGCCAAGAGCGGTGCCTTTCTGCATCGAGCCACGTCGGCTTGGAAGAGTCGCGAGACTTGAGTCTTGAGCTATGAGCCAATACTCAGGACTCATCGCTCACGACTCGCGACTCTAAAAAAGGCTCGCCACCGTGGTGGAGAGCCGCGTGTTAGTCGATGAACGCGACATGTCGCATTGCAATCGACTCATTTTCAGTGTTCATCATGACTTGGTGCCAACCGTTCAAGATGATCGTCTTGTGATCCGGATGGCGAACTCGCCCGCGAACAAACACGCTTGGGTTTCGACGTTGAGCGACCCAGTGCAGATGACGAAGTTCAGGCTCGCTACTAATCAATCGCCGTCGCTGTCCCTCGGTCAATCCGTTCGGGTGCTGGTTACTGATGTAAACCAGTTGTCCGCCCTGTCGAACCACTTCTTCGCAAATGTGCGGTTTTCCACCACCACGTGCGATCGGCTCGCTGCGTAGAACGAGACGCTCATCGACCCACGCCGGATTATCGACCGGGACGAAGAACCACTCGCCCTGACGGATGAACGCTTCATTGCGTCGACGATTCCGCTTCCGCGGCTTCACGCCGAGACGGTTCTCGAGTGCTCGCACCGCAACCGGCTTGAGCGCGTCGAAAGCTGTCTTCACAGATGAAACGGCTGCCCGTTCGGGAACCGCTGCAACGAACCAGTGTCGCTCGTCGTGTCCGCACAAGAACTTGTGCTTTCCGTCGTCTTGTCGCGACATCAACAGCAGGTGTCGCATCGAAGGCTGGACGTCGATCACTTGCGTTTCGGCCAATTGTGGCGGCTGAATCGCAATATCGAAGAACTCGCCTTCGGCGTCATTGCCGATGTCGATCGAAACTTTTTCTACGGAAGTCGTTCCCCAACGCCGAACAATTGGCGGGTGAACGTTTACTCGAGCACCAATCCGCGTGAATTGACGCTCGATGCTTTGCATGCTCATGACATTGCCTTTCAAAAGTGTCAAACAAGCGAATGGATGCCGGCAGCCAACGTGACTGCGAATATCGGCAGTAGCCCGACCAGGAATCGAACCCGGAACTTCTGGTTAGAAGCCAGAGATGATGTCCGTTTCACCATCGAGCCAGGACTAGCGGGTTAGCATTGAGCTTGTTAGCAGTTAGCTAATCTCATCTTTGCTAATCCGCCAATTTGCTAACCGCTAAACGGCTAGCAAAAGCGGAAGGCGAGGGAGTCGAACCCTCATGACCCCGAGGGGTCGCACGGTGTAGCAAACCGGCCCGGCGAGCCGTATCCGGCTGCCTTCCGAAATAGTCTTGAGTCACGAGTCCTGAGATATGAGCAATCGCCCTCAGGACTCATCGCTGACGACTCACCACTCAAATAGTGATCACGGATGGAATCGAACCATCGGTCTCCTGCTTGTCACGCAGGCGTCTTAGCCGCTGGACCACGCGATCGGAGTAGTTTGTTAGCATTTAGCTAGTTAGCCATTAGCAAAGAACAGGAGAAGCAGACATGCGAGACCATACGAAACTTCGGGCCTTCACTTTGGCGGATGAAGTTGCACTGTTGATCTACAAATTCACGTCGAGTTTTCCGCGAGAAGAACAATTCGGACTGACATCGCAAATGCGACGGGCCGCGGTGTCGATCCCATCGAACATCGTTGAAGGATGCGGACGTCAAAGCGAAGCTGACTTCCTTCGTTTCCTAGACATCGCATACGGCTCACTTCGAGAGGTTGAGTATCAGGCATCGCTCGCACTCCGCCTCGGCTTTGCCGATGAAACGCCAGAACTGAAAACTAAACTGACCGAGACATCGAAAGTTTTGGCAGCGTTAATCCGGTCCATCCGAAAAAGCTAGTCCCTAACAAGCTAACTGCTAATCAGCTAGCCAAAAGTAGCGGGTTCGGGGGTCGCACCCGACGGTCCAGGCTTATGAGGCCCGGATGAGCCTGGCTCACCCGCATCGATGGAGATGTGAGTCTTGAGCGATGAGTCCTGAGCTTGTCCTCGCGACTCAAGACTCACTGCTCGAGACTCGTCAAGTACTGCGGGAGGGAGTCGAACCCTCAAACACGAACGTTTGAAATTCGCCGCTTTGCCGGTTTGCGTACCACAGCGTCGTAGCCTTTAGTCTGTAGCTGATAGTCCTTAGCAAGAGCCAAAGATCTCCTTCTAAAGACTATGGACTATTCGCTGTTTGCTACCAAAGTACTGAGGGCGGGAGTCGAACCCGCAAGCACTTGTTCCTAAGACAAGCGGCTCGCCGTTGGCCTACCTCAGCGTTGGTAAAGCGAATTAGCAGTTAGCGGTTTAGCGTTTAGCAAAATCTGATTCGGCTAAAAGCTAAACGGCTAACTGAAGTGGAGCACCGGGGAATCGAACCCCGATTTTCTGCATGCAAAACAGACGTCTTCCCGTTGGACGAGCGCCCCATGAATGAAGTTAGAAGGGTGAAGTATGAAAATGGTTCGTGGCAATCAATGATTACGCGGGTTTTACCTCCTACCTTGATGTTGAACGGAGGCATCAGTACATTTCTAGTTGATGTTTAACCATCGCTCAAATGACTGCAAAACAAAGCTGGGAGGCCATCGTGAAATATGAGATCAATGTTCGAGGAATTGAACGTCGGGTTCCTTCAGGCTTCCGCCTGCCAGCGGCCTTTAAGATGTTTGTTGATGTGTGTCGTCAATCACAGTTGGGAGATAGCGGTTGGTTCGCAGTGAAATACACCGCGCCATCGGACTTGCTTGGGTTTGACCCCGAAAACCGTTTCGTCCCTTTTTTGAGATTGGGTGACGGGGGCTTTGTGGCATTCTGGTTTCAAACTCGAAATTCGCCCGCCATCATTCACTGCGATAGCGAGGGGAACGCGTCCGTCGCGGGTGTTAACTTTGCTGATTTCTTGCTGAGATTAACGCGTCGAAAAACGACTGTTCCAGATCTCGATGACCGCGAAGTGGATAAATCACCCAGCTTCAAACGCCTTCCTAAACGTATGGCACCGCTTGCGAATAAACGGAAAGAATTGAACGCTTGGTTGGATGCCAATCATCCTGAAGTGACTTCCACTGACGATGAATCGGAAGCTATTCGCCAGGAGCTGCATCGGGCGCTTACAACAGATATGGCGGCGTCTATTCGGAAATCAGAAAAGCTATTGAGGTATGAACTAGCCGAAGATGACGATTTCCACTCGTCGGTTGACATGATTGTTCACTTGACATCGAGATCCTACAAAGTCACCACAATTGGCGGACTGCCGTTTCCGCGACCCCAGCGGCTACGAAAGGTGCTCGATCGGCTCGTTGCTTGGTTGGGGCATCCACTAAAGTCCTGCAAAATCTCTTTATGGTCCGATGGCCGCGTCTGGGTAGACGGAAATACGTGCTTCGAACCGCCTTTGTCGGAATAAGCATTGCATTCTTTTTTCGTTTCAGTGCCCAGAGCAGGAGTCGAACCTGCAAACACTCGGGTTTAAGTCGAGCCGCTCGGCCGGTTGGCGTATCTAGGCGAAATAGTCCCGGATGGAATCGAACCATCGCCTCTTGGATGTGAACCAAGCATCGTCGCCGTTGGACCACGGGACTGTTGTCGATCCGAAGAGCACGTCCCCAAGGATTTGAACCCTGACTAACTGGTTTGGAATCAGCAGTGCTACCGTTACACCAGAGACGTGTGTATTTCAAAGTGGGAACGCAAGGAATCGCACCTCTCGCCGACTACCACACAATTAAAGGCAGAAGGGTTACAACCTCCCGTGTGGAAACGCTCCCATGGTTAGCTTGTTAGCAATTAGCGTGTTAGCATTTAGCCTGAAGCCGCTCTGCCAGGACCAATACATTTCCTTCCTAACTCGCTAACTGGCTAATCGCTATTTCGCTATACAAAGCGGAAGCCGTGGGACTCGAACCCACAACGGTTTTTGACCGCAGCTGTTTTCAAGACAGTGTCCTCATCCGGCCGGGTGACTTCCAGGAATAGCGAGTTAGCTTTTAGCGGGTTAGCGGTTAGCAAAACCTGACCCCCAATAAGCTAATTGCTAATTGGCTAACAGCTAATCAGCTAGCCAAGTGACGTGAGCGGGAATCGAACCCGCGGACTCCTGGCTGAGAACCAAGCGATTCTGCCATCAGAATCTACCACGCCGAGATAGTTGATAGTCTTTAGCCGATAGTCTGTAGGCATTTCTTCTATAGACTAAAGACTATTTGCTATGGACTACCGAGCGATGGCAACGGGAGTCGAACCCGCAGCGACTTGATAGACAATCAAGCTTCCTTCCCAGAGGAAATTGCCACCATATTAGCGATTAGCTTGTTAGCAGTTAGCTTGTTGCGAAGAAGCCTTCTTGTCCGAGCTAATTGCTAATCGGCTGACTTCTAATCAGCTATCCCAGGGTGACCAACCGGAATTGAACCGGTGACAAACTCATTCACAGTGAGTCTCTGGAAACCAACACCAGATCTGGCCACAGCACCGGAGAGTGGAATCGAACCAATGAACTCCTCGTTCAGAGCGAGGTGCAGCGACCAACAACTGCTACTCCGGCGTAACTAAACTTGCAAAGCACTCCGTCCGGGAATCGAACCCGACCTGCGAGCTTCAAAGGCTCACGTCGCGACGACGCGCCGGAATGAGTATTTCCTAAACAAAACCAATCGAAAGAGTGTCCTGTGGGAGTCGAACCCACCTAGCCGGATTGGAAGCCCGGAACCTTTGCCGCTCGGCCAAGGACACTGAATATGCGGAAGTTTGAAGGGCGAGGTGTGAAACGAAGCGAGCTATCTCACACTTCTCGCTTCACCCTTCAAACTTCGCGAAGCTCCGGCGGATGGACTCGAACCATCACTCGTCTCCTTAACAGGGAGCCGCCTTACCATTGGGCCACACCGGATTTTGCAAAGCGCCCAGTGGGAGTCGAACCCACACTTCCGCCATGGCAAGGCAGCAGGCTACCGCTACATCATGGGCGCAAAAATGCATCACTACCAAATTGTCAAAGATCAATACGCCGAAGCGTTCAAGAGCACCGAGCCGGAATCGAACCCGCATCACCTCGTTACGACGGAGGAGTCTTGCCGTTAGACCATCAGTGCTGTAATAGCTATTAGCGGTTAGCCTTTAGCAATTAGCTTCTCATGCTGGAGCTAATCGCTATCGGCTAATAGCTAATCGCTATTTTCAAGTGGGATCGGTGAGAATCGAACTCACATCGCTCGGATTAAGAGTCCGATGCATTACCTTGTCTGCCACAATCCCAAAATTAGTTGTGAGTCTTGAGTCGCGAGTCTTGAGATTTCATACTCAGGACTCATCCCTCAGGACTCGAGTCTTTCGTCAGTCGGCGTGGCGGGAATTGAACCCGCGACCGTCGCCTTATAAGGACGCCGCTCTCACCCCTGAGCTACACGCCGATGCGTAGCCAATGGGGCCGAAGGGAGTTGAACCCTCACCGAACGGATTAAAAGTCCGTCATGCTGCCAGTTACACCACAGCCCCTAAATAGTCTTTAGGTATTAGGCGTTTAGGCTTTAGGTCTGTCTGTCGAATGCTTCGCATTGTTTTTTCCTGTCTTTCTTCCTACGGCCTGCGGTCTAAAAACCTACGGCCTAACTCAGTGGTAGTCCCGAGGATCGAACTCAGCGCGACCCGCGTATCAGGCGGATTTGGGCGACCAGCCCTCGACTACCGTTGTCGTTTCAATAAGTCGGACACCTCGGAGTCGAACCGAGACCCTCCTGCTCCCAAAGCAGGCGTGCTTCCATCTGCACCTGTATCCGATGTTGTTTGTTGTGTTCGCCGCGGGTGATTCCGTCGGCGCATATCTTCCTTGTCAGTGGGCCGGGAGGCGCTCGAATCCTCGCCTGCGGTTCTTCAGACCGCCGCTAGACCTTCTCAGCTACCAGCCCAAATTGGGTTCGTTGTTGGGTTTGCCCGTTCGATACGGACACGAAAAAAGGCTCTGGCGTCTGCGTGACACCGAGCCTTCAAAAAGAAGTCGTTCGCTAATGAAAGCGAGTGTCACATCAGACGCGAATACGCCGGGGCATTATCATTCAACGGTTGCCCGCCGAAGAGATTGCCTTCGTGTATCTGTTCGAGTCGACTGGATTGAATATTCGTTAACATCAGAAAGCTCGTTACTCGCTCCTAGCGTGAATGTGACTTGTGTGTTCAAAAAGTATAGACGCATTCGCATCCCGATGGTTCGCCAAAAATCTCATCTTCTGCAAAAAACATTTTCGGCCGACGATACGTCACACGAACATGAAACACCGCTCAAGCTCGAAAGTCCTCATCCAACTCAACCGTTGTCGGAAGCGTTTGACTAGTCTAGAGTTTGGCGAGTACAAAATTCCGCGACGAATCTCGTTGTTTTAAGTCGAGAGAGTCGGGAGAGCCTACTGTGCAAATTGAAAGAATGCGAGCGATCAGGGAAGCTCTCGCCACACTTGCTTCGAGCCACGCAATCGCGGTTCAGCAACTCGAACTGGCGATCGAGTTGCTCAATCAGGAAATTGGTTCCGACGAAGAATCGACTACGATCCAAACGTTCCGGATGATCGGATCCAAGCCGAACTCGCTCGTGGACCCGCACTCCCAGTCAGTTCTGTGGAAAGGCCGAATCTGCTTTCTCGGCAACAATCTTCTTTTTCGATTCTTTGAACGCATCTCTCGCTCGCCGAACCAATTCATCTCTTACGACGTTCTGCTCGACGAGGTTTGGGGAGGCCAGCGAGAGAATTCGAGCATCCGAGGCGTCGCAAAGCGCCTTCGAGATCGACTCGCCTTGGGAGGCATGGCCGAACTGTCTTGCGCGATTGATGGTTCCAACTCAGGGTTCTATCGTTTGATACTCGTTTGATCACTGCTTGAAAATCAAACGCAAATCAAACACAGAATCACGGACAATCAAACGGAAATCAAACGGGGACTCGGCATAATGGGTGCAACTGGACGGCCCATTTGCTGTAACACACCCAACTTGTCAACAATGCAGGAGTTTCCGTCATGCATGCAAACACAGATCAAACTGAGATGAAACTGGTTCGAGCTGCTCAGTACGTTCGGATGTCGACCGAGCATCAGCAGTACTCGACCGCCAATCAAGACGACATCATTCAAGAGTACGCAAGGAAGCGCAACTTCGAGATTGTGAAGACCTACGCCGACGAAGGCAAAAGCGGTTTGAACGTCGCTGGCCGTCGATCTCTTCAAGCGTTAATCGCAGACGTACAAAATGGAGTGGCCGATTACGAAGCAATTCTTGTTTACGACGTGAGTCGCTGGGGGCGGTTCCAAGACGCCGACGAGAGCGCCTATTACGAGTATCTATGCAAACGGGCCGGTATCTCGGTGCACTACTGTGCTGAGCAATTCGAGAACGACGGCGGGCCAACGTCTACGATCATCAAGAGCGTCAAGCGAGCGATGGCTGGCGAGTACAGTCGTGAGCTGTCGACAAAGGTCTTCCAAGGACAATGCAGATTGATCGAACTCGGCTACCGACAGGGTGGGCCGGCTGGGTTCGGGCTACGCCGAATGCTGATCGACCAAACGGGCGAAGCCAAGGCCCAACTTGCTCGCGGCGAATGCAAGAGCTTGCAAACGGATCGTGTGATACTCGTGAAAGGACCAGAGCAAGAAATCGAGACAGTGAATCGCGTATATCGCATGTTCGTCGTCGAAGGACAACGTGAGCGACAAATTGCAGAGCAATTGAACTCAGAGGGGATTAACACAGATCTGGGGAGACTGTGGAATCGCGGTACGATTCGCCAATTGCTCACGAATGAGAAATACATTGGCAACAACGTCTACAATCGAACGTCGTTTAAATTGAAACAGCGTCGCGTGTGCAACGAACCAGACATCTGGATTCGGAAAGACGCTGCGTTCGCCGCCGTCGTCAGCCAGGAGCTGTTCTACACCGCACAAGGGATCATTCGCGAGCGAGCCAAGTGCTATAGCGATGAGGAGATGATTACCTGCCTACGATCGCTGATGGAACAGAGCCCCACTCTGTCCGCTGGCTTAATCGACGCAGCCGACAACACTCCAACATCTTCGACTTACCGCACGCGATTCGGCAGCTTGATTCGGGCGTATCGTCTGGCGGGCTACCAACCTGACCGTGACTACGAGTATATCGAGATCAATCAAAAGCTTCGTGAAATGTATCCGGACTTGATTGGCGACGTGATGGCCCGCCTAGGCGCCGCGGGTGCATCGGTGACCCAAGATGTGGACACCGATCTGCTTCTGATTAACGGCGAGTACAGTGCGTCGATGGTGTTATCTCGCTGTCGGCAAACCAAGGCCGGATCGCTGCGGTGGATGATCAATGTCGAACAGAAGGTTGCCCCCGACATCACGATTCTCGTGCGCATGGATGCTGCCAACGAACACGTGGCCGACTATTACCTGCTACCGATCATGGACATACAAACCCCGCGATTGCTGTTGTGCGAGTCCAACGGCGTCTACCTGGACACGTACCAATTCGACAGTCTCGAATACTTCACTTCGTTGTCCGAACGCAGAAAAATCGAGGTGGCAGCATGAATACGCCAAACGAAAAAGAAATTCGATTGATACCACTCGATAAGATTACGGTGGTCAATCCCCGCGATCGAGGACAGACGAAGTTTCGCCAGATCGTCAACAACATCGCCAACATCGGGCTGAAGAAGCCGATCACCGTCACACCGAAACCGGGCAGCGATGACGAATTCCTGTTGGTCTGCGGGCAAGGGCGATATGAAGCCTACGAGACACTCGGGCAAAATGAAATCCCAGCGATCGTGACTGACGTCTCCGAGGACAAGCTGTTCTTGATGAGCTTGGTGGAGAATCTAGCTCGGCGAATGCCTTCGTGCGTCGAGATGTTGCATGAGATCGGAGCAATGAAAGAACGTGGAAACTCTTTTGCCGATATCGCGAAGAAGACTGATCTCGCGGTTTCTTACGTTCGCGGCATCGTCAAGCTGATTCAGCGAGGTGAGGAACGCTTGTTGATGGCGGTGGAACGAGGGCAGATTCCGGTAAGTGTTGCCGTGACTATTGCGGTCGCGGACGATCATGACATCCAACGAGCGTTGACCGAAGCCTACGAGTCAAACGACCTGCGGGGAAAGAGGCTACTCGCGGCGCGACGCTTGATTGAAAAACGACACACTGATGGAAAGTCTTTGCGAAGTGGGCCACGACGCGCTAATTCAGTGGTGTCGGGGAAGATACTTCTGGAAACCTATCAAACCGAGTCGGCGAAACAGCGGCTGGTGGTCCAGAAGTCGAAGCTCTGCGAAACACGATTGCTGTTTGTCGTCTCTGCCATCCGACAACTTGTTGAAGACAAAAAGTTTGTCGAACTCTTGCGATCGGAGGATCTGGATACCATGCCAGCCTACTTGGCAACTGAACTCAGTAGGAAAGGTCCTCTCACATGAACACTAAAGTACAACTTGCATGCGAGACTGTTGTTCGCGAAATTCCGCTATCGGATATTCTCCCAATGCGGAAGATTGCAAAGAACGCAAAGAACACGGTGAAGTATCGACAGATCGTTATGTCAATCAAACGGATCGGACTAATCGAACCTCTGGTCGTTCATCGCGAAAAAGGAAGCCGTGGGCAATTCATGCTCCTAGATGGCAACGTTCGATATGACGTGCTGATGGAACTGAAGATTGAATCGGTAAAATGCTTGGTCGCACTCGACGACGAAGCTTACACGTACAACCACAAAGTGAACCGTCTCTCTTCAATCCAAGAACATTTCATGATCATGAAGGCAGTCAAGAGCGGTGTTTCGGAAAGCCAGATTGCCGACGTGCTTGACATCGACGTCGCACTGATCCGAAAGAAACGCGACCTTTTGGTTGGGATCTGTCCAGAGGCTGTCGAGCTCTTGAAGGGAAGAAAGGCAACAAACGCTACTTTCGTTCAGATGCGAAAGGTCATTCCGATGCGACAAATCGAAATGGCCGAATTGATGTGTGCTACGAACAACTTTTCGGACAGCTACTCGAAATGTCTGATTGCCGCGACATCCGCTGAACTATTGGTTGACAAGGACAGCTCCCGCGAAGTCGATGGTCTTTCGTCAATCGATATGGCACGGATGGAACGAGAAATGGACGCATTGGCCAAGGACTTCAAGCAAATCGACGAAGTCCACGGAAAGAACGTTCTGAATCTGGTCATTGCGGTCGGCTACCTAAAGTCGCTTCTCGACAACGCTCGCGTGGTTCGATATCTGGCCAGCGCGTATCCCGAGATTCTGACCGAGTTGCAAAAAGTTGCTGAGTCTCGAATGCTCGAGGGAACTAAGGAGACGGAGTGATTAAGACGAACACTGCCTACCTCCGCCGAGTAGCGGCTGATTCTAGATGGCGATCGAGGACGAATCCGTTGGAACCCAGTATCCAACTGAAACCTATGCTCTTTCCTAGGCTCAACGTTTTGCTGCTCGCTGTGTCGTTGTTCGCCTGCGGTGACAACCCTAAGCATCCCGGCGCGGATGAAGAGCGGGGAGCTCCGCCACGCCATGCTTGCTCCATAATCTCTGACAACATCTTCAACATTCGTGTTGTTATCCTATTGCCATCCCCGGCAGCCCTGTGCTCATCGCGATTCTAGGATAAGTATCAGACCGCCGATGGCGACCAAATCTTGTTAAAACGCAACCCGCGATTCGGCTTCCGACCCGCGTCCCTGCGAGCGAGATGTTTGTCCGCAGCGATTTGCTCAATCAACTTGTGCTGCTCAACCGATCCCGCATCCCCCGAAGCCTTCGTCGGCCCCAAAGTGTTTTAACGGATCTCGTTGTTCAGGGCGTCAGCCATCGCCGGCACTTAATCGCTCGAAAACAAATGTCTCTCTCAGGGTTACATAGGAGAAGCGAGTGGTACGTGAACCAGAACATCAGATTTGAGAAGAAATTCCGGTTCTGCTCAGGAATGTTTCCTAAATGACTTGCATCTCTCTCATATACAGCTGCATGGATATCAGGGATGGAATTTTTTCGGTGACGCTGCTAACACCCCTTGGTGTTTCGTCCGCCGAATGGAAGGTTTGTACTTTTACACCGTAAATGAAATGTGTTTTTCGGGGTAAGCAAAACTTGTAATTAGTTCGTGGTGGAGTCCTGACGAGCGTTTTCAACCCACGCGGTGAAGTCTTGGTACGTTCTGAACACGTCATGGCGCGTATCAGCCTTCGATTCATTCTGACCGAATGCGTCCAGGGCGATTTTACACCCGAGAAGTCGGTATGCATCAAACTGGTCCTGATCAAAAAACTGGTCGGATGTTGGTTGATGTGGAAACTCCGGGTGTCGATCGCGGTATTCGGAAATCGGCAATTCTTCGTCTCCGGTTATCGATGACTTCAGATAAACCAAAGTTGCCTCCAATGACTGTCCCTCTGTCGCCGTTTCGTTCGGTGGATAATTAATTTTACCGATGGCGAAATGAGATTGTGATACATATTCTCGAACACCAGTCTTGGATTCGATCGGTCTTCCCGATTGATCAACTGGCCACTTGGGTCGAATCGAATCTACCTTAATTTCAATCTCGGTATTCAATTCAAGTTTAGCCAACCGGATCAGAGTTGCTAGACCGTCGAACTGATAATTCGGATCTGCCTCCGCATCGCTGATGATAATCAGCCGACACCGTCGCCTGAGCAATTCGAACGCACCCAGATTTTCGATATGCCCTCCATCGCTCACGTTGCTCCAGTCTTTCTCAGTGTGCAAGTTGCTGATCAATTCGCGTGCGTAATAAGTCGCTGCCAATCGCCGGTTCGCATAGGCACGCCCCCTCTCGTCATGGAATACTTTATCGTGATTATCTTCGGTTTTGTCGCCATCGTTGCCGACGTCGCCGTTCACATCCATTGCGGCATTTACGCAGTCTCTCGCCATCGCGACGCTCAAACCGCAGCCGGTATAGCCACCACCGGAAACGGTTGACAGATAATCGATATGCAGGAAGACTCCGATATCGCTGACTGCTTGAAGCACGCCGAGAGCGAAGGACGCTGAGCGAATTCCGCCACCTGACAACGCGAGTCCTGTGAGGTGATTATCGTTGTTACTTGTCAGCTCTTTCAGTCGTAATTCACGCTCGGACGACTCTGGATACGCGGCAATTCGCCGAGGCGATATCTCGTCGTCCAGTTCGGTTTGAAAGACAGTTTTCCAATCGACGACAAAAGACTTCGTTGACAATTTCCCGCTGTCCAATAGGCCAGACGAATCTTCAGCGGATACGGTCTGGCCAATGCCAGTTGCACCCGCTCCTTTCGATGCAGTTCGAAGAAAAGAAGCCGGATTGGGCACCCAATAGCCAAGCCGAATATTTAGAAGGGTCATGATGAACACAAGGAATCCGTTGGTACGCCGGCCCATGTTGGGCGCGACCGCAGCGGCAGAGATAGCCATCGCTGTGCCCAGGTTCATCTTGCGGTGAACTTGCTCAAACAGTCCCGAACGTATGAATCCAGTTCGAACGCTGCCACAAAACCGCTTGCTGAAAAAGAATGGATCGCACTTGCGATCACGGAGCTTCGGGTCGTCGACCGCCTGAAGATTCAGTGCCCCGTTGACGATTAAATACGGTGCCGCGCAGTTCTTCGGTGAGAGTTGGGTTAATCGAAACCCGTTTTCAGAAATTGGCAAAACGGCATCTCTCGCCAGCAAAGGATTTGCGGAGTCATCACTGCGAGTATCACCGGCCTGCGATCGCGGACGACTCACAAAGAAAGCGTTGACCAAATGGTTTCGATAGTAACTGTGCATCGAGTTAGCGTTGACGTCGACGAAGAATCCGAACAGTACAACGAGCAGTCCCAGGACGAGAAACAGATGCGTTTTTAGCCAGAGAGCCTGATTCATCACTCTCGATCGCAATGACCCGATGTCCGCCAGTGGTACACCACCGTTTTTTATAGCCAGCACCACGTCGTCAACAGCCACTACCTCCGTGGGCCGATTGCTCGCAACGGCGAATCTGGCCATGATCCCGCGAGCCAGATTGTCACGGCTCCACCTCTGTGCCGGAGTCGACTGATATTTTTCCAGTTTATCGTCGCTATCTTCGTCGATCTCAGGCCTTGCCAGTTGACCAACCGCTCTCAGCCAATCCAAGCGGTCTTCGGCACTGGCGTCCAGTGCTCGTCTCAATACAACAGACAAGGCAAGTTGATGTCGCTCAACCGGTTCAGACTCCCTGTTGCATCGCGTTGCCAACTCGACCAGGTCTTCATCGCTTAACTGCAGCATTTCAAGCAGTGAGGTCATCACCGACGCCGATTCAGAATCAATGACTAGTTCCTCCACTTGCAACTGTTCGAGCGTTTTCTGATCCAATTGAAAGAGGATACAGCGAAAGGTTTCCGAGCGAATCAGATTCTTGAACTTTGATTCCAATTCAGAATCGAGCGATTCTAGAATGAGCAAGACTTGTCCGTTAGCGGCGATCGTTTGACCCGACCGAGTAAACCCCTGCAATTCCTCTTGATCCCGCTCCATCAAGCTCACATATTCTGCTTGATGATAGGCATTGACAGTTCTCTGCTTTAGTCGATTCAGAGTGACCATAGCACGTGACTCCGAACACTCTCGTTCGATTAGACTTTTCAGTTCAGCCACATCAATGCTTCCACTCGGCAACCTAGGAAGTCCACTGTTTGCTAAACGTTCTCGTTGAATCTGATATGCCGCTTCAGCGATTGTCTGTGTCAGCAGCAACTGCTGAATTTCCTCCGTTGAATCTCCCTCATACCGAGTGATCAATTCACGCTTTAATTCATCCCGATTGATTTCCGATACAATCGATCGAAGCTGTGCAAGATGAGTCGGCGGCAGATCGGCGAGTTCCCCGGCAAGATCCACAAATCGCTGAGCCGCATCGAAATAGTCGATCGCCCAGTCGGCTCGATTCTCAATCGAGGCGTTCGCCCCAAACAATCCGTGTGGACGAAGGTTGTAGTGCTCGGCGAGTCGAATGCGACGGCGTGCCAGTGCATCAAACAGTTTTTTGGTTTCGGGGAACAGTTCGCCCAGAACGGATTCCCTGTCCCAGGCACTCCTCCGCGATGCCAACGCATGGTCGAGTTCGCTCGCGGCGGTCGGTTCAACAACCACTTGCTCGATCGCAGCATTGACCACCAACGGCTTCGACGCATCTTTTCCATCATCGCCAAGACTCGTAATGGAACTCGACGGAACCACACTGGCGAATCGACTGACCGGTCGCGTTTGTTGACCGACGCCCGATCGGACCTTTGCAAGACTTTGTTCAAAATCCCGGCGGTGCAGCGGAAATTCACCGCCGTTCATCCACAGTCCAACCCCGAACCAAATGCCCACAAACGCGATGAAGGAAAAAAGCTGATATCGGATCGTCCAATCGAGCTTCCACCATTTGCTATCTACGAAGACTTGATACCCCTTGCGATAACTTGATACCCCTTGCGATAAACGCACACACCGATGCCAATGCACGCGGCGACCAAGATGATCGCGATCAGTCTGGGGTTAAACAGCGAGAAATAAGTTGATCCGGAATAGGCAATGAAACGAAAGATATTCCCGTAAACAATGAACTCTTCTGCGATCAGTAACCCCACTAGCAAAACACCGATACCGACCAACGCCGCCAGGACCTGCAGGAGCGCCAAAACCCATCGCATCCTATTTGAAATTAGGATTTGGATTGCTCCCAGCGATGCTGCGATTGCCCCCAGAATTCCTGCGAGGGTCCAGGAAGTGCCTTGGCCGTACCGGCCAAAATCGCGAATCCACTCGACCGTCATCGGCATCAGCACCACGACCACGGCGATGCCACTTGCTAAGATGATGCAACCCAGGATGCGATAGCGTAGCGAGGTCGGATTCCATCGTTTGGATTTTTGGGACGCCGACTTTTCGTTCTGCTTCGTCGTTCCGCGGCTTCGGAAGACGATTCCGACAACGATGCTGATCGCAAGGGTCAGCCAGAACCAAGCCGCAATCGGATGGTTCAGGATTCGAAAGTGGTTGACGCCGATCGTGTAGGCAATTCCCAACAACCAGGAAATCAGTAGAAACCAGTTGTTGACCGTCCCCCCGATGAACGCGGACACGCGACCGAGTTTGGCCGCCAAGCCACCGACGGTCAGGTAACTGGAATGATTACGAATCCAGTCCACCAACAGATCATCCCCGTCTCGGGACGTTGGTTTTTGAAGCGGGTAGGGAAACGAAAGAGGCGGTGTCTCGGGTGATGGCTCTTGCATGATCAGTCTCTCGGTGATGCCAATTTTCTCGACTGGAACCCCGCAAAAATAGCGTCCAGCCACACCAATAGCCTTGGATGGATATCGAATCGCTGTCGCAAGATGGATTCGATGGTTGTGCGGGCGGACGGATTTACGCTCGTCCAGACGAAAATCAGGAAAATCGCAAAATTTTCTAGAGTCTACAGGATTGATGGCCCCCGAGTGGGGTGTTCCCAATATAGCCTACGTAAGAGTGGTGGAGACGTCCACCGGTACATTCGAGCTCCTGTGCAGGAGAATTCTATGATTCGAAACAAGTCATTGCCGTTGCGTGGTGGGCGCGTGGTGGGCTGGAATGACCTTCAGCATCGCCAGCAGTCAAGCTTGCAATCCAAAGGATCCGGGCAGCGACCGGGGACGGAAAGTGTCGCCGCTGCCCCAGCACCGTGCAGTCCGAGGGAGGATCCGAACTGCAACTGATTGCAGGGAAGGGCACTAATCATGCGAAACCGCCTTCATCACGAGGGCGGTTTATTTCATGCGATGAGGACCACCGTATGAATGACACGGCAACCGACACGGCTTCTAGCGAGCATCGCAGAGGTCCGACTTGGCGCTTGTGGCCAACTAAGTTCCTATGGTCCACGCTGGCCGCTGCGACCATTCCGGCCGGGCTGCTGCTAACGAGTCGCCATTAGCGGTTGACTGAGGGAGGAAACGGAAGTTGCAATTGCAGCATGATGCATCACCTAAACGTAATCGGCCATTGGTACGCTATGCGCACTTCTGTTGCAGATACTTTCGGCGGAAAGTTGAATTTGCAATGGTCGAGGACACCACTAACACGAATTCAACTTTGAAAGTGAATTCCGCAAACCGTTGCAAAGCAACGAGTTACGAAAACGACTTCCGATACGCTTTCGATGGGAGCCCGTTATTTTCATTCTCCAGAGTTGGTTTGAGCCCATTTCATGGCTCACAGGCGAAGAACTTGATCCCCGCGTTCGCGGCGGTTTGAGCATCGAAAAACCCGGTCCAGCAGGGTGCTGAACCGGGCAAGAGGCGGCAGAGTTTCCATCTACGGTGTGCCTATACGGCGTCGGAATCAATCTGGCGGGCATTGCCGTTTGCCGACGCTCCCGAGTGCAGTGGAATGTCTTGAAAAAATGAATTTCGATGCTCTGGCTTCATCGACCGGTGGTCGGAATGTTGATCTTCCGAAGTCGGCCGCCGGGGCGTGCTGGCATCGCCGAATCGCCACCCCCAACCACTTTTTTCTCCTATGAGCGGATGATGCGACGTTGGAAGTGGAATCCACAGAACGCAGTGCCGGCTATCCAAGCCACCCTCATCGGCTAGGACGACGAATGGGCTCGTTCGGTCACCGTCAAGAGTTAGATTCCGGAAGAACAAGGACGCTGCGTCTTCTGTGCGTGGCCACCCGTCAGGAGAAGCCCTGCATCAGCTAGGTTTTGGGCATCTCTAACTTACACCGCTTTTTGTTTCTCCCTCACATCGTCGACGATCGCACGCAATTCGACAAGATCATCGATTGCGTCGTCTGGCGTCGGTACACCAAAGCCTCGCAGCGATGCTCGGTCATGAGCGGATGTGAGATCACAACAACGCTTGAACAGCTTTTGTAGGCGCTCACATTGGTCCAGCGTGATCGTCGAAACCTTCTTCAGGTTACCAAGACTGATGTAATCTTGATGCCGAGTAACGATTCCGAGAAAGAGCTTTTCTTCGACGGCCCGCTCGACGGTTGCACGTATATCACTGTATAGCCCAAAAATCGAACGCTCGTATTCGTCATCGTTGTGGGCGTCGAAATCACTTCGAGTTGCTCTTGCGCGCTTTTCTAACTCATCGATCCTTGGCAGCGTCTTTTGGGCGATCCATGGCAGCCCGTCGTTCACGAAGCCACAGTTATCTCGATCCGATTGCACCCGTCGCAACTCGATCGGAACGCCATTTTGTTCCGCTCCACTCACGATGTCGTGCAGGAAAACGATATCGTGCGTAAAAATGATGACTTGCCGGTCGGCGGCTTCTTCAACCAACCGCTTCGCGAAACAGCCTCGCCAATAGTGGTCGAGCGACGTTACCGGGTCGTCAAATACGACAGTCGACTTCGTTGATTCAGTCGCAAGCTCGGATAAGAACCCAGCCAGAGCGATGCAACGATGCTCACCTTCCGAGACGACCGTGCCCACGTTCGCATCGCTGGCACCGACAAGCTGTACACGGTAGTAGGTGCGTCCGTGCCTCCCTTCGGCAGCAACCAGCTCCACGTTCAGCCGACGAACGCCTTGCTGCATTTTCTTGATCTCGTCGGAAAAAACATTGCGGAGCCGATCGGTCACATAAGACTTGGCCAGCTCTTTGCTTTTTGTCGTGATGGCGGTCGTCTTGGTGTCCTTGATCGCCTTTTTCAATTTGGTGATATCGCTAAGTCGCAAAACATGCTCTTTCACGTCACCCAGTACCGTTGCCAGCCATTCACGGGCCTGTAGCTCTGCGAGTTCATCCGATAGCTTCTTACGTTCTGCAGCGTCGGCTGACTTTTCCGTTTCAGATGCACGAACAGCGACTTCTTTGATGAGCGCCCCTAGTTGGTCGCCAACATCGTTGAGCGTACCGGGGACGTCAAATGACCAATTGCTAGACTCTTGTGCGGATTGAACCGCTCGCCAGCGTCGAAGCAGAGTTGCAAGCTGATCCCGCACTGCCTGAGCGACCGCCTTGTCGACGGCGTCCACGTCCTTCAACTGCTCACGGAGGCCTTCCCCACGGAGATCAAGTTCCTCTAATGCGTCCACAGCATTCGTTAGGGTGATCGCTGCTTTTGCAGATTGCTGGGCACTGTCGTCACGAACAAACTTCTCGAAACGCTTCAGCCGATCCTTTGCATCGTCATCGAGTGTCTGTTGACATAGAACGCAAACTGTATCGTCGGTTTCAGTAACAGGAAAATCTGCGTCAGGGATTGCAACCGTGGAGAACCGACGGGCTGCTTCCCATAGTTCTCGCCAAACAGGCTCGCCGATCTCGTCCAACGGATCATCATTGAAGTTCATTGATGCCGCCGCCCGAGCAGCTTTGGCTTTGACCGCAGCGTCGGTGGCAAGAGTTTTAATGACAATGATCGCCTCGTCGGACAGTTTTTTTTTCAGCTCCAGCAAGCGAACGACTCAGTGTCGTGATGCGGCCACCTTGGACGCGAGTTTTTATCGCTTCCGCTTTCGGATCAGAAGCCAACTGAATCGGAAGCTTTTTCAACCGTTTCAAGTCGTCGTCATTCAAAGATGCCAGCACGTCCAAATCATCAGGCTTCGTCGACCCATTTAGGTTGGCCAGCGTTCTTCCCACCTTCGTATCGCCGGTCGCATGTTGGTTTCGCAGAAATGAGGGTGTTTCACTTTCGAGACGTTTCTTTTCCGCATCCAGCTTCGCCTGAATCGAGCGGCATAGATCGCCGAGTGTTGGCAGGATTTCAAGACCAAACGGGATGAAGGCGACATCGTTCTTGTCGCGAACATGCACCGAGGCACAATCGGAATCGAAAAAGCTGATGGAACCGAGTCCATCGGGAGACTGCTGCCCGTCGATCCATTTTGCAGGGGATTGATCGACATCATCGACAGCATGGGTGATAACCGCACTGGCGGGTTCGTCCGTCGCATCGCCCATCACATTGGGCAGGATCGGATCGCCCTTGCTGCGGGCACGACAGGCACGACGCAAAATCCGCCCGTACCCGCTCTTCCCCGATCCGTTGTACCCGAACACGACCGTTAATCCGGATGCAGCAAACAGCAACTCCTGATTTGAATCTAGAGCGTTGACGTTTTCAGTTTCGCAAATCGATCGAAGCGTGATCTTGCGGCCCGCCTGATCGCGAGAAGGAATGTGCTCTGCCGCCAGTAGCGTCAGGTCCGGTGCCGAATCTTCGCTC
This sequence comes from Novipirellula aureliae, assembly GCF_007860185.1. Lineage (NCBI taxonomy): Bacteria > Pseudomonadati > Planctomycetota > Planctomycetia > Pirellulales > Pirellulaceae > Novipirellula > Novipirellula aureliae. Next base: position 268,858 of record NZ_SJPY01000005.1, read on the forward strand.
AAGCCATGAGCATCACGACAAGCTGCCGTGAGTTCATCCGTGTCAGTGCGATCGAAGCCGCCCTTTTCAATGATTCGCTGCAACGCATCGCGTTTCCAGTGCGATTGGTCGCTCGACCACGCAAGGATGTCGTCGTGAACCGTCATGCCTGCCCTTGGTCGCCGTCTGCCCGTGCTGCTCATTTCCTTAAATTCCATTTTTGGTTGGTCAGTTTACAGGTATCTCCTGAAGACACCAATCAGGCCAGCAGTGTTCGCCCGCGATTCATGACATGGACAACCGGTCAAGGCCGTTCCGGCTGACTTTCCAAAAGTGATTCAGCAAATTGCATCCACGTGTTTACGCCGTCGAAGAATCGGGGCTGGAGGTCGACTCAGCGATTTCAGCGTACTCCGGCGCCGACTTCGGAGCATCTTAGCAGACTCGCACAAATAACACTAATCCGGCCTACCGAATTCTTCTGGTAGGCACAGGAATCGCGTAGATTGTCTCACTTACGCGTCGTTCCTGAGACGGTTCGGTCCAGGGGTCGTTTTATGAGACGCCGTTCTTCGTCCCGAGCGGCGAATCGTCGGTCGCACAAGAATCGCTTTCGCATTTTACGTGTCTCGGAAAACGTAGCAAAGCCGATTGTGAAGCAGTGACTGTGTTCGAGACTATTTGGAGAATCATTTTAATACAGACCACGGCATGCCAGACGTCGCCGTCGGAGTTGACGGCCGCACAACATGGTATTTACGCTAGTCGCTCCGCGATCACTTTCGTTTGCGATTCAAACGGTGCCGGCGTATCATTAACCTTTCGTGATTCAATCTCAACCGCTTCGTTTGGAGCGGTGACGTAAAAACCTTCCGTTGTCGGGCACAGATGGCTTCTTTTACTGAATACATCATCAACGAGACTGACCCTGGAGACGTGTATCTGCATTGGGACTGCAACTACCAACTCGATGGAGACACCTTGCTTTCTGTCGAGCAGACCGGCGCTTGGTGCTATGCATGTTCGATGATCGTTGCTGCGGAGCACATCCCAACAATTGCGGAACTTGATTCCCGTATCGCCGACCTCCACGATCCAAACCACATTCTCCTTGTGGAATTTGGTCGGCCCGCCTTTGAACGTGAACGCGTAGCGTTGCCGATTCGACGGGCATGGCGTGCCAGTCGTCAATCCACTGCTCGCTGTCTTGAATGTGGTTCCACCGACATTTTCGCATTGGTTGCCCATGACTGTACTGAACCACGCCACAACCGGCGATTCCGTGTGACTTCTGGCGGCCATGCGTCAATGTGTCGGGATATCGTCCGCAGGTTGTCACCGGAAGGAGTGGTGACCTTCAATGATGACCCTGCAAAAAACGTCCAGTGCGAGTAACCGACAACATGGTTTTGCCGCAAGGCCTCGGCCTCGGCATTGGAGAACCGCTCGGTTGGTCACGTCAGCCGCTTCGGCAATGCCTTCTGGTAGGTCATGCCGCGGACGCCCCCTTTGGTTGCCATCGCTTTCTGGCGTTGGTAGAATCATTCGGCTTGCGACGTTCTCCGCTCCCGTCACGAACGGCCTCGGCAAAACCTTCCGCTGGACGCCCCAGATGGCAATTTGGCAATTCGACGTGCAACTGATGCCAGACATCATCGTGCCTGACGCCGAAGCATACGTCTCCGCATCTATGACCGAAGATGGCTTGGATACCGAACACTGGTGGAAGCACAATCAACCACTGTCGCAATTCCGAGACATGATCGCTCGCGAGTTCCCGCCTAAACAATCATGGGACGACGAACTCTTCCAATTCGGCATCGAGGATGGGGTCCTGATCGAATGCTGGTTCGACAATGGCCTGCTGACTTCACTGTCGGCTCGTCTCGCACTGCCCCACGTTACTTCGGACTCAATTTTTGCATTTTGCCGCTGCGTGTCGGACTTGGATTGCCATTTGTACCTCATGGAGACACGGGCCGTTGTTCCACCTGAACCTTGTCTCTTGAAATCGCACATTCTGGAATCGCGTGCGCATCGCTTTTGCTCAAACCCACGAAATTTCTTTGACGATATGGGTGATTCACCCCGCTAGTAGGGGCGCCCAACATGGTTTTTACGCTAGTCCCTGCACGATCACCGTCGTCCTTTGGCAACGGGCGTTCGCATTGGTACAATCTCTCGTAATTCAAAGTCACTCGCTTCGTTTACGGCGGTGACGTAAAAACCTTCCGTTGGACGGCACAAACTATGAGTGATCGCCAACTTATCACTGGTAGCGACACCATCGCGGAACTTGTTCCAGCGTCTGTCGCGTACGACAATCACGTCGTCCCCTTGCGTCTTCTGGCTGGTACGCTTGTCGTCGCGACTGCCGAGCCCCTAACAACCGAGACGCAACAACGATTGCACTTCATTCTAAACCGCAACGTTCGCGGCGTGATTCGCACGCCGGAATGGATTGCGATCAGGCTCCACGAGCTCTACGATCATCAACCTGAGTGCGATGACGGCGACATTGGCGTTACGTGGTACTGGCCGAACTGGCATTGGTATGATGGCGAACAATTAAACGTCAAATGCTCCGGTTGGGAAAGTGCGACACATTGGTCTGGGTGCCACGAATTTCCGCCCGACCATGCGGACTACGACATGTGGCGATGGATCGTTTCCCTGCCGCAATATCATCGCCTTGTGAACGAAAAGGAGATTCCGGGTATTCGTCGAATCTGGCATCGGTACGTGGCGAAGTGCCGTCCAACATGGTTTTGCCGCAAGACCACGGGTTCCACATTGGAAGATAAATCGTAACGCAACGTCAACCGTTTCGAAAACGCGTTCTGGTTAGTCATGTCGCGGAGTGCGTGGCCGATTGCGAAGCCAAGCTCAATGCTTCCTCCGATTGAGACGCGTTCGCCGCGTCACTGGCCGGACAACATGGTTTTTATGCTAGTCGCTGCGCGATCACGTACGTCCTATGGCAACGGGCGTTAGCATTGGTACAATCTTTCGTAAATTAGAGTCAACCGCTTCGTTCACTGCGGTGACGTAAAATCCTTCCGTTAACCGCTAAAAGCAGCTTTGTCACACAAGAACGATCGTCGGTATTCCTAACTGACTCCGGTGTCGGCCACGAATGGCACGTAGTTAATTCCTTAAATTCCTTAATTGCCTTGTCGCATTGCTCTTGTACAGGCTTCTCGGTTTTGTTAAATAACCGTAGTGCTTCGGTCTCCTCTTATGCAGCCGAGGCTCAACACGGCCGGGTCGATGTCCGACGATATGGGTCGCGACCGCAGCAAGTATTTGACCGTAAAGCTGCGAGAGACTCAGCGAATTCGGAGGCCCAATCGATCCAATAACGTACTGAAACGCTTCAAGCGTTTGCACGGTCCCTTTAAAACTGGTGGTGCGAGGTTCCAGATGATGGCGGACAGCTGCCTGCGCCATGACCGTACGGATGAGATTGTAAGCCAGCAGGTGCGTCCATATTTCTTTGTGTATCAGATCTCATGCACCAACCGCAATGGATCGCGGTGGCGTGCGACCGAGTGCTTGTTCGTTCTCGCGGATCAAGGCATTCTGGAAAGCCGGATGCAGGGAAAGCTTGCACGTCCGGTTTGGGGTTGGGGCCCGGGTGAGACTCCCGGGCCTACACCACTCTCCGTCGGCAGCCCACGCGCGAGCCAGCGAGCCGCCATCCTGACCTCACTCATCGCCAGCTGCAAGAATCTCCAGGTTGAACCCTGGGCTTACCTGAAAGACACCCTCAAAAAACGCGTTCAGTATCCATCCCAGGCTGAGCTAACAGATCTCCTCCCCGACCGCTGGCTCGCCCAAAACCCAAGCCATCAATGAAAAATCGCTCAACAACGAAAGGCTGAAAGCCCCCAGAATCGCACCTCCCCCCAAAACGCACTCCACCGTGCGCTTACGACGAGGCTTCCATTAAAGTCTACTTTGGAATTAGGGCTTGCTTGACGATCCGCTCCAACCTGCCATCAGCAAGTTTCCCGCGAGCATGCGTTCGGTTACATTCACTCTGCGTGGATTCAGTTCCCGTCTCATTGGACACTACATTTGTCAGACAGAACCTATCTTGATGTCACGAATACAACTCACGCAACAGATCAACGTCTCTAGGGTCGAGGACTACCTTGACTTGATCAGCGAGCAGCCAGAACAGGACGTTGAGACTTACGGGAAGATAAAAGGGGCTGTACTCGGTGGTGAAGCTGCGCTGATTCAGTTCCTCATGACCTGGTCGGAGCGTCATCCTGCTGGGCGACTTTTGCTCAGAGGAATTGGCAAGGACTCGGACTTGGCTCACGAGATCGAACAGTTCTCGAAGCGCGCTTACGGATTCGTTGCCATGCTTATGGCCGGTGATGTTCTCACTGCTGAAAACCAGTCGTGTCGGAAACAAGCTTACCAAGCTTGCCAGGCTTGGGTCGATCGCGTCACCGCCTCGCCTAGCCTGGGAATTACGGATGAGAACCAAATATCGGATAAGGGCTCTCTTGAAAAGGCAATCGCAAATGCAGTCTACGGGCACCGCACCTTCTTGCCATGTGTCGATCATAGCACCAAAGGACTCATAACTCCGTTCTATCATGCCAATGGAGCGTTTCGCGAACGATCTGAATTTCGCAGATTTGCCGAGCTATTAATCGGACGCCGCTCAGAACAGTTTGTCGAAGAAAACCAATCTGAACTCGATGGATTGGGAGCAATTCTCTTCGAGCTTATGCACAACACCCACGATTGGGCACGCTCCGACGTTGATGAAGTTCCGCTACGTAAGTCAATTCGTGGAATCCTATTCACGCGCCTATACTTGCCCATCGCAAGCATTCATCGTGCTGCAGGTACAAACACTAAGATTGCCGACTACATGCTCAGTGTCGGTGAGCGCCGACCCGATCAATATGTGCATCTCGCCGAACTCTCAGTCATTGATGCCGGCCCAGGCTTGGCAGCCCGGTGGATGAGTCGACAGGAAGGTGAGTCCAAGAAAACGATCGAAGACGAGCATGCTGCTTGCATTTCGTGCCTTGGACTTCACTGCACGTCGTCATCTGAATCTTATCGAGGCGTCGGTCTTTTTGACGTAATGAACACGCTCGACAACCTGTCGGCATTGGTTCGAGTTCGCACCGGCCGAGTTGCGATGTTGCGAGACTTCATCGCGTCCCCGCTTGGCGAAAAGGAACGAAGCGATGGCCCCAGACTGCCACTCTCGCCAGAGCATCGCCTGCGGCCCGTCGGCATGGCCCCAACAGCGGGAACAGTGTTTACGATTCTGTTCCCGTTGAAGTAGGAGAGAACCATGTCAGCCATCTTTACTTTTCCGGTTCGGGGACTCAAGAGAACGTCTCACGTAACATTGATTTGCTATGCCACGAGTGTCTCGCACGAAGACGATTTTCTAGACGAAGTTCGTCGCTACTGCGACGAGAACTCGCCTCCCGATGATGTCGCTCTACTTGGCCCCAGCTTTATCAAAGCGGATCTCCAACGAATTCGTGAATCAGACAGGTTTCTCAAACGACTTCCTGGTGCTTCGCGATACGTTGATACCCCAGTGGCCAGTCAAATTTGCTTTGGGGCAGATGGACTGCAAAACTGCGAGCACCCCGACATAGCGAGAATCGTCCGTGCAGGTCTGACGTGCTTGTTTGATCGCCATCAAGGATTGATTAGGGGCTCATCCGCTTTTCACTTTATCAAACCATCGGGACGTCACTGCGACGCATTCTTGAGGACGGCCAACGTCTTAGTCCGAGGCGTTGAAATTGAGTTCATCGCGGCCTGTTGTCTAGCCTCATGTCCAGACGAAATGACGCGGATTTATACGGACACCGGCGCGATTCATTCAGTCGCGTTTGCCATGCTGCGGCTATTCACCGGTTTCGGAGATTCACGGTCCAAAAGTATCATCGACAGTTTCGGCTCGTATCAGTCATTTGACAATTATCCCTTCATTGATGCCGCTCATGCTCTCGTTCTGGTGTCAGCGTCAACAAGCGGAAAGCTCATCGAAGGCATTGTTCGGCGAGAGCCACAGATCGAACACGCGCTAACCATCTTTTTCTTGGGAGAAAGCTCCGAGGCACAGAGCATTCTTTGCGACTTGACGTTTCACGCAACAGACAATCCCGATGGACTGAGTAAGATTAATAGCTACGCGGCGGATTCCTGTCCGATGTGCCTTGGTTCAACTGGCGTGCGGATGTCGCACGAGCAGTTTATGCCGCAAGGCCCGCAAGTCGAACCGGTACTCATTCGAGCAAAAGACGCTCCCCCCAACACCTCGAAGTTCTTCGAGCCTTTGGTGGGCCATGAAATATTCAAAGCGAATTATCGAGAAGCGGACAGTAGCAGTGCATCTCGGGAGGTCTATCTGGACCTCGTCCCGCTGTTCTCAACAGACCTATTCAGTCACGTTGCCGGACTCAAAGATGATTTTGATCGCTTCGTTTCGCACCTTGTTTCAGTCAACACACGGCGGATCGTTCACCTAAACGATAAGGCGTCAAAGCACTTCGCAGGGCGAATCGCGATATTTGCTCACGAGCACGGAGTCACTGCCGATATTTTATCGGCAAAGGAGTTACAGGAACTGGGCGGCGAAGACCCGCAACTAGGCGGAACCACCATCGTGGCCGCGTCCGCGATCTCCACCGGTCGAGGGTTGTCCGAGGTATCGAAAAGCCTCCGATACGCTCAAAGAGGTGGTGCCATTAAGTATGCAATCGCCTTCTGTCGAACCAAAGACCAAGTCCTCTCGCAAGACGTTCAGCGACACCTCCGATTTGGTGATCACGGCCCGCGAGAACACGATGTCTCGATCATGTACGAATTCTATTTGCCCTCGTGGCGACCAGAAGGACAAACGGCTTGGGAAGCGGAGCTAAAACTGCTATCAAGTTCGCTGGAACCGCCGCCTTCCGATCTTCAACGGCGCAAAGAGATAGTTCGAGAGTCTCTTTCATCGACCAATCGAGGGCTCGCCAATGATCTGTTTCTGTCTAGCCCCGCTGGCGATCCCCTTAAACTTCGTCCGAGTTTTGCGTTTTGGGATTTCGACTATTCGTCAGAGGACTGGGCTGATCGACCTCCCTCGCAGGCCGATGCGTATGCAACAATCGTCACGGTTTTGCACAACATTAGGCAGGGTAAACGCAACAGAGAAAACTCGTTGAATCAAGATGACCATGTCAGACGGGTGATATCGCCTCGGTGCTTCGAGCGTTTCAACGATGGAATCATTCAAGCGAGCCTTCTGCGTGCCGCGTATTTTTCAGAACTGGACTATTCGCTCGACGATTCGCTGAGTGAGGATATGCGGAGCATCCTTTCGACAGTGTTCGGGCAGTCCGGAACGAGTGTCGGCGAGGGTGCTTACGAGTTTCTACTTGCGATTGCTCTGGGTAAGCTGAAACTTGGCGAGAGCCACACAGCTTCTTTGGTTTCAGACTTCAATGGTACGCTGACCGGACCTGTGCCTGAGTATCTTTGGGAGAAGATTCGAGAACGCTACAGCATTGACGACTGTTAGGTAGTGGATCGGGCGATCCTACTGATCGTCCTTCGTTAGGGCAAATGATGACAGATCGAAGTTAAGAGTTTAACGCTCTAGCTTTCAATTTCTGTCGCCATATATATGAGCCCAGTTCCTCGATCCGCGCGAAAAGATCTAGACATCGGGTCCGAATATCACTGTCGTTGATGGAGGAAAAGGCTCCAGGACCAAAAATCAGTCCGTAGTTTGATTGATGCCTACAGCTCGCAACTGCATTCGACAACAACTGGACGATTTCCTTAAGCCGATGCAAGTCTGGGCCAAGCTGAACTCAAGTCGGTTGGACAAACCTCTGTTTCTAGCCACTCTGCCAAACTCGCTGAGTTTGGGAACACCGCTGACAGTTGCTATCCGCGAGATCAACGTCTCCAGTGTCACAAACTTGCCGTTTCTGAGACCGTTCGGCCCAACGGTCTTTTTGTGAGACTTTGTTTTGCATTTTCGTCTGTGTGACTTATTCGCTTGCACTTCCGGTGCAGACTATCAGTCGCTGGAATGGATGTGCTTTTGCTGTAGACAATTCATGTCATAGGTGATTTCAGCCAAATCGAGCTGGCGAGTGCGGAACGGCGACTTAATGAACACGATTTTCGTGGAACGGAAAATGCGGTCTGTGTGTCGGTCTACTAAAATTCTTGGTCCGAATCCAACGGTTCCGATTTTTACAAATGGTACCTGGAAACCCAGGTGAAAAATGCAAAGGAAATGGGGGCACTTTAATTTGACAAATAATGCCCTGCTCACTTGACACCTGAATTTTAGACGTATATCTTGCAGTACTACCAGGCTAGTTGGGTATACCCAGGTGGTGTTTGGTGTTCTAGTTGCGGGTTTCTGGCTGGAGGGGCACGTGCACTTGAGTGAATGTTCTACCGAAAGCGAACAAGAGATCGACAATCTCATTGACGGTCTCGCTGACCTGTGGAAAGCGACAACAGGCGACGAGCGAGTTTGCATTGCTATTCTGGACGGTCCTGTTGATTTGAGTCACCCGGCATTCCACGGTGCCAATCTACAAAAGTTAGAGACGATCGCGGGTGGCGTACCAGACGATGGACTCGCAACTCGACACGGTACTCATGTCGCCAGCATCATCTTTGGGTGTCACGACGGGCCAGTGAAGGGTGTCGCTCCACGATGCCGGGGGCTAATCGTACCCGTATTCAGGGATGTGGTTGGTCGGTCTCCTGTACCTTGCTCCCAGCTCGACCTTGCTAGGGCCATCAATCAAGCGGTCGTGGCCGGAGCGGACATCATCAACATCAGCGGCGGCGAGTTATCTCCAACGGGAACGGCGCACCCGATCTTGGCTGACGCGATCCGCAACTGCGACCGGTCGGGCGTGCTAATCGTAGCCGCAGCAGGGAATCAGGGTTGTGACTGCCTTCACATTCCTGCCGCACTACCAGCGGTTCTGCCCATTGGAGCAATGGACGCCGCAGGCCATCCTCTAGACTTCAGTAACTGGGGCGAAGAATACCGAACGCGAGGAGTTCTCGCACCCGGTGATCGAATCAAAGGTGCAGTTCCCGGCGCGAGAGTAGGCGCTGAGTCTGGAACCAGTTATTCAACCCCCGTTGTGAGTGGAGTTGTCGCCCTTCTAATGAGTTTGCATCTCATCCGTGATGGGACAAGGCTCGGCAGCAGACGAGTGAAGGATGTGATTTTAGATACCGCCATCAATTGTGACCAACAGCCCACCACAGACTGTCTCCGACTGCTCGGCGGTCGCTTGAACATCACTAAAGCAAAGTCAATAATTTTTCCTGGAGCACAACTTATGGCTGATGACCAACCCAATCCTGATCTGATCCACACAGAGGCCGATATGTCGTCCCCAAATGTCGAGTCGACAACTTCCCCAGACGCTTCTCCCACAGAAGCTTCATCGGCAATTCGACTTCCGATTCAATCCGCCCAAGGCGGCCTGTTGCCGTCCGGCTCAGGAGGAGGGTGCGGGTGCGGTGGAGGCGGTAACGGCGGAATGCGGCAGACGCCACAACTAGTGTACGCCCTCGGCCAGCTTGGGTTTGACTTCGGGACTGAGGCCAGACGCGACGGGTTCGCGCAGGCGATGGATGCCCCAGCGGAAAATGTGCTGCCTAATCCGCACGACACGGGACAGTTGCTATCCCATCTGGAAAAAAACCCTTGGGATGCTGCGTCCCTGATTTGGACGCTGAGCATTGACTCGACCGCGGTTTACGCGATTCTCCCCGCAGGACCATACGCCGCAACGGCCCACGAACAACTTCGGAATTTCTTACGAGACCAGGCATCCGAAGGTGTCGAGCGCATTTCCGTTCCTGGAATAATCGCTGGCTCCGTCCGCCTTTCTAGTGGGCAAGTTGTTCCCGCCATCATTCCAGAACTGCGGGGAATGTTCAGTTGGTCAACAAACGCACTTGTCGAAAACCTCGCTCCTGCTCCACCAGAGTCAGGAGCGACGCCCGCTGAAACGGCGAAATTCGCCGAACGAATCAATATCATTCAAGCGGGTGTAAACAACATTTTAGAGCGAGTTTATTTCGAGCTTCGGAACCTCGGACAGACTCCCCAAGATCGGGCAATCAATTTCGCTGCAACCAACGCCTTTAACATTGAAACAATAGTTGAAAAGGCGGTGAGCGAGAAGCTCGAACTAGATACGATCGAGATCGAGCGAAGCCCAGTCTGCCGCCCAGAATCCGACTGTTGGGATGTAAAACTGATGTTCTTCTTCCCGGAACGTCAAGTGCAGACCGTCAGACGCGCATACCGGTTTACAGTCGATGTCAGCGATGTTGTGCCAGTTACGGTCGGAGCAGTTCGAGCGTGGTTCGTACGTTAAACAGGTTCCAAACCCAAACAAGGAGTTACGATTATGATCATGCCTAAACAGTCTCGAGGCGTAAACCGCGTGGGCGCAAAGGCTGAGCCCTACCATCCTGCCGGCATCGAGCCATCGCGATGTGACACGAATGAAGACTGTCGCCGTCGTGGGCCCAACTACCCCTGTGGTAATTGGCGCAACCCCGGAAGAATGTGTGCGTCTTACTTTGATGATCCAGTTTGTCTTACACGCCGGTCTGCATGCCGTGGCGAGTTAGTCGCTTGTGCTGCTGGAGTGCTGGGTACGGTCGCATATGGTACAGCCTGTGCTGGCTGCCTCTATGCTGTCGGGTGGACTCCTGCACTGGCCAGTTGCGCAGTGCCCTGCCTCGCTACGGCGGCGTCAATGCAGCTCGTTATCCAGAACTGTTCATGAAGAGAATTAAGGGGTGGACCTTCGTAGGTCCGCAGGAATCAAACCCGCGGTCAAATATTTGGAGAGACGATGAGACTTCCGATTTCCCGACGAGGGTGTTTCCGGTCTGGACTCCCTTCTATTGTTCCCACGCCGATTATGTCGGGGGTGTCAGCCTCCGGTGATGTCATCAACAGTTCGAGCCAGCAAATCTGGATCACGGCGGGGAATCGAAAGCACTGCCTTGCCCCACGTGAGAGCAGTGACTCCGCTGGCATCGACGATGCCGACGGGTTGCTTCTCGATGGCCGAAGTGTCCTTTTCGATTCGCTTCGAACAGACCTTGGCGGCGGACAGATCCACAGCCAGGGGGCTATTAAAGTATGTAGCCTCGGTACGCTCACTGTAACTGACGCCCCCACTATTAATCACGAACTCGTCGCGACAGTGTCAACTGCTGGGTTCGTTTGTCCGGGAGAATCGGCTGGGTATAAGTCGACCGCGTGGTGCGAACAACACGGAGGTTGGGACTTCAACACCGCCCCGGTCGCGCGGCCGTGTCAGTGACGGCGAAAGATAAAGTCGGGCGAGGTCATTGTAGAGCAATCTGCCGCCCTGTTTGAGTTGCGGCGAACTGTCGCCATTATGTCTGATTCATCCAGTAATTATCGGAGTTACTCATGGCTTCCAATCGAGGTTCACTTCCCTTTCCACCAAAGGTTGTAGGGTTCTCCTTGGCTCCTCCACCCAACCCGATTGACCAACTAAAGTCTCTCATCGAACGCCGTGACGAAGCGGCAAAGACACTAGCAAACATCGAAACCGAGATTGATCGACTTGTCAGTGAAGAATCAATCTGCGGTCCGAACGACCTTCAAGACGTTGAGAATTACGATGGCACGCTAGGTGTTTCTCAGGCATTTGTCGCCCTCCACGAGCCGAAAATCGGGCAGCTCCAGTGGCTCGACGACTTAGCCTCCCAGTTCACAGCACAGGGCGATAACAAAGGAAACGTTTCAGGGGAGCGATGGGGATCTGGCGGAATGATTTCCCGCGACCATTTCATTACAGCCGGGCATTGTTTCGACCGACTCGACAACGGCCCGGACGGGTGGGTTTGTCCGAAACGAGGCGGCCAGACGGTGTCGTCGGACGAAATCGCGAAGTTAATGAGGGTAAACTTCAAGTACCAGATCGATGCTGCCACCGGAAGTGTTCGAGTGCCAGACAGTTTCCCTATATTAGGTTTAGAGGAATACCGGTTAGGCGGCTTGGACTTCGCAATCGTTAAGCTGGGTGCGAACGGCGATGGCGATTTCCCCGGCGACAAGTACGGCACTATAAGCCTTGCAGCTACGGATTTGACAGTCCCCGGTGAAATACTCTGCGTGATCCAGCACCCGAACGGAAGACCCAAAGAGGTTGAGGCTGGTCCTCTCCGCGATAATATTGGCGGCCGCATGACTTACAGTTCCATTGACACAGAGGGAGGTTCGTCCGGGTCACCTATTCTGTCTATCGCAGGAGAACTTGTGGGCGTGCATACCAATGGAGGCTGCACACGGAATCCACCAGGTGGCTTCAATCGCGGAGTTGCAGTTGGAGTAATTCGTCTCGCATCAACGATCATTTAAGGTTGTGTCAACATATCCCAAGATTTGGAGAGACGATGAGACTACCACGATTGCGTGCGGGTGTCCTTCGGGACGGAGTCGTGCGACCCTACGCCTATCGCGAGCAGACCGGGCTCTTCCCAGCAGCCGGAATGCCTGTTCATGGCAACTATTGCGGTCCCGGGCACGGCGACCCGACTTACCGTACACCTCCACGCGACCCCGTTGACGCGGCATGCATGCGACATGACCAATGCTACGATCGGAGCGGTTATTTCGATTGCAACTGCGACCGGCGACTCGTCGGCGAGTTGGCAGGTGCCGTCGGACGTCCTGGACTTGATGAAGCAGCCCGGACTGCTGGTTTGGGTGCGATGGCGTACTTTTCCACATCTACTTGTGTCTGCCGGAAGGACGTGTGCGTGAACGTCCCATATTGCAACTGGCGAGGTTGCGGCGTGCGGCGGGTGTGCCACCAAGTCGAAGTTCCCGGAGTCGGTGGTCATGCTCCGGGGTGTGGTTGAGGGGAGTGATAGTCCATAGAGCCCAGCGTAGTTTTTACGTCAACCGGTCTCGGCAAACGCTGAGCTAGCGGGTGATCGGCGCCCGGCGATTACACATGCCAGTGTCCCATAGCGACGATTTATGTCGAACCAGTTTGGTAAGACTACGGCGAGGCAAAGGTTTGACACCACATTGTTGAAAACCTGACCAAGTACATGTCTGGCTACACTTATTTTAAGTCGCCGGAAGGATAGGGTTTCACTGTGCATATGTCCCGTGGAAACGCACTGCTGCAAATCATTACGTTCGAGAAGCTCATTGTCGGTGCTAAGAAACGTAACGAAGTATTCTTTCGGAAGCTCGGGATCGATGGCGATATTGAATTGCCATCTTCTGATGATACCGAGAAAGATGGAGAGCAGGCAGCATGAGCGTTAGCTGGAAGCGTTGGATATTGAAAGATGGTCTCCGGGAGGGCAGAATCTGCCATCGACAACGTGGTGTGCGAAAATGCTAAATCGGTCTCACTTTCTCGTTGAACCTGAGACAGCGCTACCCAACGGTCGTTTAATGAGATGCCAACTTTCATCGGATCGGCGATTCGTTGGTCGAGCGAAATCCGATTTTGGATTTAGTGTGTCTCAAAAATCGTTGTGGCAACGAAGATTAGACAGTCGGATCAGACGAAAATCACGTGTTTGGCGGTTGTGTTCTCGTGGCACTTCACTTCCGACTCGGATGAAGCGTCCGCTGCGTGCGGTGATTCCGAAGCGGATTTGGGAGACGTACAAATCTGCTCGGACGATGCAACCGCCAGCTCCGCGTGCCGGCCGCAACTCGCGGCGGTCGTTCACAACCAAGTTGACGTCATTCGTCTCGGTCAGACAAATCAAAATAGGTAAAATCGATCTTCCTCCGTACAATTCTAAGGTGGATGACCCGACAGCAAATCGGTAATCGACCTCTAAACCACCGCCCTATGCGAACGAATTAAGGCTATGAACGAATCCGAAAACACTAACGACGAAACGACCGTGAAGGAAGTTGTCGACATATACATGGCACTTCGCGACGAATATTTCGTCACCAAAGCTGCTGCCGAAACGATGGATCGATGTTCCGTAACGCCTAGTCTACTCGTGGATGCGTTCAACGCTAAAATACTAGATCTTTCACGTCCGAGCGAGGAAGCAGATGCGATTCACGGATACAGAAACGAACTTCTTTCTCACTTTACGTCCAGCAATCAGGCCGAAGCCCCCATGGTAATACGGCTCAAGCGGATTGCTCAGAAAGGAGGCGAGCGAGGGCCACATTACGATCAAAGTGTTTTGTCTGTCGTTGAATCAATTGAGGAGAAGGGGAACTACGAGCCCGTACCTGCGATGCGGTTGCTTCACGGTTACGCGTTAAACGTAGAATCCGGCGTTTTCACTGCCGAAGAACTTGACGAAGCAAAAAAGCTTGCGGTTGACCTTGGCTTGTCGATCGAGCAAGGCGAAGAATTTGCGGGCGGCGTACGGTATGCTGAAGAGTTCCTAAAAGCCCACGTTCGCACGCAAGAAAGCTGAGGTTAGCTGGCGCGAGACAAGCCCAAAAGCAAACAGTTTTGCGGATAATCAGAGTCCGAAACGCAAGACCGATGTGAGTTATGTGTGCGGGTAATTAAACTAAGTTGGACAAGCCGACGGCTCTGGGACGGAAAGCAAATTCGCATCGGTCCGGGCCACCTACGCGACTTTCGGGGTGCCATTTTCGCGCACCGGTGGCCGACTTGAATGGCACGTAGTTATTTCGTAAGTCCTTCCAGTATTTGACGTTTCGCTTCGTGTCGATGCACGTGCAGGAAGTCATGATGCTTTCGAGTAGGCTGTTTAATTTTCCTTGGTTCAAAGCGGTCTGGTCTATCTCCAACTCGATGGATTGAAATTACTGCGATCATTTGGTCGTACAATTGCTGCCGGAAGTCCGAAGGACAGTGTCTCAAGTTCGCAAGGACTGGTTGAAAAGCCTTCAGCGTTTGCAGGGTCATTTTGAAACTAATCGTACGCGGTTCTATGTCGATTTCGTGAGCGGCCCTGGCCATGATTGTGCGAATCAGGTTGTAGGCAAGAACATGAGTCCAGATTTCCTTGCGAACAAGATCTGGAGTCTTGCAACGCAGCATGTCCATTTGCAAAGTCGTTTTCAATGATCGGATGTCCAACTCGACATTCCATCGCTTGCGGTAGAGCAAGGCGAGTTCTTCTTTCGGATACTCAATCGGATCAAAGAGGGTTGTGACGACGACAAGCACTTTGCTGCGGAAACCTGGTCGAGCGATCTGAATGCGACAGACTCGCACCTTTAGGTTGTCCGGCAAGTTCTTCCGATAGGCGTTGGATGCCTTTGTACGTCCGCGTCGCTTTGGCCAGTTCACGATTTGATCGTCTTTGCCAAGGCGTTGCCCACGACGGAAATCAAGCTTGCGAGTGGTAGCATGTCTGACGATAAAATCCACGCCACGGGTTTGAAGTGCGGTCAGTTCACCCCAGGAACACATAAGTCGATCTGCTACCATAATGTCACCCGAACGAAAGACATCCATTAATCGACGGAGTAAACCGAGTTCGCTTTGGCCTTTACCCGAGTATGCGCAAATTGCCATGTCGACGACAGCTCCGCACGAAAGTGAAAAGATAGTGCACACTCTCGCCATTGGACGCCCTAGACCCGGCCTTTGAGACGACGGCTGGGGATATTCTGATTGATTATCTGCCGTGTCCGGCATTTTTACCGTCGTGCCGTCGTACAGATAGACGCGGCGACCATGCCACAGCCACTCAGCTTTAGCAATCTCATCAAGGGCGCGCCCTGTTCTGCGTGCAACATCTGAAAAGAACTTCTCAGGCAGTCGTTTTCGTGCCTGACAATAGGCGGAAGTCTCTGCCGAACAAGGGCTTTGATTGCGTGAGATCCTGTGAGCAATTAACCGGGCGACAGCCGATGCACACGACTGATCGGTGCTCAGGATTTGCCCAAGAAATACCCAAAGAGTTACGAGCGGCGAGTAGACCCTTTCTTTCCAACAGACGCCATTTTGAGACAGTGCATCGGAAATAGACCGTTCTGAAAGAACGTCGGTGAATGGTAGACCGTCGCCCTGTAAGAACTGACGACGCAAGAATCTGATCTGTTCACGGAATGCACTATGGTTCAAACTGCCCATCACAGAGGCCTCCTTGCCGAAGATGAAGTTGTGGTAAACCCATCTAAGCAAGTGAGGCCTTTCTTGTATATGTCGTTTTAGTGAAACGAGTTAGCGATAACTACGTGCCATTCGTGGCCGACGCCGGATGCTCCGGTCTTTTCGACCGTGCGAATGTTTAGCGTTCAGATCTGTCCATGGAAAGGCAGACTTTGGATTTTTCCAATTGATTTTTCCTTTACGTGGCCACTGATAGTTAAAAAAGGAACGCTGTGACCGCCCCGAAGGGCGGCCACGACGTTCCGGTGGTTTGCGGCGGTGGTGGCGACTGAGTTTGCTGGACTTGTAATACCACCATGCGACGACGCCGATGAGGATCCATCCTGCTAGACCTTCCATCTGACCTCAATCGAGAATGTGCGGGGCTGGGTGCCTTGTTGAAAGCTAATGACCCATTCGTTTCGTTAGGATGCGTCGCGGACGGTCCATTCGCCGGATAGCAAATTGATGCTGGTGTCGGCGTCCGTTGGGATGTCGCGGAGCCAACGTGTGAACTGATGGACCATGATCCCCGCGGCGATGCTTGCGGCATAGATCGTGCTTCGCGATGTGCAGGTCCCTCGCTGGGCTTCGGACGCAGCAAAGAGTGTGGAAGCGTAGTGGGCTTCGGCATCGCTATCCGTAACGGAAAGCACTCGCAGCACTTCGCCGAGCATCCGGCCATCGGCCCAAAAACCAACTCGCGATCGAATCGAACGCCAAATCGCCGTGCGCGCCATAATCGAGTCGACGCAGCAGAATACCACGTTGCCAATCTCTTGACGTGGGCGAAAGCGATCTTCCACCCGAATGACTTCGATGGTGGGGTCGATTTCACTAATGGCTTGTGAGGTTGCGAACGGTTTCGACCAGCCGATTTCATGTTTTCGGTAACCTTGCGTTGTCGTGTTGGACAAGTCAACGCTGTCGAAGTCGATCAATTGGATTCGCGGCGTTCCGATTGACGCGAGTTGCAACGCAACTTGACGACCAATAGCGCCGACGCCGATCACCGTTGCGGTGACATCCGCCAACCGGTCCATGGGGACCAGTTGGCTTTGACGTTCAAAACGATTCTGAGCCACGTTCAACTGACCGCCTCCAAGAGACTGTCGCTCCAGCGATCGGCTGCTGAAGGAGTTTGCTCCCACCAGTCCAAGTCGTAAGACTCGGCAAACGGACGACGCGACGTAAACGGATCGTCGACGGTCACGTTGTCACAGTATTCGATAAACCACGCTTCGTGATCGGCTGCGGGGAACTCGAAGTCGAACTCGACACGAGACCGCAGGCGTCGTTCGGTGCCGGGGCCGACGTTGAAACGTGCTCGCGTGTAGGTGTTGCCTTCTACAGCGATGATGTGCATCACCGCCCAATTTACGCCTCCGAAACAACGCTCGAACGTTTCTTCATCCGTGCCGCTTGGAGACGGCGAGGCACCGGGGTGTGTGTGAATCCAGATTCTGGCGAATTGCTCTGGTTGTCGTCCCATGTCGACCTGTTGGTCGAAGAAGTCCGCGACGCTGTCGTCGTCGAATTCGACCGAGACGACCGAACAGACTTGTTCAACAAGTTGGATGTCTTCGACGAGTAGCAGATCGTCAGCGTTGGAGATGCCGAACCCGCCGACTTCGCTGGGGCCGACGTCACGCAGGTACAGTAGCTTTGCCATCGCATATGGCGTGAACCGCAGCGACCGTTTGTACGGTGTTGCGGCTTTCTTCTTCGCTCGCTTCGTTTTGTTTGCTGATGCAATCATCACAGGTTCCTTCAAAGAGACAGGTGTTACAGAAAGAATCGCCGCAGTCGTTACACGACTTCAGGCACATTTGACAGACATCATCGACACAGCAACCACAGGACGAGATGCATTCACTGCAAAACCGGTCGCCGCACGAATCGCACGATGTGCTGCAATCCAGGCAAAGTTCGGTTTCACATTTACAGCAGCCAACGACTTTGTCTTGGTCGACGTTGTCGCCGCATGCTTTGCAACTGACTCCGTTCCAATCTTCGATTTGCACGTAGGCCGAATCGGGGTTGTAATTCCGAAGCACGTGATCGACGATGCAGAAGAAGTCATAGATGCGGCCCTCATCGAGGGCACGCCGGATCGCGTCGGAACCTTCCCCTTCACAAAGCGATTCGCCTTGCACGTGAGGATGGGTAACGCTGTGGTTGGATGATGGGTAGTTCGGTTCCACTGCGAGCACGTCGTAGGGCGACGTCTCTTTGATAAATTTCCAGTTCAAGAAAATCTCGAAACTTCCCAGTTCAACGTACTCCAGTGAGATACTTGATGTCCGAACCGTAATTCGCTGGTTTGCACGATCGATCGTCACGTGTTCAAACTCGCCGCGGAGCCCTTCGATGTCCCGATAGACGGACGTTTCCGTCGGTTCGAGATGCGGCTTGGTCTGGCGAGTCAAATTGTCGATGGCGTGAGTCGACCGCATTCGCAGAATGTCGAGTGCCCCACCCAGCCTGTCGGCGGAATCGTTCGCTGCGGCCTTCCAGTTCCTTGCATTGGCTAGTTCAAGCCGTCTTCGCCAGCGACGACACTGATTGAACGATTCGTCCAGTGCAGTCATCGCCTTGGGGGTTGGAACGCCTTGAAGTGCTTGCAGGATATCGACTGCCGCCCGGTAATCGTTCTTGAGTTCCTTCTTCATTGCATTGGCTCCAAAAGAAGCCCAATCGAGATGGCCAGCCACTTACAAACCGACCAGCCCGACTGGGCAATGAATGCGGATATCAAATAGCGCCTTCAATTTTGAGCGGTGTGAACGAAACGCGGTCTCCGTCGCGGAGCGGTTGATCTGCCGCAGCGGGTTGGCGGTTGACGCGGATCAAATAGCTGTCGGCATGGAATGTGCCGACGTGCCGCTCGAACATTTGTTGGACGGTAGTGTTGTCGGGAGCTTCGACGTGGTGAGCGTAGCCTCCGGCGTCATTTGAGATGAGCAGTACCTTCATATTTGGTTCTCTTTGGTTTCTGGGAAGTAAACTTACGTTTGGAAAAACGAAGCCGCCGCTGTCCCCGAATGGGGAAGCGACGGTTCGTTACGGTTGGGTGCTTTTTGCGATGAGGTTTCATCGCGTTAGCAGAGTGCGGCTTCGGGGTCGAAGCGGCCTTCATCGAGATCCTTGCGAAAGAGGTCGAAGTCGTCCCAGTCGATGACCCGACCGCCGTGCACGGGATCGGTCGGTTCTTCGATTGGAATGGACGGGTCCAGAATCATGAAGCCGAGGCGTTTGACTGCGGTGACCGTGTCTCCGGTAGCTGCCGCCACGGCACGATTGAGGTCGTTTTGGTTCATGGGAAAGGTTCCTTGCAAACAGGGAAAAACGAAAAAAGCCCCGTTCAAGTGACTTGCGTCATTCAAACAGGGCTTTGGGAAAACAATGATGATGGAACGGCTACTCGTCGTTGCAAGTCAGCCAATTCTGCTGAAGCCAAGCAACTTCCGCTGCCAAAGCTTCGCTACGTTTGATAAACGGACCTAGAACGGGGCCGTTGACGGGGGCGAGATCTGCGAGCCAATCGCCTGAGAGTGTCGGCTCGACGTGAGATCCACGCCGGATTGCGATCGCGCCAAGCGGACGAAGATCGAGCAAGTCATCGAATACAGTCTTTGTCTGACCGCCGGGTAAAATAACCACTTCGATCGACTTCATCGTGGGCCTCGGATGATGTTACGCCGTGGACGGTCGGTCATCAGTTCGTCGAGGCTCGACTCGACCTGCGTCAAAGAACAGGCCACGCGATCACGCAAGGATGTTCGGTCTCGTAGGTCTTGTGGATTCACACCATTAATCACTTGACGAGCATTCTCGACTAATTGATCGAGATCTTCGTTGCTACCGATGTTGAGATGTTGGAACCGTTCAAAGAACTCCGTCAAATTCGTGACGGCGGTGTCACGGAAAACCTTGGGTTTGCCATCGACCGATCCAGCCAATCGTTCGGCCAAGTGGCTGACCAATTGGCTAAGTTCCTCGGCGAACGTTTGTTCGGCAAGCTCGACAGCCTCGGTAAACTTCGCTTGGACTCGTTGGCACTCTTGTTCGTAGACAGCCGGGTTCACCGTTCTGAGGTAGGCCGGTGGCGTCACGGAAGGGAAGTCCCACGCGAGCGCGAACAGGTCCGACATCGACGCGGGATAGTCGGCTGGATCAAATAGGTGACCGAGTTGGCACCGAGCCTGATCGACAAGCTCACTAAGACAGCGGTCTAGTTCGTCGACCGCTTCAGCGAGTTCGTCGCGAATGGTATTCATCCTATCGTCAAACTCCGAAACGTCGCCACGGCGAAGCAGACGTACGCCGGGTTCGATGTATGGCAAGGTCATCCCTTTCCACAGTGATCCTGCCTTCGTTTTGATCGCCGATACGGCGCGGAAGGATGGGTGCGAAGTATCGAACAGACGCTTTGCGGCAGACAGCGTGCGGCTATCCGCATCAAACGCACCAGCCGCTTGTTGTTTTTGGTCGCGGCTGAGACTTTTCCGCGTTCCCGGCCAGCGGATGTGCAACCGCACGGCCGTTGTTCCGGCTTGCAATCGCGCTGCATGCGTCGCTTGGTTCTCGGTAACAGGTTCATCGAGCGTGGTGCTCATGGATTCTCCTTGAGTTGAGTGGGTGTTAGTCGTTCGGATCATCAAAGCGAAGCCTCTCGATCAGTGCTTCGATCTCGATGGCATGTCGATCGCATCAGTTCGCCGATGGTTTGGCACGCGAGACCCGCCTTCGAGATTGGGGCTTCGTTTGGTGCTGGTAGATCCCTGACTTCTCCGCGTCCAAGCATCGTCCACTGGCCCATTGCCGAAGCCGATCGACCGATTCGGATGCTGTCACGGCAACGGGGACCACATTCAAACCCGCTTGGGAAAGCGGGGTATCAAGCAATGCAGCCAAACGGCAGCACGCTCGAATTTCTGCGCCGGTCCACTTCGCGTCCTCGGGACGTTTCTGATTCGCATCAAGATCAAACATCGCGATGTACTGATCCCAAATGCGATTCTTTTGCTCACGCTGAGGCAGATCAAGGAACACAATCCCGTCGAAACGCTCCGCACGCGATAGCTCAGGCGGCATGCGCAAAATATCGTTGCACGTCGCGATCAAATAAACGTTTGAGGTGTGGTCGTTCATCCAACTGAGCAACGTGCCCAGCATGCGCGATGATACGCCCGAATCGTTTTGTCCTGATCCAGCCGCGCCACTGAGAGCCTTTTCGATCTCGTCAATAAACAGGATGCAGGGTGCCATCGCATCGGCGATGTTCAACGCTCGACGAACGTTTTGCTCTGTCTGGCCCACAAGGCTTCCCATCAGCGCACCGACGTCAAGAATCAGCGTGGGACGCCCGGTCTCTTTTCCCAACGCTTTCGCAAAGGCTGACTTCCCCGTGCCTGGCACTCCCAGCAACAAAACGCCGCGAGGCCTCTTTAGCGGATTGTCACGACCGTGTTGAAGCAATGACCGTTTGCAAAACGCTTTCAAGCTGCCGAGCCCGCCGAGTGACGAGAAGTCGTCGTGGCTCTTATAGAGCTGAAGCAAGCCGGACTTCTTAAGCATGCTCGCCTTCAATTCCCAAACGGATTCGGGCTTAATGACGGAGTCACGAACCAGACTCAAGCCGAAAGCGTTTTCCGCTTCGAGCCTAGTCAGGCCCATGGCGGCGTCGAGTACCGTTTCGAGCCGATCAGCACTGGGTAATTCGCCGTCCTCGGTCGCGATTCCTTCGGCAATCTCTTTGAGTTGTTCGCGAGTCGGCAATGGATGCTCGATGACAACGAACAGTTTTTCCAGTTCGGTCGGGATTTGAACGACTGGTGACAATACGATAAAAATGGTTCGGCTTGCTTTTCCATCAACAATTTGTCGTGCGAGTGCTTGAACGATCTCTGTAGAACCGAGAAAGCGATGAAAGTTCGTCAGAACGATGATAGATGCGGTGTCATCAGCCCCCAGCGACTTCATCGCGTGAATCGCGGCCAACGGGTCAGACGCACCAGCGTCATCGGTTGACGCAGCTCCCGGCACACGCAGGCCCTGGTCAATGTCCCAGGTGGCGAGTCGCCATTGTTGTTCGTGGCATAGTTGTGAAATTTCGAGCAACGCATCGTCGTGCTCGTGCGATTCGATCCAAATGCCGGTGAAACAGGCTCGCACCAGTTCCATCAGCCGATCGGATAGTTTCATATTGATTCCTCTGGGTTGATGTTGGTTTAGGATGTAGTCAATTCGGTGATCGTTGACATCCAAGAGAGAATTTCTCCTTCTCGATCTTGCTCATCGAGGAGTGCCACCGTCATGTTCTCGACCGCTTGGGTATTGAGCCATCGCTTCGCACGGTTCGCCATACGGCTTTGCGAACGACGGGCTTGCAACTGCCAAGCGATCTCGCCTGGGCGCTGCCGATACAATTCGCGTGCGGTTAGCTCGGCAACGCAATCGAAGTCGTCGAAATGAACGCGAATGCCTCCGGCGGCGAAGATGGCCTCGGGATGCAGATAGTTTTCTAAGCACCGCTTTTTGGTGAGAACCGCTTGGCACCGCGGGCGTAGGTTCACGGATTTAGCGGCTTCCAAACGAAATTCGGTCTCCGGTGGAAGCTCATGGTCGTAGAGATGAAATTCGGGCCGAGCGAGCGGAGCAAGACGTTCTGCCCACGCTCGAACATGCCCGCCGCCGAATGGAACGAAGAGCAGTTCGCCACATCGTTCCATTTCAGCCAGATTCGGTAGGCTGCTGTCGTTGGCATGAAGCATCAGCGAAATGCGTCGTAAGAACTCGATGTCATTCACACCTTCGACGACTAGCAGTAGCTTTACCGAATCCTTGATTGCCCCCTGTGACGTAAATGTCTGTTTGAGCGTGTCGATTAGTTCTCCTGTTGGTTTTCAGTTTGGGTTTGTGATTGGAGGCCGTAAAACTCACTGGTGAGTGTTTCGGTACGTTTGGTGCCAAGAGCGGATTTCAGGAAGCGACTCGCCTGGCGGCATTCGCTTCCTGAGAAACCCTGGGTCTCGACCTTCGATTCACCGTTCGGTGAGATTACGATTAAAATGGTTTTCAATTTCCGCTCCCAACAAGAACTGTGAGCTTGATGGAACCATCGGCCAACGATTGCTCGGTGACCGGGTGCCCCTGTTTTCGAGCTTCAAGAATTGATTTCTCAACCGCGTAGCTTTGGATTAGTCGATCAAGGTGTGCCTGTTCGCCCCAGTGCCCGTCGTAGTTGTCGTATTTCACGACTCCCGCTTCCGTGTTACAGACGACCGGATATCGCCAGCGAGGCAACTGAACGCAATAGCCAGTGGCTTGATCGCTGAACAACTTCACGGTTTGATGGACCGGTTCGTCCAGTCGCATCCGTCGACAAGCGGCTCGCAGTGCCATCGGGTCGCGGATCTCGACTGAAATCGTAACGATGTGTGAGATGGTTTTCTCCTTTGTAAATGGGTTGGTGCCTATGCTGAGTCATCCGAAACTTCGGCTGAGTCAGTCAGCCGGCGAGGTGAAATGTTATCGCTTCGGTTCAGTAGCAACGGTTGCTTGGCGGTAAGATCATCGAGCATGATTTCAACCAGGGCTTGTTCGTCTCCTGTAGCTGGCGGACGGGCAAGCAGTAGCCAAGCCAGAACAAGGGGCAACGAACACGCCAGCAGCAGTCCCACGTTAGTGATCGCTGCCGCGACAAGTGAATCCCACCGTCGTTGAGACGCAATCGCGTGCCGCTCGCTTTCGAGGCGATCGCGTTGTTGGCCAATTGATGCCCGTTCCGATTGAACATCGCGTTGTAGTTCGACGACCTTGCGATGTAGTTCTGCCGTATCACGGTTCTGTTCGGCTTGCCGTTTCTCATGTCGTTCCGACATGTCAGCAAGCCGACGGTTTTCGTCCTCCTCACAGCCGACCGTCGTCAGCATCACGATCGTCGCGAGCGGAATGAGTAGGATGTGGTTTGTTCGCATTAGACCTCCAGCGATCAATTAGACGTTTCAAGATAAATTGCAATGCCAGTCTCAATCGACGTTCTCTGACAAATGCATAGACAGTCAGAAGCAATACGATTGAGAGGAATGCAAGAACAAGATGTGCCAAATCGGCACCTCCTTTCGTGTTGTGGATTGGTTTTTTGTTGTGTGGCGGAGCTAGCATATTCTTTCAGTAATATGCCCCGATTTTGCTCCGAATTTAGCTTGAGGAGGGCTCGTCCTTTGCCTCGGGTGGTTTGTCGAACGATTGCCCTCGACGATGTCGCTGCACGACCAGGAAAGCCAGATTCAATGCAAGAGATTCGCGATCCTTCGCGCGTTGGTCTGGGGCTTGATCCTCCACTTCATTTTTTGGTTTCACGTAAGCTCCATTTGAAAAAGGGACGCGAGGTTTTCCATCGCGCATGAAGAACGCCTCGTCAAATCGACGAGGCGCGAGGGTTATTTAAGTAGTGTTTTCGTCAACGTGACCGTCGTTTCTTTCCGCCGTTGTAGGCCACCTTCGGCGGTTTCTGACCTTGCATCTCGTGCCAACGCCGATAACTGTACCAAACGTTTCCTGAATTGACCTTATGCCCCTCACGCACGAGCTGATTCGCGGTCGCGCGATAGCTCATGCCTTCGACGTCAATTAATTCATGGACGCGCTGGGCAATTGCGTCCAGACGAGGTGGTTTACGAAGCCAAACAGTTACTTCATCTTCATCGGTCGGAGGATCGCCCAATGGTGCCGAGCCAGCAGTCGTCGTCAGGACCAAGCGCGGGTGAAACGATCCGCGGACATTCGTCCGTTTGCGGTTCGCCCGACGCTCGACGTGTACCCAGATCTGTCCGCCAGTCAGTGACCGAAATATCGCCAATGCCTTATAGACGGCAACCTCACCAAGTTCGCCTGATGCTGCTTCGGTGAGCAGCGTTGACATCTCGGAAAGGTTTTCTCGGATTTGTTCGACCGTCAAGGTATTCGTGTCGCCATCAATAATCCGCTGCAAGCGATTGACTTCGCTTTGAGCACCCGTGCGTTCGGACTGCGCCGCACGAAGACGAGCTTTGGTCTCTTTCCGGTCATCGTCGGAACCTTCGCCGGACATTTCGAACAAGTCGTTGACGCGATTGCCGAATATCCTTAACCGCTTTTTTGCCTGCTCAAGTTGGGTTGCAATTCCGTCGTCGGCACGGCCATCCATCTCCTGGCTCTTTAGGATGATAGTCTCGACCAACTCAGCATCACGCGAAATGAGCTCGGTCAAACTTTTGCAAATGGACCGCACCGATTTGTCACTGCGAACCGTCGCCTTGCAAGGACATTGGTCTCCATTTTTACACTGCATTGCCATTCCGGTTACACCAACTTTGTAAAGTCTGACTGGCGAGTCCTCAGTGCTGCAACAGGCGCAGAAGAAGAGTTCGGTCGTCAAATCCCAGAGATGCTTCTTGCGTTGCTTGCGTGGACCGCGCGGTCCCGTTTTCCTCGCTGCAAATTTTGCCTGGAGGGCAAAAAATGTTTCATCATCGAGAATGCGAAGCTCTTCCCGTTCAAGGGTGGCGACTTCGTCGTCCGACTGCTCGACTTGCTTGACACTGTCGAGCTTCGTGGAAAATTGATTTCGGCGACGACCGAACTCCCACCTGCCGATCAATCGCGGATTTGTGAACAGCCGACGGTATGGCCCATACATCATCTTCATCGTTGACGATCGGGGATCGACCGGCCCATTGGCCGCATTCCAACGACGGACCCCTTCGCTGGTCGACATGCCGTCCAGCAGGAGTTGGGCGTGTTCCTGAATTAGCTTTGCAGCCAACGGATCAACTTCGGGCATCGTACGAGGGCGTTCGCGTTTGGTCAGTGGCGCACCGGGAATTTCTTTTCGGCGGTAACCAACACCGATAGCCCCTGTCGTCCAGTTGTTTAGAAATATTCCGCACAATCCCGAACGGACGTGGTCGGCGATTGCGTCGAGCAACATGTCGTCCATCAATCCGTGAATTTGCAATTGCAATTTCCATGTCTTGCGATCGCCCGTATCAATGCCTTGTGAAACACTGACCGCACGCAAACCTTCCTCGACGACTTCTTCGTTTATGAATTGAAAGCCTTTTCCCGCCTGTCGGAACAAGCGACTCGCCTTGAAAACAAGCAGCACTTTTGCAAGATGCTTGTTCAGAATGGTCTTGGTTCGATTAAGACCTTCGCGACGAACGCTTCGGCCCTTCGCGGCCTCGTCAACTGAAATCAGTTCTGGCGGAACGTAAATGCTGTTCTTTGCTGCCCATTGGATGCACTCACGGACTTGGTCGTCGGTTGAGTTTTGCAGCTTGGTGCTAAAACGCGAGTAAATCGTTCCAATCTCGAATCCATTTGAAATCGCCCATGCGATTCGAGTTTCTGAAGTCGACTCCGGGTCGAAACCAACGAGGTCAATGTTGTGAATCGCGGCCATCTCTGCCCACCATTGGTGAGCCCTGCGGGTGAGTTCTTGGTTAGCAGCACCCATGCTACGAATTTCATGGTTCATCGTTGAACCTCCTAAAAAATGATTCTGCTGAAGCGACTGGGCAACATGCCTAGACTTCGCTGAATCAAGGGAAAGGTCCAAAACTAAAAAGAGACGTTCCGGTGGCGATCCGATGAGCGGAATTCCGTACCGAAAGCGTTTGCCAAAAAAGACATGGCTTAGATGGAAGCTGTGCTACAGCCTTGCACTCAAGGCCAAAAACGAATGCCGCTAAATTGCGAATAGCTTGCTTGCGATTACTCGATCTACATGACGCGTTCTTACCTTCGGCTTAGCAAGCCGAACATAAAAAACTGCGCAATGAAACTAAGGCGACCATTCTCGGATTTCGCCACCGATATGTCGCTCAAAAATGCGAATCTGCTCAGCAGGCAAATCGAGTTTTTGCGTTCCACGCCCCACGGGGACTATCTTTTCGGCGAGATCCTGTGGAAACACTGGTTTATTGGTTAGCTCAGACTTTCGCTTTGAGACCAAGTCTAGACCGGAGTTCTCACCGAAGGTCATGGAGTCAATGGGCAGGTTTGCTTTCGCATGGCGAGCCAGTTCCCACATAAACGACCACGGGGACTGAAACTTTCCCCAGTCGATAGGAACCATCGTGCCCTTCCAAAATATTTCGCGTGTGTGCTCGTTCAGAACGAAATCACAGTGCTTCACGGCGTGCTCAAAGGCTTCATCAGCGTCAAATAACTCACCGAATTCTTCCAGCAACCAGCGATGATCGGTTTCACTTAACAAATTTAGTTTTTGTGCCAAGTCAATCACAGCCCGGTAATCTGTGCAGCCGCGAACTCTTGCCCACATCCTGATGGCACCGTCTTGCGAATAGGCTTCCTGTAGGTCTCCGCCCAGTCGGTCTTTCTCTGCGAGGGAGAATACCCGATCCCAAATGTAAAAAGCTGCAGTCGAACCGCGTAGGCGAAGCGCGGCTTCGTGAAACTTCGCTATCGCTTTCGATGAAGGTGCTCGCAGTCCATTCGTCATTTCTATTCTCCTTAAATGAAAAACTGATTCCTAACCAAGCGGCTTATCTATCCGTTTATTATTCAACAATCACGCTACTCGCCAACCGACGCAGCGTCCAAATTCGCAGCAAATTCCTAAATCTATCTCGTGGTCCAAGATAATTCCAATGGTCGGAACGCCAGCGGAATGAGTTTTTGGATACTCGGATGCAAACGCTCATCGCATCGATTCAAAACGTCGCCATTCCGTGTCTTCATCTATCAGCCTCCTCTCGTCCGCCGACGCCGCCCAGCGGCTGGGGATCTCGGTGTTGACGTTGTACGACTGGCTGACTCAATCCGACGTCGGTGAATTCCAAGTGCGTGGGCAGCAGGTCACGATTGACTACTTGCAAGGTGGAAGACGGGGACAAGGACGGATCAAGATTCCCGAGAAAGAAGTCCAGCGACTTCTTGATCTGATGCGGGTGAAGCCCAAGTCTCCCAGGTCAAATCGGCCGAAACCGATCAAACGAAGTCTCCAGCACATCACCACAACCCTGGGTCGTCCTGACGATTGAAAATCCCTGACAATCAAGCAAACCTTGGCGGCATGGTCCACGGACGGCAATCCAGTGGCCAACGAAAAGCCCGACTCAGAATTTCTGAGTCGGGCTTTTGTCTTTGACGATTGGCAGTTGGACATCAGCTAAAAAATTGGCATGATCGCCATAACACTACACGCCTAATATGCCGCGTTTTCGAGTTCAATTTAGCAACACTCGGTTCATCAACAGTACCGCCAGGAGCTAACGGATCTCCATCATGTAATATGACGCAAAAACGCCTCCAATTTAGCAAAACTAGCGTTGAATCGAGGTTTACGCCACAAATTCACGACAATGCGAGTCGCTACCCCGCTTTTCGTTTCTTCTTCGTCTTGCCCAATGCTGCCCAAAGTGGATCGTTGTAGTCGTCGGCCCACTGAGCGTAGTGATCCCAACAAACCTTCGGCGTATTTCCCATCAAGCCAGCAAGAACTTCGATGGAGACTGGTTGCCCGGTGTAGTAACCCGACAAAGTCCGCTTCGCGAAGGTGTGACGACAGGTGTAAGTCACCCGATCAACCGGAAGTTTGAGCTTTTCTTTGATCAAACAGAAGTGTTGCACACCATTGCATCGCTTCCACTGTTTTCCATGCTTCGTCCGTAACAATGGGATGCCTGAACCCTTCGGCGCGGTCGACATCAACCGCCGTGTGATTTCTTCCATTTCGTCACAAAGCATGATGCGACGATCCTTTCCCGTCTTCTTCGCTGCTTTATGCCCATGTCCGCCATCGGCAGTGCGTGCCTTCAGCATAAAGAACAACCCGTGAGGCGTCTCGACGACATGGTCAGCAGTCACGATAGCCATTTCGGAGTAGGGGCGAGCACCGGTAAGAATACAGCACTTCAGAAACAAGGCATGTGCCTCGTTTGTCGCGGAGTAGATCCTCTTTTCTTCATCCGGACTAAATGAAGTCACTCGTGCCGTAGCCGCCGGCTTCTGATAGCTAGCGATTGGGTTCACATCGAGATCGTCAAACTTGCAGCAATAGTTGAAAGCCGCCTTGATGCAGGCGATCACATTCCTTTGAGTGTTATTGTTCCAGGTTTTGTGCTTCTGAAGCCAACTCCGAAGATGTTTCTTCTTCAGTTCCGGAACGGTCAACGCACCGCAGTAACCACAAAACTCGTTCAGCCAAGATTTGCTCGTTGTCACCCACTCTGGTGACGCAGTATTCGTCAAATCTTCAAGATAGATTTCGCATACCTGAGCGACGGTCCAGTCTTTTGACGGAGCCGATACCACCGGCGTCAGTTCGTCGGTCAGCCTGATTCGGGCGAGAGCCAATTGAGCCGCCTCCTTATTGTCCTTGCCGCGAATCCGTTCGCCATCCTCGTCGAAGAGGGCTTGGCGTTTTTTGGTACCTGTCGGAGTGAAGTACCAGCAGTCCGTTTGTTTCCAGTGCCATGCAGACCCATGCTGCTGGCGACGTGATTTTCGATTCCTTGCCATTTTGAATGAACCTTTCTGAGTTGCCCCGGTTGCCGCCGGGAATTGACTTATGAAACGAGAGAGAAGACACTATGTGTGGGAACCGAGTTCGGTTCCTTGCCGCCAAGGGATCGACATACGGTTTGCCGACCGTGGTCCCTTGGTTTTTTTATGCGCAGCATTCATCCGCGGTGGACCACGATTGCGCTGGCGACACTGCTGACTCAACGTCCAAGCAACATCCACCATCCAAAGAAGGGGATTCAACATGTTCAAGTTCCTTGCCAAGTCAACGCATCAATCGGGAACTCTCAGTTGCCGCCGAGAATTCCCACGTCATTTGCTACACAGAATAACTACACTCGCCATATCGGCTTGCACAGCACTCTTCGCACAAACCCTTTATACACCGTCACTTAAAGCCGAGTCAAGCGATCGCCCAAACATCGTTTTGATACTTGCCGACGACCAGGGGTATGCGGACCTGGGTTGTTTTGGCGGAAAGCATGTCAAAACTCCGCGGATTGACCGGATGGCGGCCGAAGGTGCCCGTTTGACAAGTTTTTATGTGGCCGGCTCTGTTTGCACGCCTTCTCGCGCAGCCCTGATGACGGGGTGTTATCCGAAACGCAACGACATGGCCGGTGGCGTATTTCTTGCCGCCGATGCTCGGGGTTTGAACCCGAATGAAATCACGATCGCCGAGGTGCTGAAATCGGCGGGCTATAAAACCGGGATGTTTGGCAAGTGGCATCTGGGTGATCAACCGGAGTTTTTGCCGACTCGACAGGGATTCGATGAATATTTCGGTATTCCCTACAGCCACGACATCCATCCATTTCATGGAAATAACAAGAAATATCATTTTCCGCCGCTTCCGTTGCTGGAAATGGAGACGGTGATCGAGTTGGAACCCGATGCCAGCTACTTAACGCAGCGATTGACAAAGCGAGCCGTTCAATTTATTGAAGCAAATAAAGACAAACCGTTCTTTCTGTATCTGCCGCATCCGATTCCACATCGTCCGCTGCATGTGTCGCCGGAGTTTGTGCAGGATGTGCCTGAGGCGATTAAGGCCAAGTTGGCAGAGGAAAAGATCAGCGGCAAGATCGACTACAAAACACGGGATAAAATCTATAAGCAAGCGATCAGCGAAATCGATTGGTCGGTGGGCCGAATTTTAGACTCCCTCAAAGCACAGGGGATCGATGACAATACGCTGGTTATCTTCACCAGTGATAACGGTCCCAAAATCGGGAAGGCAGCGCCGTTGAAGGGGGGTAAAGGCTCGACGTTCGAAGGGGGCATGCGTATGCCGGCCGTGATCCGCTGGCCTGGAAAAATCCCGGCCGGTACTGTCAATGGTGAAATCATGACTGCCATGGATCTGCTGCCAACGTTTGCCAACCTTGCCGGCGCCGAAATTCCGTCTGATCGCGTCATTGACGGCAAGGATATCTGGCCGGTCCTGAACAGGACTGCAAAAAGTCCGCACGAG